>JAGQPY010000157.1 GCA_020426485.1 Planctomycetaceae bacterium
CTTAATTGAACTACTGCGTGCGACACGACACTCGTGGTCTGTCAATATTCGAATGAGTGACTGTAGGACGGCCTTTTCAGGCCGTCCTAATGAGCTGACGGCCTGGAAAGGCCGTCCTACTCATCAAATCATGGCTGACACTGCACTAGCAACAGAGCCGCATCGCGAAGGGCTGGTCCTGCCGGAACACAATCAGAAGTCGCATCATTGTTGAAACAGAAGTCTCCGATCTATGAAACTCAATCTGTACCAACCGGCAGCAAACTTCCGTAATTCTGAGTCGCACCAGGATGAACGGCGTGCTGCCTTAAAGCTTCCCTCGACGTTTCTCGCCATCGACTGGATGGGCAACTCGGTCACCATCACCGAGATGTCAATTCGTCAGGACGAAATCTCCATTGGAAAGCGGGTTCACGCCGTCTGGCCGGAGGACGCTCGACCGGAAATCAATCCTGTCGAAGCCGGTCACTGGCTGAACTCACAGGTACGTTCGGCGGGAATGCAGGCCAACAGCGTGCTGGTATCCGCTCCCCGAGGCGAACTTGTCCTGAATCTGCTGGAGGTTCCCACGGCCGTCACTGACTTAACGCGTCTGGTCCAGTCACAGGCAGAAGTTCGAAGTCGACAACCGCTCGAAAATCTTGTGTTGGACTATATCGCTCAGCCGGCCGAACCTGAATCAAATGTCCGCCATGTTCTGCTGGTTGTCATGCTGCGGTCCATGTACCAGCAGATTGTCACACTTGTGGAAAGTGCCGGACTGTCATTGATCGCTGTCGGATCGGGTGACCTGAGTGCACCGGTCCTTGGTACCGGAACGTCAGAACATCTGCATCTTGATATTCTCTGCAATGAAGCCAGAACCGAACTGGTGCTCAGCCGCCATCGGCGTCCTCTGGCGTCGTATTCTCTGAGTTCGCTTCCTGCCGATCCTGATCAGGCAGCTCAGCGAATTGCCGCAGGTACTCGCCGCATTCTGGAGGCACTGCCGGAAACACTGCGATCTATTGAGTTCTCATCAGCATCTGTCCTCGGTGCTCGCAGCAGCGAGATCCTTCAGCCACTGAAGCCGCTGCTTCAGTGCCGAATTCAGCAATCCAACGATCACCGGCATCATGATGTTCGACTGCTGGCGCTGGTTCATGCCGTTCGCCAACACGCACCGTATCCGGATCTGACTCACCCAAGGAAGCCAATCGATCACACTGCCGTCCGCCGTCGCACGTTGATTCGCGCAGCCGCGCTGACGGCTGTTTTGGCTTCTGTGCTGGGGGGCGGCCTGTTCCTGAATCAACAGGAATACAGCCAGCGGATTACCGCTCTGGAGAAGCGACACACCGAACTGCAGGAGGTGATCGAACGCGGTCAGACTCATCGGATGGCTCACGTCTTTCTGCAGGACTGGCAGCAGGGACAACCAGACTGGTGCCGGGAACTGCATGATTTTGTTCACCTGATGCCTCCGGCAGGTCAGGTCTGTCTGACGAGACTTGAGCTGGAGCATCGATCGGAAAGCCCCACGGCCACGATTCGATCTACCGGACTGGCCGCCACGGCGAATGACGTCATCGACTTCCAAAGTCGACTGCTGGAAAACGATGACCACTACCAGCTTCAGCCGCGTGGTCTGCAAAGCAATTCCGGTGACGGCAGGTTCACCGTGCGATTTACAACCGAAGTCAATCTGTCGAATTCAGCACCGTAACCGCGTCGTTTCTTACCATTCAATCAGTCTCGTGGAACTTTACGTTCCTGACGGAAACATAGATATGTTCAGCACACGAACCGAAAAAATGGCCGCCGCGGCCCTTGGAGCCATCGTCCTGGGAACGTGGGGATTCGACGCATTCTCCGAATACATCCTGAGTCCTCTGGATGACCAGCAGTCCACCATCACGCGGCTCCAGCAGCAGATCGTTGACGCGGAATCTGAAGTCAAACTGAACGATCGAGCAATGAGAGAAGTTCGAGAACTGACGGCGGATGGCCTGCCTGCAGAACCGCTGGCCGCGACTGCCGAGTTTCAAAAGTGGTTGATGATCACCGCCGTTCAATGTGGCCTTGGTGAAGTCAATTTGAACCCGGGTCGGGCTATCGAAGAACCGGACATTGGATTCCGCATTCCGTTTTCCATGACGTGCACCGGCACGACTGCTGACCTTGTCAAACTTCTGTCCCATCTGCGCGGTGGAGGAATTCTGAACCGCATCAGTCAAATTGCCATCGCGCCAGGCCGCGATGACTCTCAGCAGAATATTGGGATCAATCTGGAAGTTGCCGCCCTTCGACACTCGCAGTCCGTTCGTCTGTCCAATCCGAATTCCGCTGTGCCTCCGACGGACACCGAACTTCGATTGGAACAACTACTGACTCAGAGGAATCTGTTCTCTCGTTCTGCCGGTCCGCTTTCGCCCCGTCCCGCGTCCACTCCGGATTCTTTTCCGGCACCGGATCCGGAAACGCTGTCAAAAATGGCCGCAGCAGAGGCGCCGAAGGAAAGCTATGTCCTTGTGGCCTGTGTCCTGAACGGACGTCAGAAGGAAGCCTGGCTCGTCGATCCACGAACTCAGACAGATATGGTGCTGAAAGAAGACCAATCCATTGACATCGGTCAGATTCCGTCCGGCGGCGGTCGCCCCGGAAGACTTCAGGTTCAGCAGATCAACTCCGATCACATCCTGCTGGCCATCGACGACCACCCGCCCGTTCAACTCGGCCTTGGAGACAGCCTGAACGATACGTTCAATCGTCCTCGTTGATTCTTCTATCAATCCGTGAACCTGCCGGGGAGGCGGTGTTGCAGAAAATCATCCGTGTTCCGACGGCGAACAGATTCTGATCGCTCCTTTATCTCCGCTGTATAAAGGCCACCTGCCGTCACAATCGATACAGCTGACACTGATGTTTCAGATGATTCCGGACAAATCGGAAAAGTCCTTCCAACCGGTTCATCCGTCGTCCAAAACTGCCCGGATGTGCCGGTTATACCGAAGTAGCCGGTGTTTCTGTTACGCATACGGGAGTGCACGAAATACGCTGCCGAATTGCGATGAACCCGCGAGGTTGTTGCTTTAGCAAGGAACGGAAGTCTCTGAGCCAACTTCTCCAAAATCCGGGAGTAGGCCAAGATGAAACTTGAGTCGAACGGAGCATTGTCGTGCCGGATGCCGAAGCATCCGATTCCAGCGTTATTAAGATCGTCAGGGGCAGTCGTGATCGCGCTGGCCTTGTCGGGCCGGTGCCTCGGTCAGTCCGAGTTGCCCGCGAACACGGAAACGGCCGAATTGGCGCAGACCGAGCCGATTGCGTTGTCCACGGTGCCGGTTCCGCTGCCCGATAATCTGGACAGGTTTGTCAAGGATCGTCACAAGGCCGTTGTTCTCGGCAAGGCCCTGTTCTGGGACATGCAGATGGGCAGTGACGGCCGAACAGCCTGTGCGACCTGCCACTGGCACGCTGGTGCGGACGTCCGAACTCGTAATACTCTGGAACCGGGAGCAATCGGCGGAACGTTTGGTCCTGAAGGAGATGACGCAGACGGACAGCGTCGACTGCGAAATGAAGCCGTGCAGCAATTCAATGCCGCCGGTGGTCCAAACCAGGAACTTCGGGCAGATCAGTTTCCCTTCCATCAGGTTTCGGATCCGGATGGTTCCCGACAGAACAATTCTGTCATTCGTGATTCCAAAGCTGTCGTTGGTTCACAGGGAATTCCTGAAGCTGACTTTGTTCGCATCCATGAAGGAATTGCCCGGGAGATCGGTCGTTCTCCTGACAATCCGTCGGTTCATCAACATGGCGTTCCCGTTCGCCAGGTCACGGGAAGAAATACACCGACAACCATCAACGCCGTCTTTCTGGATCGCCTCTTCTGGGACGGTCGAGCGCGGCACCACTTCAACGGCGTGAACTCATTCGGCGATCTTGACTCAAAGGCAAAGATTCTGAAGAAGGTCGTCCGGAACGACTTCGAATCGAAGCTGAAGTTTCTGATCCAGCGATATCCCGGAGCGAGGCGGTACGAACGTCTGATTCGGCGGACGCCGTCGCTGCTGCACTCATTCCTTCCCTCTCAGTACCACAACGGCATCGAATCGACGGAGGAAGTATCGATTCTGCTGAACAACGCTGCTCTGGCGTCACAGGCAGTCGGCCCCGTCGGAAGTAGTGTGGAATCGGGATTCACAGGCCGACCGTTTGCGGAAGTCGGTCGAAAGCTCATTTCGCTGCGACCGCTGGCCCAACAGAAAGTGCATCCCAACGACAGCGTTCTGGGGCCGTACGCCAACCGAGAAGTCAACGGACTGGACTGGGGGATCAGCTACAACAAGCTGATTTCGGAAGCCTTCCATGACGACTGGTGGTCCGCGAAGACACCGACCGCTGATGGTTTCACCCAGATGGAAGCCAACTTCTCACTGTTTTGGGGACTTTCCATCATGCTGTATGAGGCGACACTGATTTCTGATCAGGCCCCCGTTGACGAATTCGCTTTGGGCAACAAAGACGCTCTGTCTCCGGCGGCCAAACGAGGAATGGAAATCTTCTTCGGCGCGGGCCGGTGTATTAACTGTCACGGCGGGGCGGAGTATGCCGGTGCTGCCATCAGTGAAGTCCGAAGAAATCGGCCAAACCTGGTGGAGTTCATGGCGGTTCAGCAGGGCAACGCCTTTTATGACGGCGGATTTTACAACATCGGCGTTCGGCCGACGGAAGAAGATCTGGGAGTCGGAGCCACGCACCCGGAATTCGGACCGCTTTCCTACGCCGCACAGCGTCAGAACGGCCACAATATTGGGCAGGACATCAGTGTTCCACCTGGAGCTCGCACCGCTGTCAGAGGAGCTTTCAAGGCGCCTTCACTGCGGAACATCGAATTGACCGGGCCGTATATGCATAACGGAGGCATGCGAACACTGACAGAAGTTGTTCAGTTCTACACTCGTGGTGCCGACTTTTTTAACCGCAATCTTCGAGTTCTGGATCCGGACGTTGACGGGATCGAAGAACTACAGAACAACCCGGAAGGGATTGCGGACCTTGTGGCTTTTCTGGAAGCATTGACAGACGAACGCGTACGGTACAATCGAGCCCCCTTCGATCATCCGGAACTGCGGATTCCCAACGGACACAGCTCGTTTCAATTCGGCGTGGCTCAGGATGACGAGATTCGTCTGCCGGCGGTCGGTGCCGAAGGCGGAGCGAAGATTCCGACTTTTGAGCAGCTCGTCCCCGACGACACTGAGAGTCGACTGACTCACCGATAGTGGTCTGAGTTTTCGGTTGTCTGCAGCATCATCAGCTTCTGCAACACACACGCCCGACATGATTTGAAGATCGTGTCGGGCGTTTTTCGTTTTGTCAGTCCCGCCTCAGCATTGATCACGACAAAATCAAATGTGGACCACCAAAACACGCCCATTAACCACCCGGCTCCGAAGTGAACAGAGGCTGTCCCGTTAGTAATTGCTCCAGCGGAAGTTGAAGGTTGATGGGGCCGTTGAACCGGATTCGCCTGTCTGCGGGGTTGCCGATGGGGACTGTCTCGGCTGAGTGACGGCAACTGGAGAGACTGTTGGCCGTGTGACAGGAATGAGAGATCGCCCGATTCGCGGGAATGATTCCCGCGAAGAAGTGTTGTTCTCGGACTGCGTCGGATAAACGCCAGAGGTTGCGGCTGTCTGAGGCGACGTTGGCAGCTGAATTGCCGGTTGTTGCGGCAGGGTATTCTGCGAATGGGTCGGCATTGATTCAACGGAAGATGATGCGTTCCGTGACATGGATGAATGTCCGGTGCTGTGCTGACTGGCTGATACCTGTTGCATGTTGGAATCGGACTGGATGCCACTATCCGCACCAAAGCTGAGGAATGGACCGGGGTTCAGCAGTGGTTGTTTTTCCGGAATGAAGACCTGCGGACGAGCCGGCGGCCATTGGTCCTGAAGCATGGGCGTCAACTGTGGTTCCGGCTCCGGCGGCGAAGGCAGCACCGATGGAGGGAATACGTGAAGCGGAACTGATTCCGGCGGAGCCATCCTTGGAAGCTGACGATTCTGATTCCCCGATTGTTGTCCGGTTGATGGCAGCGGCAGAGGATCTAACTGACGATGAACATCCGGCGCGGCGGGCACGGCAAGCTGAGGTATCGGTTGTCCATGGAACTGCGGTTGTTGTGGTTGCGACTGAAACTGACGAGGCAAGTGCTGCGGAACGGGCGCTGCATACGAAGGCTGTCCCGATTCCATCGGATAATGGTTTGACGGAGGCAACATCGAAGGCGCCGCGATCGTCCCCTGAGCTTCGCCGGGCATGGGGGCAAAGTTGTGGTCCATTCGTGGCGGCACAGCGTCGATTGGCAACGTCGGAAGAGTTCCGAATGTCGTACCCGGCGCAGGTGCTGTGTTGCCGTTCGGCATGTGGCTCTGAAACTGCGGAGCGGCGAAGGAGTTCCCCTGAGCATGAACGACGCCGCTGTGAGAATTCGGCGGACAGAAGGTCCCTTCCGGAAACGGAGCCGTCCCGGAACACGTCATGCAGCCAGCGCCGGCTCCCTCAGCACCGTTCATGTCTTGCAGAAAGTCCCATGCGGACGGAGGCATCTGAATGCGGGAAATTTCCCGATCCATGATCCAGGCGGAGTGCTGATTATTTTCCACGACAATCGGCGTCAGAAAGACGAGCAATTCCTTTCGCTGATTGTCCAGCAAATCGTACCGGAACGCTCGCCCAATCAACGGAATATCACCCAGCCAGGGAACCTTTCGAGTAACAGTCGTCGTTTCTTCGCCAATCATGCCGCCCAGAACAATGGTCTGTCCGGACTGCACACTGACAGACGTTTCTGCCGTCGTAATATCCTTGATCGGCGCTTCAATGACATTGCCGTTTGTGGCATCCGTAAAGATCGGAACACCTGTTCCGCGAGTCAGATTGTAGGCGCTTTTCTCTGCGTTTACGTCCATCAGTACGCGACCATCCGGACTGATCCGAGGCGTGACTTTCAGGATGATTCCTGCCTGGTCCTGACGAATCACGGGATTGGCGCTGCCCACGGCTGTGACAGAAACACCATCCACAATCGGTACCTGCTGGCCAATCTGAATCAGAGCTTCGTGATTTTCGAGCGTGCGAATCTGAGGTCGGCTCAGAACATTCAGGTTGTAGTTGGCATCCAATGCCCTCAGCAGCACATTGACCGATTCCGAACCCGCCGACAGCACCAACCCACCAAAACCAAGATCGCCGTTAACTCGACCAACTCCAAACGACGACAAACCCTGCTTGCCGATGGTTCCCGGTTGAATTGCCGTATTGTTTCCAAGCGGTTGATTGTTGAAATTGAATCCTGGAGCGGACGTCTGCGACAGGATTCTTTGATTGCTGGTCGCGACACCTGTCGGCAGCGTTGTCGTCTCTGTGATGGTCACAATGTTGTCGACAACACTGCGGTCGAACAACACGGAATCCTGGATGCCCAGTTCCACGCCAAACTCATCCGTCTTCCCCAACATTACTTCAACCAGCAGTGCCTGAACCTGAACCTCCCGCGGCGCTCGGTCCAGTTGCTGGATGATCTGGCAGATTCCGGAGATCTCCTCCGGACTCCCGCGAACCAGCAGACTGTTCGTCGTCTTTTCCGCAACGACTCGCTGCGGCGCACCGTTGCCCCCCGGTGAACCGGAAAGTCCGCCACCGGCATCCGGAGTGTTTCGACTCTGACCAGACAGAAAGCTGTTGATGGCCTCCGCCACGTCATCGGCCAGCGAATGACGCAGTTGCACAACAACCGTGTCCACATTTCCGGCGGCGATTCCCGAACCCAGAAGCAGATCACGAATGCGTCGCAGGTAGGCTCCCGTGTCAGTGACGACAACTCGACCAGACGCGCTCAGTACTCGAACTCGGCCCAGAGGACTCAGCAGTTCCGTCGTTTCCGCGACCACGGCTCGAGGATCAACTGCCTGAATCGGCAGTGCGACTGTTGCGAGATGATTCCGGCCAAGAGTCCCCACTTCATGAACCGAAACGTAAGGAATCAGCGCGTCGGGAATCTGTGAGTCTGCCGCCACGACCGTCAGCCGATTGTCGTCGCGAATCATGATGCAGCCGCAAGCCAGCAGATGATCATTGAGAATGTCAATCGAGTCGCGCACCGAATACGCTCGGTCGTCGAAGTATGTCAACGATCCGGATGGCTCGCCCAGAAACTGAATCGGCATGCCGATTGTTCGAGCAAAGTTACGCAGAACAACGGGCCAGGGAGCCGCTTCAAAATTGAAACGCCATGCGCCTTCGGTCAAATCCAGAGCGCCTGACGAAGGCGAAGTTCCCAACTGACCAATCTGATCCGCTGTCGGTACCAACTGAGACGGAGCAAAGACGTCGGCAGAATCCGCCGATCCCTGCAGACCGAACGTAGAGCTGTCCGTCTGAGGTGAAGCGGGCACGAAGGGCTGTGCTGCGTGGCCATTTGCTTCCGTCGGAACTGTTCTAAAAGCATGGCCTCCCACATAGACGGGTGATTGTCCCAGGACTGCGTCCAGCCACGAAAAACACAACATCACCGACGAAACGGTGAGCCATGTTCGCAATATGAGGGCGACGACACCATCCATAGATCAGGCATTCAATCAGAGAAACAACTGCAGCGCCGATGAATCCGCAAACTCGGCGGAGCTTCCGCAGTCTGTTGAATCGGTACAGTCGACATGAATCTGAAAAGAAATGGTTCGAATTCAAAAGATTCGTTAAACATCTGAACTGCCCTTGACACGGAATTTCCGGTGACACTTCTGAGAAGCAGGCTGCGCCGGGCCGGCACCGTGATGGAATTACATCACGGTTGATTGTGTGGTAGGGTACGGCAGTCATGACCAGTTCACTTCATCCCATCCTGCTTTTTACCGACGTCGACGGCTGTCTGCTGAACAAAACAGACTATGACTGCGGTCCGGCAATCCCCGTTCTTCGGCGACTGAGGGAAAACAATGTTCCCGTCATCCTGTCTTCCAGCAAAACGGGCCGTGAACTGCGGGCACTTGCCGCAGAATTGAAGCTGAGTCCTGCTCCACTGATCTGCGAAAACGGCGGTCAGATACTCTGGCAGGGGACGCAATGGCCGACTCGTGAGGCAACATGTCCGGGGACATCTCGCGATGTCATTCTTGACGTGCTGAGTGAATTGAAACTCGCCTTTCGTTTTCGATCGTTTCGCGATCTGGGCCTGGAAGGTGTAATGCAGGCGACAGATCTGCCGTCAGCGAAAGCGCAGATGGCGACAGAACGATCTTCCACGGAACCTCTGCTGTGGGATGATGCTCCGGAACGAATCGAAGCGTTCCGGGAATCACTCTCACGGAAGTCTCTGACGCTCACCAAAGGCGGTCGCTTCTGGCACGTCGCCGGTGCCGCAACGAAGGGGGCAGCGATGAAAATAGTGGTGCAGGAATATCGAAATGGAAGTTTCACGTCGCCGTTGACGGTCGCAATTGGAGACAGCCCCATTGATCAAAGCATGCTGAACATAGCCGATGTCCCCATTGGCATTCCTGCACCCGACGGCACCCTGAACGTGGACATTAACACCGCGAAGGGTGTTGTCTCTGCTCAGCACGGTTCGCTGGGCTGGGCTGAATCAGTTGCGAGAGTCTTGGACAACCTGATGCAATCCACAGGCACTGCCAACATCTGATCATTCGACACGAAGGAGTCCCGGGCGCCCCGTGGCACGCAGGTTGACATAAGATCGTATCCGCCTGTTACGCTGACGGTGCCTCCGGGTGTGGAAAAACTCAAGTCTTCAGGCCGAAGTGGTCCGGCCATTGCAACCGTGTTTACAGACCACAATACGGAAAGAATCAGTATGGCAGACTTTGCTCAAAACGGCGTGATCGGCACGCTTCACAACCTTCGAAATCGTTCGACGGAAGAACTTGAAGCAGAACTGGTCGAGTTTTCGCAGGACACCCCGATGTCGCTGCTGTTGCCGTGTCTGTATTCAGAGCTTGAGGGCCCGGCCATGGGACCGATTCTCGAAGAGCTGGTTCGAATACCTTATCTCAAACAGATCATCATCGGCCTGGACCGTGCCAACGAATCGCAGTTCCGGAAGGCTCGAAGATTCTTCGATCGCCTGCCGCAGGAACACGTCATTCTCTGGAACGATGGCACTCGACTCAGGTTTGTTGATGCGGCGCTGCAGGACAAACAGGTTGCTCCGACCGAACCCGGCAAAGGTCGTAACGTGTGGTACTGCCTGGGCTATTTTCTGGCGTCCGGGGCCACGAAAGCGGTGGCTCTGCACGACTGCGATATTCTGACGTACGACCGTTCCATTCCGGCCCGACTGCTGTATCCGTTGGCACATCCGTCGTTCAATTACCTTTTCTGCAAGGGCTACTACTATCGAGCGGCCAACGGCAGACTGAACGGTCGCGTCTTCCGTCTGCTGGTCATTCCGCTGATTCGAGCACTGACGGAAGTGCTGGGACGAGTAGAGTATCTCGACTACATGGGAAGTTTTCGGTACGCGTTGTCCGGTGAGTTTTCCATGCGGGCGGAAATCGTGTCATCCCTGCGGTTTCCGAGCGACTGGGGACTGGAGATTGGAACATTGTCGGAAGTCTATCGCAACTGCAGTCTGAACCGGATCTGTCAGGTCGATATCTGCGACAGTTATGACCACAAACATCAGCCGGTGTCCGAGGACAACGCTGCCGCAGGACTACACCGAATGGCGACCGACATCTGCAAGGCGCTGATTCGAAAGCTGGCGGTCGAAGGTGTTGTGTTCACGCCGCACCTGCTGCGGACTTTGAAAGCCTGTTACTACCGCACGGCTCTGGATGTCGTGGGACACTACAACAACGATGCTTTGATGAGCGGGCTGATTCTGGATCGTCATCAGGAAGAAGCGACGGTCGAGCTGTTCAGCCGAGTGATCCTTGCGGCGGGTGAAGAATTTCTCAATCGGCCGGACGAATCCCCATTCATCCATAACTGGTCACGCGTGGTCAGCGCAGTGCCGGATGTGTTCGACCGTCTGGTCGGTGCGGTCGAAGCCGACAACACCTGACAACGCGTTTGCCGGACGCGAATGCGTCGCCAGGCCACACATGGTCCACTACAGAACGTCGCAGCATCAGGCAATGTATGAAGCATTTTCTGACGGCGAAAACATTGGTGGCAGAAGTCGGGAGACCTCTGAGTTCACCGTGATTCTGTCCGAATTCTCGAATCCGGCTGCAGAAATGCTTCACAGCG
>JAGQPY010000158.1 GCA_020426485.1 Planctomycetaceae bacterium
GCACCACAATTCCGGCCGTCGCCGGAACTGATTACACGGCCGTGTCAGGGACTCTGACGTTTGCCGGCACTGCCGGAGAAACCATGCAGATTTCCGTGCCGGTTCTGGGAGATCTGACCAGCGAAGAAGCCGAAACATTCTTCGTGAATCTGTCCAATGTGGCTGCATCGGGACTCAACGTCACCATCGCAGACGCCCAGGGGTTGGGGACCATCACCAACGATGACAGTACCGAGGTCACGTTGCAGTTGTCGGCCGGAACGGGATCCGAAGCGGCAGGCACGGTGATCACGATTACTGCCACCACGGCTCAACCAGTCAGCGGCAATCAGACGGTCGATGTTCAGGTCACCGGAACAGGAATCACGGCCGGGGACTACGTACTGTCTTCCACCACGATTCAGATTGCAGACGGACAAACCAGCGGCACAGTCACTTTGACCGTTGCGGCGGACACGTCGATCGAAGGCACAGAAACGGCCACTCTGTCGCTGGTCAGTCCATCATCCGGCCTGACGCTGGGAAGTCCGATTGCTGCGGACCTGGTGATCTCCGACAACTCCACTGTCACCCTGGATGCGGTCAGCCGGTTCCCCGGCAGTTCGCCGACGCTGACATGGCAGAGTGTTCCGGGAGCAGCTCGTTACGAAGTCTGGTTCTCACGAATCACACCGTCGCCCGCTCGTGTCTATCTGGACTCCAACGTGACGACGACATCCTGGACACCTCCGGATGTCCTGCCGACGGCATTCTACAAGTACTGGGTGCGAGCCGTGGATGCGGCCGGCAATGCGGGTGCGTGGTCAACTCCCAACACGTTCGAAGTCAAGCCAACATTGATTGGTCCACTGACGCCGGTCTTTTCTGCTCGACCGACATTCGCGTGGAACCCCGTTCCATTCGCAACGTCGTACCAGTTGTTCCTGAGAACAACCAGTGGCGACATCATTCACAACAATATCGTCGGAACCAGTTTCACCCCCACGACAGACCTTCCGACAGGCGTGATTCGCTGGTGGATTCGGGCGACCGATCACACGGGCAATCGAGGCTGGAGTGACGCGGGTGTTACCAATACCGACAAACGAGCGATCGTGACCGGTCCGACATCTCCAACAACAGTGACGCCTCCAACCATCACGTGGACCGGGGTTGTGGGAGCGGGACGCTATGTGCTGCATGTCATCAACGTGGCGACCAACGAAGTCGTGATTCGACAGGACAATCTGACGGGAACGTCCTACACACCGCCGACGGCTCTGCCCGCTGCCGGATACCGAATCTGGGTGAAGGCCATTGATGCCGAAACCAATCTGTTCAGTTCCGGCGTGTGGAGTCGAGCCTATAATCTGACGATCACCGCCAGTGAATCGCAGGCTGAGAATTCGGCTGCTCTGGTTTCGCTGGGTCCTGATGTTCAGGATCAGTTATCCGGTGACGCCGCCACGGAGCGAACCCAGCCGGTCGATATTGCAACGGCTGCAGAGAAGTCTTCTTCCACGGATGAAACCACACTGGCTCGGAACGAAGCGAAGTCCTCGCTGATCCGAAATTCCGGGGTCCAGTCCGTGCCGATCAGCGCGGGCGATCGTCCGTCACCCGTTGTGCAGGAACTTCAGCTGCTTGACGCTCTGATGGCACAGCCGCTCGATCTGGTGGCTCTGTTCGATCAGCAGAAAGCAAACGTCTGAATCGGACACCGAAGTCGGGCCGTTTAACGAATGAACATGGCAGGCGGTTGGAATCGACGGGTTCCAGCCGCCGTCATGCTTTCGTGATGTGGCATTCTTCTTCCGGGAACTGGTCTCGCTCGGCCGACGGGAAGACTGTTTTCCTTCGAGACATTCACTTGGTGGCAGGTACAGGTCGCCGTTGGTTCACGTAAGGGCTTGACGCGAGGCGTGTTCCCTTCAGAAGTGACGGTCGGAAGGCAGCTGACTCGAAACGGCATCAGACTTCAGGAATCCCGTCGAATTTCTCCTGAACTCCCGGTACAGTCCGACCTCATTTCCCCATGAATTGGGGAATGTCTTCTGCACGAGCGGTCCAGCAATCAGGTCTTCGGGAGCAATGAATCAAACCAGGACATCTGTCCCGTCTCGTTATGTGATCGGAATCGATCTGGGGACCACGAATTCCGCCGTCTGTTATGTCGACACGGCAGCTGTCGACATCGACCTGTGCGGTGGAACGCCCGGCGGATCGAAAGTCACCCCGGCTGAAGCGTGGCGTGTTAACGTTCTGTCGTTGCCGCAACTGGTGGCTCCCGGACAGGTGGAAGCTCGGGAAACTCTGCCGTCATTTCATTATCAGGCGGCGGACGGCGAATTCTCCGATGGTTCTCTGCAGTTGCCGTGGCAGCAGCATGGTGACCGATCCTTTGTCGGCATTCTGGCCAGAGACCACGGGATACAGGTTCCCGGTCGACTGATTGCATCGGCGAAGTCCTGGCTTTGTCATCCAGGCGTTGACCGGACGGCCGGTATCCTTCCGTGGCAGGGTGGTGACGACGTCGATCGGATGTCTCCTGTCGAAGTCAGCAGCCGATATCTACGCCATATGGTGGCCTGCTGGAATCATCGGTTTCCGGAACATCCGGCGGCCGAGCAGACCATTGTGCTGACCATTCCCGCGTCATTTGACGAAGTTGCTCGAAACCTGACCATTCAGGCGGCTCGCAGGGCAGGGTTGGAACGAGTGCTGCTGATCGAAGAGCCGCAGGCGGCCTTTTATGCATGGATTGATCGGCATCGTGACCAGTGGGAACAACACGTTGCACCGGGGCAGAAGATTCTGGTCTGCGATGTGGGAGGCGGAACCAGCGACTTCACATTGATTCGTGTCCGGACGGATTCGGACGGGCGAGTCGTCTTCCATCGAGTTGCTGTCGGCGAGCATCTGATTCTGGGAGGTGACAATCTGGATCTGGCGCTGGCCGGGTTTCTGGAACAGAAGCTGACCGAACAGCAGAATGTTCGAATTGGTCCGCATCAGTGGAGCGTGCTGGTCCGGACAGCTCGTCAGGTGAAGGAATCACTGCTCAGCGAATCCGGCCCGGATTCCTGCACCGTCAGCGTGCCCGGATCTGGATCAAGACTGATTGCCGGCAGCCTGCAGATCACGGTGTCCCGCGATGAGGTTCGGAATCTGCTGCTGGAAGGTTTTCTTCCGCTCACAAAGCTCAGTGATGTCCCGCAGCAGATGCAGAGCGGCTTTCGGGAATTCGGTCTGCCGTATGCACCGGATACGGCCATCACAAGATATCTCAGCCGGTTCCTGCGCAGTCATGCAGAAGATGCGGCCGACAACGCACTCCTGAAAGAAGATCAGCATCCTGCTCGACCGGACATCATTCTGTTCAACGGCGGGCTGTTTGAATCGTCTCTTCTGCGGCAGCGACTGGTTGACTGCGTTTCCGGCTGGTTCACGGAAGACGCCCACGATCCGTGGCGACCCATCATTCTGGACAGTGCTCGCCTTGATCTGGCGGTTGCTCATGGAGCAGCATGTTACGGAATGGTGTCTCGAGGAATCGGCGTTCGCATTTCCGCCGGACTCCCGCGAACATACTACGTCGGAGTGGAAGCGTCCGCAGATCAGGCTGGCTGTTCGGCCGTGTGTCTGGTTCCGGCTGGCACGGAGCCCGGTGAGCCGCCGGTGCAGCTTGAGCACACTTTCCAGCTGCAGACCAACACTCCGGTGGAATTTCCCGTCTACTATTCCGGTCGTCGTCTGACCGACGCGGTCGGAACCACCATCGCGGCAGATCCCGAACAACTGACGGCTCTGCCGCCCATTCGCACTGTGATTCGTCGTGCGGTGGATGGTGCCGGGAGCGGTGAAACCACGGAGCCCATTCGCCTGAATGCTCGCATCACAGAAGTCGGGACGCTGGACCTGTGGTGCAGCAGTCTGGTGTCGGAGCAGAAATGGAAGCTTCAGTTCGACGTCCGCAGTGCAACTCGCACGGACCTTGCGGCTCATCAGGCGACGGTTGCCGACGAACAGGGCATTGTTGATCAGGCAACGATCAGCGAAATCGAAGCGATCCTGCACGGCGTTTTCGGCTCGTCGGGAACGGAGAAAGCCGGTGGTCTGGCTTCGCGAATTGCAAAACAGATCGGCCAGAGCCGCGATCAGTGGCCCACTTCACTGCTGAGGGAAATCTGGCGCATGCTGATTGATCTTGCCGATGGTCGTCGTCGCAGTGCGGCCCACGAAGCGGCCTGGCTGAATCTGACAGGCTGGTGTCTGCGTCCGGGATTCGGCTTCGCTCTGGACGACTGGCGCATCGACACCACTTGGGATCTGCTGAACGGAAAACTGATTCATTCCACGCCCGACGTGCGTTGTCAGTGGTGGATTTTCTGGCGACGTGCCGCCGGGGGACTCAGTGGAGGCCAGCAGAATTCGCTGGCCTCGCCATTGCTCAGTTCCATTCGCCAGACGGCTCAACAGATGAGTTCCGGACGAGGCAAAGGGGGAGTGATCAGTCTGCACGACAAGGACGCCGCAGAATGCTGGCGACTGCTGGGAGCGTTCGAACAGCTGCCTCCCGGCGTGCGTCGTGAACTCGGCGACATCATTCTGCAGTTCTTGTCACGGCCCCGTATGCAACCGGTGCTGGACCCCATGATCTGGACTCTGGGGCGCCTGGGTTCGCGGATCGCGCTGAATGGAAATCCACAGTCCATCGTCAGCCCGGAGACCGCCCGTGGCTGGCTTCAGGCTCTGCTGTCAGGAGGCTATGACCGTGTGCCATCGCTTCCCCTTGCCATCATGCAGATGGCTCGCCGAACCAATGACCGCATGCTCGATCTTCCGGAACACGATCGACAGGAAGCCGCACTGTATCTGCAGGAAATGAATGCTCCGGAACACCTTCTGCAACTTATTCGCGAAGGTGGTGCCACGGATGCGGAAACCAGAACTCAGCTGTTCGGAGAATCGCTGCCGCTGGGACTTCGATTCGATCGCTGAACGGGGATGGTTGTTTGATGTCAATCAGTGAGCCAGCAGAGCATTGCGGGATTCCGGCTTCTGGCTGAAGTAGTTCAGCGGCGCGAAGCTTTCATCAATCATGATTCGATTGCGGCCCTGTCGCTTGGCTTCATACAGAGCACCGTCCGCCAGAGCGAACAACTGTCGACTGAAGTCTTCGCCGTCAGGCACGCCGATCGCAATTCCAACGCTGACGGTAACGGGAATCATTGTGCCCTCGAATTCGACATGGAGAGATTCCACTGTCGATCGCAGGCGTTCTCCCATAATGGCCTGCCCGGATGGAGCAATATCCTCCATGAGCACGGCGAATTCTTCTCCGCCATAGCGTGCCAGAGTTTCATTGGAACGTGTCACGCGTGACAGAGCCTGAGCCACCTGCTGCAGCACGTGATCACCGCACTGATGGCCATAGGTGTCATTGACCTTCTTGAAATGATCGATGTCGATTACGGCAATGCCCATGGTTTCACCACGGCGAGTACACTGCTGATTGAGTTCCTGCATGCGTCGATCAAAGAAGGCTCGATTCGCAGTGCCGGTCAGGGCATCGGTTGTTGTCTGACGCAGCAGATCACGGACCTGCTGCTTCAGTCGACCGTTTTCCGCCACCAGTTCTGTCGGTACCTGCGGCTCTGCATCGTCGTGTATCATGGCCGTGAATTCGGATAACTGCTCCAGAGCATCATGCAGCAGGTCTTCCGGATCAGGCAGTGTGGTGGGATCAATGTCAAACAGTGATGCTGATTCGTCAAGGTGTTTCCGAACTTCTTCAGTCAGCCGGTCGATCGTCAGCCCCGGGCAGCCGAGTTCCGCAAGGCGTTCCTGCAGCACAATCAAAGCAATGCCGGGCTGGTTGTCGCAGAGATAACGAGCGAACGCATCGGCAAGACAGGCCACCGTTCCCAGCTGTCCGGTCAGTTTGTCTTCCGCAGGATGTTTGTCCGATGCGGAGATGTATGTAATGGCTTCGATGCAGCGTTCGGGAAGTCCGGAATCGGACAGCATTTCCACGGACAGTTCGCAATGAGAAGCGCCGAAGACTTCACGTTCCACGTCAGCCAGCGGCAGGCTTTCAAGACGACTGCGGTCCACACATCCGATATACGCATCGGCGTCAGACTTCAGCAAAGCCAGCTGACCGATCGACGCCAGCAGATTAACAGTGAAGCATTCGGCTGCAAACCCCGCCCCCAGGTGTCGGCCCGCCACTTCGGCAGCCGTTGCCTGCACGAATGATCGCAGCCAGTAGTGCTTGAAGACGGCTGCATGTTCCGGCGATTCGATGGATTCGGTCGACAGCGAAAAGCTCAGAACCAGCGGCGTGACCTTGGACTTGCCAAGCATTGTAATCGCCTGGTTCAGATTCGCGACTCGTCGAGTCAGGCCGTATCGACTGGAATTGGCTGCCTTCAGAACCTTGCCGGCAATCGCCGGGTCGGCCTGTACGACGGCGGCAATCTGTGCAACCGAGGCATCCGGATCACCAAAGATCCGCAGAATCTCAACCGCGATCGTGGGAAGGGACGGTAGTCTGGAAATCGAATGGCGGCGGAGATTCATGGTTGTCTATTCATGCAAGGGGGGAAAAACGAGTTCACATCCATCCATCAGACCAGACATCGCGTTGTACCTGTCTTCCGGCTTTCGCAGGATGGTCGTCGGACAATCACAGTTCGAAACGAACTGCCGGAAGCAGTAGACCTGATACTTGCGGACGGTCGATTCATTGGTGACCACGTTCCGAGCCCTCGCCGCCGCTCGACATCGGTGCAGACATCGTGGCGGGTATGCCCTCTCTTGCCCCCGGCTTCCCGAATTTGGGCATCTCGCCGCAATCGCGTTCGGCAAATTCGCTCTAACCTGACCAACCGTTACGTTAAACGGGGCGAAGTCGGAGCGCACGGCGGTTCAGGCATTTGGCGAATCGGCGGTGCTGCCGCGAAGCTTTTCCAGGTTGGCTTTCATGCCGTCCAGGACCGCGATGGAATCTGATCCGACAGCCACGAAGCGGAACCCCAGCTGCCGGTGTTGAGCCTTATAGCCGGTCTTCGTCAGAATGCCGGCCGTCTTTCCGTGAGCATCACAGGCGGCAATGACTGTCTTGAGAGCATCCACGAAGTGGGGCGGCGAAAAATCTCCGGGACATCCCATGTTGACGGATAGATCCAGAGGTCCCACGAACAACACATCGACCCCGTCGATCGCTGCAATCTGATCGGCAGCCGCAACGGCTTCCGGAGTTTCAATCTGAACGACCACCAGCGACTTTTGATTCGCTTCGGCAAAGTACGTCGACCAGTGACGACCATAATCGGTTGCTCGAATCACACCCGCCACCCCGCGACTGCCCTGCGGTGGATACTTCATGGCCTCAACGGCTCGCCGAGCTGCCTCCGGCGAACTCACGTAAGGAAACATGATGCCGGCCGCACCACTGTCCATCACAAACTTCACAACGTCGGGATCGACGGACGGGATGCGAACAATCGGAGCGGACTGGCTGCCGCGACAGGCCAGCAGCATGGCACGCAGTCCGCCCAGTGATCCCGAACCATGTTCAAGGTCCAGCAGAAGCCAGTCGAATCCGGTCGCTGCTGCAATTTCGACCGCCGTGGGCGATCCCAGATTCAGAAAGGTGCCGGCCAGAAAATCCTGATGCAGTCTGGTGCGGTCAATCCATTGCATGTTCAGTCTCCAGAGATTTCAAAGCCAGCGATGACCGTGCACCTACCACCGGAAACGGCGCGGCGGGAGCCAGTGTTCGTGGATGATCGGTATAAAAAAGAGCAGATGGATCGATACCCAGTTCACGAAAACGTTGCTCGCCAAGGCGATAGCGATCCATCGTGGCGATGCGTGGCAGAATGATGGTCCATACGACCGCCAGCGCTGCGATGGAAAGCATCAGGCGGAGACACCGCCTACGGAGCGACGGCTGAGACGGCATTCGGAAAGACCTTTTCAAACATCAGCCATGCCATGAACAGCGTCAGTGCCAGATTCAGTGACTGGCCGACCACATACAGCACCAGTGGTTTGCCGCCTTTGAACTGGGACGCCAGATCCCGAAAATTAGTTTCCAGCCCGATGCTCACAAAGGCCAGGCAGAACAACCATGTTCGCAGAGTCTTCGCCGATCCGCTGATGGAAGCCGCCACGATTTCATCTCCGCGAGGCATAAATCGGGCCACCAGCGTGAACGCCACGGACGCTGCCAGAAAGCCCAGAACAAACTTTGGAAACCGTCGCCAGATTTCTCCCATCCCGACGTTCATACCTTCTTCAGCGGGCGTCTGAAATTTCACCCAGTACAGAGCCACAAAGAAGGCAATCACGCCGATCAGGATGTTCTGAATCATCTTGATGGTGACCGCGACTTCAGCGGCCTGTTGCCCCAGAATCGCTCCGGCGGCACCAACAGCCCCTGTCGAATCAATCGTTCCCCCAATCCAGGCGCCGCCCAGAACTTCGTTCATGCCCATCGCTTTGATGGCCAGAGGCATGACCACCATCATCACGGCCGTGAACGCCATCGACAGTCCCACAGCCACGGACAGTTCTTCCTTCTTCGCGCGGCAGGCGGCAGCAGTGGCAATGGCTGCGGAGACTCCACACACGGACATATCCGCCGAAATCACCATGTTCAGAGATGGCGATTCGATCTTCAGAATCTTCTGGCCAAACCAGAACGTGGTTGTCAGGACAATGGGCGTCACAACCCATGCCACAAAAATTCCAGGGACGCCCATCGCCAGAAGCTTGTGGAACAGAATATCGGCACCCAGCAGCACAAGGCCGGTCTTGATGTAAAGTTCTGTTCGCACGGCCGGACGAATGAACGCCGGTGTGCCAATGGTGTTTGCGATGATGCCGCCCAGCAGCAAAGCCCACAGAGCATCGCTGAAACCGTAGTGTTTCACCACGGTCTGGCCTTCCATCACGATGGCCGCCACACCCAGCAGAAAGATAAATGGAAAGGCGACCGCAAAGGCCTTCACTCGGCCATCAATGGATCGCACGGCGACGCTGAACGCCAGCAGCAGAATTCCACACACCGCCAGGATGCCGGGAACAGGCGATGGCTTGCCGTCAGGAAACAGTGCTTCCTGCGGGCTCTCAGACCATCCTCCCGGTTTGGCAATCCAGCTTTTCAGAGGCGACTTGATTTCCGGTGGCACGTCAACCTCCGGCGCCACAGTCGGCATGGTGACCAGAACGGCTCCCAACGAAATCGCCAGCAACAGCAGCCCCAATACGATGGCCCAGCCATCATCTTTTTTCATCAACGACGTCGAACTCATAGACGAACAATTATCCTGCTGAAACCCCAAATGATCGAAGCTGAAAACCAAATCGATCGTATCAATATCATCACAAACAAACCGCTGATCTGATCAGCAGTCCCAGGACGCAGACCATAAGTGCTGCTGCTTCGAAACGCTACCATTCGGGGTCGGCATCCTTCACACCGGCCTGAATCTGCTTCTTCGATGTGGCCCCGATCTTTTTTGCCAATGCCTGCAGCTCCGGCGTCAGCTGAGACAGCCGCACTTTTCGCAGACCTTCCAGCGCGGCCGCAGGACGTTTCATGTGAGCCAGCAGGATCTGCGAGTGCCGTACGCGAGCCCACGCGGCATTGTCCGAAAAACGTTCGACATACTCTTCCAGAAAGACGGCGGCGTCGTCCAGCATGTTGGCTTTCATCAGTCCCAGGGAAAGCTTCTTTAGTCGAGCTTCGTCCAGCCTGGACTGATCATCGACCATCTGCAGGTTGTACATCTCTTCGGACGCTGTCATGAAGTCTCCCGCATCGATCAGATCGGTCACGACCTTCAATCGTCGGTTCTTCTTTGCGGACTTTGATTCGATCGGGATGTCGTCCTTTACGGAAACATCGTCTTTGCCAAACATCAGCTTTGGATTGGCGTGACTGCCGACAGTTGTATCCGCGTTTGCAAATCGGCCATAGTTTCCGCTTAACACACGAAACAAATCCCAGTTCTCACAGTCAACCCAGTCCTTCTTAAGAAACAATACACCAACCCCAAACCCCACGGCCGCTCCCATCAGATGCAGAAATGCGCTGCCGACAGAAAAGCCGGTGATTGTAAAGATGAAGGCTTCCCACGCGAAGTAAAACAAGGAGTAGTACATGATCGTGACGTCAAAGTTGAAGACACGAAATCCGACAAACATCAACACGTTGAATTCGTTCCTGGGAGCCCAGACCAGGCAGATCGCCAGCAGCCCAAAGATCGCGGCCGATGCACCACAGGAACTGCCTTTCAGCGCTTCTGCAAATCCCGCTGCCAGTTCACGCACTTCCTCCGGATCCATGTCCGGATCGTCTTCCCGAATCAACTGTTCCAGTTCTTCGCGCGTATCGACACCGAAGTATTCCTGCAGTCCGGCTGACTCACTCTTTCCCAGCATCAGCATCTGTTCAAGGCCGCTTTGACCCACCCCAATCGCCAGGTAGACCATCAGAAAACGAGTCCACCCCAGTTTGCCTTCCACGATCAGTCCGAAGGCCCACAGAAAGAACATGTTGCCCACCAGATGCCCGATGCCATTGTGAGCAAAAATGCTGGTCAGCCATTCCAGCGGATTCAGAGTTCCGTAGTGCAGTACCCACGCGTCATTGTCAGCTCCCGCAACGACGAAGCAGACAAAGTTCGCCACGATCAGCAGGATCGTGGAAATCGGATAGTGATACAGCGGTGCATCAGTACTGATGGGCAGCAGCATGAAACTCTCCAGGCACGGCTCACACCGTGCACCTCCAACACCGAGCAGATTTGTGACCTGGCTGACAATCACAGACAGATCACAAAACTGTCTGCGGAGCGGCGCAGCCGCGTCATTCTGAAGCGACCGTGAAACGACTGCAGCCTTGTCGGAATTCGTGTGCGGCCGCACGATACACGATGGGCCTGCAGGAAAACATTCTCAAAACAGGTGGAAAACCTCAACGTGCAAAGGCCTGCGAAAAAAATGCGGAGCCTGTTGCGACAGGATCAGCAGACGCTCCGCGACATCCGACCTGCTGTCTCTGATATCTCCGGAACGGCACACCAATCGCTTCGACCTTCAGTCAGCTGCGATGATGTTTACGCGAACGGAATCAATCGAGTATCGTATCGGCCTGTTCTTCGGCCGTTCGATGTGCAATTGTTTCGGACCACGTCCACTCGAATCATGTCCATGATCCAAAGGGGCAT
>JAGQPY010000159.1 GCA_020426485.1 Planctomycetaceae bacterium
GTTCGGTGGTCCTGACAGCGTGGCGACTGGCGAATGCCTCGGCTGTCTGCCTCGTGCTCCGACAATTCCAGCCTTCCGCTGATCAGACCCGACGGGGATATCTTTCGGTCGAATAGAAAGCAGACTCATGGCTGGTGACGGTTTCTCATCTCGAAAAAGTTCCGAATCGCACGAGGCGTCCGGGTCTCGGAAGTCGTCCGCCTCAGATCGAAGTCTGTCGCGGGCCGATGACGACCTGTTTGCAGAATTCGATGACACTCTGAGGCAGCTTGCCGATCCCGGAGGAGCACTCAGGGAACTGGGTGATTCCTTCTTAAGCCCGGAGGACGGATACCAGCCGATAACTCGCGATAAGGAATTCGATGCGGATGAGGAAATTCGTGATTACCTGGGCTTCATGCATCGAGCCACGGAAGCGCATCAGCTGCACAAATCGGCATCTCTGATCACAGCCAGAGTGACAGATCAGTTGCCTAACGGACTACTTCCGGAGATCAAAAAACTTGTCGTCCCGCCTGATTCCAGTATGTTCCTGTTTTCGGAACGGCATGCTCCGGTGCAACTTGATCCCGGAAAAGAATACGAAGTCTCACGGCTTGGGCTCGGTGGTGGATTGGGGCAGTCTCTGGAAGCATTCAGCGAGAATGCTTCCACCGGCGCGTTTCAGGAACGCAGTGGGGTTCTGATATGTGAGGTTCCGCAAAGGACCCTGCCCTTTACAATCACTCTGCCGGACTTTTACGGCTTTTATCCTCCCGGTGTCGGTGACCAGTTTTCGGAACTGGTCGCCGCCATGAGAATCGGAGAGAACGATCCCGCCGTTCGACGTCAGCAGAAAGAAGAGCTGGCTCGGCGGCTCGGTCGTGTCTTCGAAGAATCACGTTTGAAGACTCAGGAAGGTATCTGCACCGGCGTGCGCGCGCAGCTGGAGATCGTAGTCAGCAACCCGCAAAGGCTAATTGAGACCTATTGTCGCAATTACGCACGACGCCTTGAAAAAATGTACTCGGATCTGGATCAAAGGCTCCGGAAGGTTCCAACGGTTCCGGGGCTCGCCAATAAACTGAGGTTTCCTCTGAAGCTGCTGACTCAGGTTTGCTTCGGAGCCCGACAGCAGAATGGTGTTCCGTTGAAGCCGGTTTCGCTGGCTCACATTTATAAGCGTATCCGCCTGGAAGTTGCCGATGCATTGCGTGACGCGATTCGGCAGGAGACGGCTCGGCAGTTGATTGAAGAACCCGCACGTGTTCGGGATCGAGTGACGGTAGCTCTGGAAGAACACGTTCGACAGTCACTCTCCCTTTACGGGGCCGACATTCGCCGCATCGTCAGCGTGGAATGTGTCTCTCCGGAGTACAACCGGATGATCATCGAACGCGGTCGTCTGAAGCTGCGGGTTGAACAACTGGATGACGAACTGCAGCGAGCACGCATCGAAGAAGAAGAACAACGAATCCAGAGCCTGCGGTTTCAGGATCAGGTCCGCCATCAGAACGAACGCAAACAATACGCCGTCAGTCAGCAGGCCGAAACGACTCGGCAACAACTGAAAGAACTGGGGTCCACCAGACAGATTGAAGACCAGGTGGAAGCCGAAGCTCAGCGCCGCCGACTTCAGAGAGAGGCGGAAGAAGCTGCCCATCTTCGCGAAGAACGCCGGCGCGATGCTGAGACCGAAGCGGCTGTGCAGCGTCAGCAGGAACTCAACGCGCTGGATATGGAAGAACGTCGGCAGAAGCTGCATCAGGAGAAGATGAGCGCAGTCGTCAACATGAACCTGAAATATGAGCGGGGACAGCAGGAATTGCAGCAGGAGGCACTCGACCGCGAGCATCAGCGACAGATTGAGCGTCTGACACTTGAATTCCGGCAGCAGCTGGAATCAAACGCAGCAGAAATGCAGAACCGCATTGGATTTCTGGAAAAGTTCGCTGGTTTGTCAGCCAATGTTGAGGAAAGCAAGCTGCTCGTGATGGCTCTGGCCAGCAACCCCAAACTGGCTCGTCCCTACGTCGAAGCCACTCGGGCACGCGGGCAGGAAGAACTCATCGCAAAGATGGAAGATTTTCGTCGCGAACTGGTCGACGCTCACGGCAAGGAAGATCAGCTTGTTCATCAGCTGTGGCAGGAAGGCGTCCGACAGATCGGAAACGTGCTGACCAAACAGTCCGAAAAGGCTTCCACACAAGTGTTTGCACAGAATGTCAAAATTGACGACGAAGTTCCATAAGCACAGTGTCACACAGGTCTTGAATCGCAACAGACGATTCGCCTCAGAAGAAGCTGTCAGAAGATCGTGCTGTTGTATCTTCGTTACTCACACCCTGAACTCCGGAAGAAACGTCGGTCTGCCGCCGAAATCCGTTTCGACTTTTCAGGACCGCCTTACCGGCGCTGATGAAGGATCCTGCAATGTCAGATGCTGAATCCAGTCGGAAGCCAAAGCTTCCTCGCCCGACAAAGCGTCCACTGCAGTCCGGAGCGCTGCCTCGCCCCAGAAAGAACGGAGCTTCAGACACGGGCACGCACGACGTCACTCAAAGTGACGAGATCGGTACCGGGCAGGCTCCGGCTCTCCAACAGCAGACACCGGCCTCCGGTCTGCCGAAACGTTCACCCGCGCCGCGTCCGTCGATGGATCGATACGAAGCAACGGTGACCAGTGAATCTCGTTCTGCCGTAGAAGCGAAGTCCGGCGATCCTGGTTCGGGCCGCTACGAAGTCATTCGTCCGATTGCTCGTGGCGGAATGGGCGAGGTCTTTCTGGGAATCGACCACAAGCTGAACGGACGGTTCGTTGCGTTAAAACGACTGACCGAGGAAGCATTACTCAATCCAAAGCTGCGTCAGCGATTTGAAGCAGAAGCCGGTTCCATGGCGCGGCTGACGCATCCTCATGTGATTCGTGTCTTTGATGTTGGTTCGGATGAGCTGGGTCCCTTCATCTGTATGGAATATGTCGCCGGACCGCCAAGAAACGTTGAAGGCTGGAACGATCAGCTTCCGGCTCCGCCCATGACGATGCAGGAATACGTCGAAATGCACGGGCCGATGACTCCGTCCGGCGCCCTGGGCCAGATGCAGCGACTGTGCAGTGCCGTCACGGAAGCCCACAGACTGGGGATCATTCATCGCGATATCAAGCCCGCCAATGTGCTGCTGGATGCGAATCTTCATCCGCGACTGATTGACTTTGGTCTGGCTCGCGAAACACAGCCTCAGGAAACTCAACACACTGTTGCCGGTGCGTCCATGCTGACCATCGGTTACGGAGCGCCTGAACAGGAATCGGATGCGTCTCAGGCGGATGAGCGCGCGGACGTTTACGCGCTTGGCGGTGTCCTCTGGTTTCTGGTATCCGGTCAAAACCCAAGGTTCTACAGAAACACCGACGCGCCGGAAGAACTTCGGGCGGTTCTTGCAGGAGCGCTCGCCCGGGATCGTGAGCATCGTATTCAGTCGGTTCAAGAACTGAACGAGGCCCTGAACGGGGTTCGTGGTCGATCTGACATTGGTCACCGTGGAAAGGCATCGGGCCAGCGGCCTGTCTCTCAACTGTCGGGTTTGTCCAGGTGTCTGGAACAGGAACGACGAGCTGGTGTGTGTCCGTTCTGCAGTCATGTTCACGAACCGATTCCGAAGTCTGCCAAAGACCGACAGTTTTGTGCTGGCTGCGGGACGACGCTGTGGCTCACGTGTCGCAGCTGCCGGTCGGCTTCATCTGCGATCAGCCTGCGACGAACGCGGCTCACTCCGTTGTGGGAACGCTTCTGCAGCAAATGCGGTGATGACCTGCTCGGCCCGGTTCTTGAACATGTGAACGCCGCGGTTTCAGCGATTGAGCAGGCTCAGGCAGTTGTCGCTGACGACACCGAAAAGGCTCACGAACTTGCCGCATCTGCGAGAGAGTCGCTGGATTGTCTTTCCCGTCGCTGCGGTGCCGACTTCAGTGTCGGCCGTGTCGGCGAAATCTGTTCGGCCGTTGTACAGGAAATTGAATCAATCTGCACAGATGCTTCCCGGGTTGCCGCCACCAACGAGGAAGATGCGTGGAAACAGGCTCTCGAAGCCAACGACCGGGAAGCATTTGAAGGATACCTGAAGAAATGGCCAACCGGACTGCACGCAGCTGAAGCGGAAGAACGCCTGAACGTGATGGCTCTTGCCGCCGACATTCGAGATCGGCTGCAGCAGAAGGCCTACGAAACACTGCTGCCGGACGTCGGTCGGTTGATGCAGATGAGCACGGCGGCTCGCCAGAGATGGTCAGATGAAAAGCTCTCTCAGCTGCTGAAGCGAGATCACTCGTTCGATTCCTGCCTTGCCTACCTTCAGGTCTATCCGGAGGGCAGGTCAGCAGCTCAGGCGAAGTCTGTTGTGTCGCCGGTTCTCAGAAAGAAGCTGATGAAGGCACTCCGGAATCAGGATCTGCGACAGGAATACCTCGCATTTCGAGCAGACTCGCAACAGGAAGAAGATGAAGGACGAGCGTTCAATTCCGCAATCTGGCTCTGGTCCGTCCTGGGGGCAGCCATTGCAGTCCCGGCAATCATTTATGGCGGGCTGAACAACGAACAGCAATTGGTCATTGGAGGCATTATCACACTTGGGGTCGGCATTCTGATTGGGGTTCTGAAAGCCGTTCTCAGCGGGCGTCACGCCACTTTTGGACCGCTGCCGGTCGTTCACTACATGCTGCCATCGTTTGCGGTGCCCAGCACGTTCCGTCCGCAAAAAGTAAAAACGTCGCCGTCAACGGCTCCTGACAGCTCAGCGCCGGAAGCCTGAATTCAGGAAACTGTTTCTCTGACCCTTCGGTCACCCTGCCAAACCATCGTCAATGTTTGTGCCATTCCTGAGTGACAGGCTGGGAATCCTTTAATCTGCACCCCGCGATGCGGCTCAGGTAATTCCCGGACGTTCACCCATCGCGTCCGGAAGCTCTCATGTTTGACTTTACGCAGTCTGGATACCTTCGGACGTGAAACCCAGACGGTTCTTCCGCGATTGACATTCGCGGAAAATCAGGTCGTTGCGACTGAGTTCGTTTGGCCCTCAGCAAATGAGCAGTCCTGTTACAGGCACCTTTGGTGTCCTTTGATTTGATACCTCCTGTATCTGTTGCGTTTGATATTCAAACAGAAGATTCTACGAGCTTGTAATCGGCCTTTGCCAGAACGTAAGGCAGACGCTGGATGATGCCGAAGTCGAAGGCTTTCATGCCTTCGCTGAGTTCGTCCCACGGACACATGTTCTCGTTGAATGTGATCGCCTCCGGTGTGCGAAAGTGTTCCACATCGGTGACATTGCGGCCCTCCGCTTTTTTCTCCGCCAGCCAGCGGCGGTGCATTGCGACAGAACCGGCGAGAAGTTGCGACTGGGATTCGCGGGCGGAAGCCTTATCAGAATCTTCTGACTGTTCACGATAGCGCCATCCGGCCCTGTATTGTGCGATGTACCAGTTGTCGTGCTCCATTCGGGCGAGGCGTTCCAGTTCTTCCGGGTTGAGTGAATACGGGGTACGCGGGTCAATGATTTCGTCCGGAGCGAACTCCATGTGAAAACGGCGAACGATTCGGCCATCGGCGTCGGGAATCGAGAGCATGCCGGGATAACGCCGAACAAGGTCGCGATTGGATTCCCGGAGACGTTCCGAAAGTCCGGTCCACGGCTGCAGTGAAGCTCGCTTGTTGAGAAGTGTCTGTTCCCGTTCTTCTTCCGTGGGCATGCTGTTGATTCTTGCCTGCTGACGGGCGAGATAGTCCTGATGACTGACCTGAGCCAGCATTTCAACAACAGGATTCATAGAAGCGATGGCATCAAAGACGCGATCCTGAAGACCCACGGGCCGTACACAGACGCCATCAACATTGCGCGCTTCTTTCAGCAGGCGGCCAAAGCCCTGATCCTCTTCACGAACGCGAACCACAACCGGCAGGCCCCTGGGTTGCAGATCAAGCCGGGAGGCCTGTCTTGCAATGGCGTCCACCACACGACCTGCCTGGGTGACCGCCAAGGATTCATCCGCGAGGCAAATGAACACGGCGTCGAATTTTTCTCCCAGAATTCCGTTCCAGTCCGGGACATCCAGAAAACCGCACCGCGATGCCGGTAGGTTGCGGGAATAAATGCCGGACACGTTCCCCAAAAACTGAGCTCGTCCGGAAAGACACTGAGCCCAGTTCTCGGCATTCGAATCGATGACATGAATTTCCAGAGGTTCGGCGTCCGGGAAGTCGATTCTCTGATCTTTGATGGCTCGGATCACCAGCGCTTCTGCCATGCGGCCTGTAGCACCAGTGCCCACAATCAGAATTTTCTGCTGTTGACTGATCGTCCGTCCCACAACGGATTCACGCAGCATTGCCCGCGCGGCCATTTCGTGCGGATTGAAAATTCGCAGTTGCAGCCGGTCGTGGCGATCACGATGCCACGCATGACGTTTCAAAACTTCCATCAGGCCCGGTTCCGATACTTGCTGAAACAAAGCAACATTGCCGGGCCTGATCGGTGAGAGCGGTTGTTCCGGGATCTCAGCACTGGGCAGCTTTGCGTCACTTTGATTCGACAGTCTTTCAGCAGAGCCCGAACGCTGCTCGGTTTCCGAGGCGAGTGAAGTGACGGATCGATCCTTGCTCCCAAGTTCACATACAATTCCGGCTAACAGGTTCATGTTAGCAGCATCATCCGACCCAAGTGCAATCACAGCCCGCGACCGGGACACAGAAGCTCGTCGCAGATCGAGGGATTCTGCCGCAGACCCATGAAGGCAAATCACTCCGGCGCTGCGACATGAGTCCAGGCTGGGGTGAGAGGCATTGGGTTCGAGTACGATCACATCGTGACCCTGCTCAGAAAGCCGAATTGCCAGCCGCTCTCGCCCTTCCTCAGGAGTTCCTAGTCCGGCGAAGATGATATGGCCCTGCTTCAGACGCGTCATCAGCCAGACGTAGCTGAATGCGGCTCGCTGTCGAAACAAACGGATCAGCACGGAAAGAACTGTCAGTAACCATCCAAATGCCCCCAACCAGCGTCCGGTTGTCACCCAGCCACTGTATTCCGAGAAACGTGCAAGCTCGCTGTCCAGCGAAAACAGCCGTATGGTTTCGTACAGATAGTTATCCCATGTGGGCTTCAATGTGAATCCCGATAACGGATGCCCAACGGGCGATTGTGTATCCTGACGGAGAGTCTCAGCAAGTTCATTCAACTGAATGATCCCGCGCGTGGCACACACCAAAGTGAGCGCTACAAGCAGCAGCATGCCGCCGATCCAGAATCGTGCCGTTTGAAAGAAGATGCGATAAAGAAATGACATCGGGAACCCTGATGAAACGGAATTGGTCAGACAGTTATCTGATGATATGTGCATTCACGGACCGTATTCCACTCATCAGCTGTGAGATGCTTCCTGGGAGTGAACAATCTGATACCCCATCGCAATGACTGCTTTCAGGGATTCACCGGCAGTTTTGCGGTCGTATTCCTTTTCGGATTCCGGCAACTGATCGTAAGGCACCAGGCAGGGATGGTGCTTTTTCGTGTCATCGCGCTGCGGGCCGAAGATCCAGCCGTCGGTGATTCGCTGAGCGGCCCAGACTTCGTGGGTGTTCTCCGCCAGTTTTTCCAGCAGGTCCTGCAGGGACTGAGGGAGTTGCACAGCAGATGTGTCCAGGGGTTGTGGTGTGTAGGTTTCAGGCATCGGGTTTCCTTTCAGGCAGAATACGATGGAGTTTGAGTTTGGTCTAAATTTCTTCGCGAAGGATCCGATGGAACGCGGCGAAACGGGCGGAGCGTTCTGCTCCGTGGGCGTGCAGGATTCTGCGCAGTTCTTCCGGCAGCGGTGTTTCGTCTACGAGAACGAGGCAGACACGTCGCGGGCGAAGCCGGTTTTGATTGAGTTCCAGAGCCCAATCGAGTTCTCGACGACACCAGTCGCTTTCGGAAAAATGCCGACTCCACAGCCCAACGTACGTATCAGACCTGGCAAGTTCAGATCGGATTTCCGCTTCGAAGATTTGGCCGAGGCGAAGCCGTGCTTCATCTCGAAATACGATTCGATCTTCCCGACGCAGCACAAGCTCCGCATGGTCAGCGATCGCGTCGTCTTCGTGTGCATAACTCAGGAAGTATGCGTTCTTCCTGGCCCACAGTTCTGTGAATCGGACGATGCAATCCCCAGGATCAGTGACTGCTGTCGGACTTCGCACGGCATTCAAAAGGTTCTGTACTTCGTTCCGTGATTGGTAGCAGTGCAACGATCTATCGAATACCTCTGCAGCCTCCCCACCAAACTCTCTGACTGCCACAAGCGGAACGCGTAGGTCGCACGCAGCGCTTCCGAATGTCGCTGTTCCGGTTCGTCCCCCCATGATTATGACAGCGTCTGCGGCCGAAACGGCACCGACGCGTGCCCACAGTCGTTGGTCCGCTTCTTCAATTTGGAATGGTGGCGTTCGATAATGAACGTGCGGAAATGTCTTATCTGGAGTCGTGCCGTACGCGCGGGCGTGCTCGAACAAACGATGGACTTCCACCTGAGCCGAAGTTGACTGTGCTATCGCACCTTCAACGGCATGGTAGTCAAACGTAATTGGGTCGTCTGATTCGATCAGCAGGGTGTGGCCACTGCGAGCGATTGCCCCTCCGACATCGTGTGCGATTTTATCGAACGCCCGGCAGAGTGTGTCGTCCGTGAATCCCCGTTTAGAACCTGCGACAAGTATCTTCATCATTCCCATCCTTCTGCCCGAAAATCACGTGTTGCGGAGACCATAAATCGCCTGACTCAGACATCATGCTTAGCGTCCGCAGTTTCCGAACGGACCTATTTCAAGTGGCTGCAGCCTTCCGGATTTTTCCAAGCGGTCGATGACGGGTTCCACAATGTCTGCACCCAGAGCCCAGTGCAGGCGGCAGAGTTGGTTGTGGATGCTTTGCAGAGTTCCGGTTTCTGACGGCGGAATCAGGCAGACGGCTTCGTTATAGAAGTGGGCCGCGTCGTCTGTGCGGTGCAGTAACAGGTGAGCTTCGCCTTCGGTAGCCAGCAGCCAGATGCGGTCGTCACCTTCCATCGACAGCCGACTGCAGATATCAGTCACCGTATTGGCCAGTTGCGCCTGTAGTTCGGTTTCTCCCACCAGCAATGCCAGAGTGGCGGCGTTGATGGCGGGGTAGTAGTCGCCGGTGACATCAAAGGCCATGCGATAATACTTGAAGGCCGAACGATAATGCTGATACGTCGGCAGGCGTTTGCGAATGACGTCTGCCAGCGAGGTGCTGCCGTCATAGGCGGCGTCACCTCGATCCTTGAAGACTCGACCCAGTCGCGACAGCATTTCGTGATCACGCAGTACACAGGCCTGAGACAAAAGCGGTTCGATATGGCGGCGGATTTCCTGTTCGACCTCTCGGTCACCGGTTCCGGCCAGTGATAACGCCAGCTGTTGTTTCAACGCCGCCGAGTACGGGAATCTCAGAATGGCCTGCTTGAGGACTGATACCGGTTCAGATGACCGCTGCGATTTCCAGCAGCGGTATGCCCAGGGAAGAATCTGGAGATAGGTGGCGGCCGCGTCGACGTCCGGCGGAGCATCTGTTTCCGGCGGCCAGTGAAGTTGAGACAGACCGGCGGCAGCAACGCCGGCCGACATCAGTGCCCACGCCGCGTGGTCGCCGTCCGCATGCCATTTTCCTGTGACGATGCCGTAGGTCAGCAGAGCGAAACTGTATTCGTCGTGCCATTTGTGTTCCCGACCGGGACGTTCGTAGCCCAGAGCCAGAGCAGCTTCGCGTCGAATGCGAAAAAAGATTCGCAGTCCTCGTCCCAGCGGAGTGGTTTCGTCAATGGACGGATGGAAGTCAGCATCACGGCGGCTGGCCTGAGAATGTCCGGAGATCTGTCGCGACCAGCAACGCAGAAGCTTTTCGACTTCGAACATGATGGCCATCCGTTCGGCCTGGTGTTGCAGTCGACGATCGTCGTCCGACAGACGAACGGATTCCGGAAGCCGTGGTCCGGGATCGATCTGCAGTTGGCTGTACAGGTTCTTTCGGTCCGGTTCCGATTCCATCAGCAGTGGAAGCAGGCGGCACTTGAGTTCCAGTTCCAGCTTGGCGAAATCCCATGCGACCAGGTTGGTTTGTTTCATGCGGTCGAAATCGAACACCGCCGGCCATTCGGCTTCTCCGCGAGCGACTCCCACAATGATATTGCGGCCGTGCAGATCTCCGTGAGCCGGACCGATCAGCATCGACGGCAGTCGTTCAGCAAACGGCTCGTTCAGTGCCCACTGCAGATAGTCCAGGGGGTCGATGTAATCCGGCCGAACGGTTGCGTCGGGCATGCGTTTCACACCGGTCAGCCACGCAGCCGTCTGTCGCAGTTGCAATAGTTCCCCCGCATTCCAGCGATCAACAACGCGGACCGGTTTGTCGACTTCCAGTGCTCGGTGGAATGCCGTGCGAATGTGGTATTGCGAAGGATCTTCCTGAGCGTGTCGGTAAAAGCAGCGATACGCTTCGGAATAAACCTGAATCAGCACACGTTCGACGGAATCGGCCGTGGGCGAGTTTCGTTTGAGGCAACGTTCGACAGCGATCTCCAGCTCTTTGGGTTCCGCGTCCCGACCGTCGCTGAAGTAGTATTGATACACGTCGGGATACACGATCACCACACGATCGTTGCCGATGTCGTATCGTCGCGGTGCAATGAACAGTCGGCTGGTGACGCCGAGAGAGACAGCACATTCCCGCCAGCCGACGAAGTCGCCACTCACTTCGTCCTCTGTTCCGACTTTGACAACGGCCGAATGGTTGCCGTCCGGATTCTGCACTTCGACAGCCAGAATCACCTTTCGTTCCGGAAAATCCGAGAAGCCTCGGAATCGCTGTTTGACGATAATCGCCGAAGGATGTTCAGACGCAAACGCCTGCCGCAGGTTGCACTCAAGCTGCTCACGCAACACCGAGCCCAGACCTTGCATCGATTCACCAATCCACGTCACAACAACCTTCGAATCACTCACCGCCAACGTCTCCTTTTGTGACCGGGCAGAGCCCGACCCACATTCGTCGTCCCCGGGCAGAGCCACGGGGACGAGTTATGCTTCCTTCTTGTCCCCGGGGCTTCCAACTTACAAACTTGTCCCCGGGCTCTGCCCGGGGACACACTGCCACCAGAGGCTCCGCCTCCCAAAACCCGCCTCACTTCCACCCCGTGTCA
>JAGQPY010000015.1 GCA_020426485.1 Planctomycetaceae bacterium
AGCCTTCACGCTGTGGATGGCTGGCGGAGGCGTCAAGGGAGGAATCTCATACGGCGAAACCGACCCCGTTGGCTACTCGGCCGCCATCGACCCGGTACAACTCCGCGATCTCCATGCTACCGTGCTGCACCTGCTGGGCCTGGACCACCAACGCCTCAGCATCCCGTTTCAGGGACTGGATCAGAAGCTGATTGGTGTGAAGCCAACCCGAGTCATTCAGGAAATAATCGCCTGATGGACCTTCGTTCCTTAAAAACAGCCACTCCCGTTGGCACTCTGTGCTGCCGGAGTCATCGTCGAGTTACGAAGAAGGGATCGGCAATCACAATCGAACACAAAGATGCCCGCGCGATACGGTGCGCAGACGACTTGAGACTACAATGCTCTTAACGTCCGAAGGAAAAGTGCATTCCGGACGAATGGTGATGATGGTGGTGGTATCGCGGCACATAGTAGGGTCGCGGAGCCGGATGGTAATACGATGGAACAACATACTGTTCCACGACGACCGGCGGTGATGTAATGACCGGCGGAGCGCTCTGATAGACAGGAACCGACGTGGCGGTCATAGAGGAACGGCCTCGAGCATTCTGCATGGCTGAAATCACGTTCTGGCTGACGCCGTTTTCATGAAGCGTGATGACATCCGCAACCTGCAGATCGTAACGCACACCATTGGTTTGAATGTGGTTGATGATCACAGTGTCGCTGAGTCCGCTGCGAGACATGGTGATCACATCCTGAGGCGTCACGGTTCGCGACAGTTGAATCTGTTGCTGCTGGTATTGAGCCTGCTGTTGCTGATACTGCCACGCCCTGGTTTCCGCAACCTGTCGATCGCGAGCATTTCCCAGAGCAGCACCGGTCGCCAGGCCAACAGCACCGCCAATCAGAGCCCCGACCACGGGCTTGTCGTTGTGTTCGCCGATCGCCGCACCGGCGGCGGCCCCGGCAAGTCCTCCCAGCACCGAGCCTCGCTGAGTGTTGACCTGAGCGTGAACAGGATTGACAGCAACTGCCGTCAGAAGAATTGACGAGACAAGCAAGCGTTTCATTTTTCAGACTCCGTTCTGACGTTTTTGCCGATCCTTCGGCGGTCGACAGGCTATGCCTTCGAGATCAGTATCGTCAAGATCGTTCCAATTCGGTCAATCGAACTTCTTCCCACTGCGGAAACAGCCTATTCAGCCTGAGCCACCAACCCCTTCCAATTCCGCCGACCAACGCTGTGAAGCGATTTTGGCTGGAAAAATCTCAATGAAACCCGGAATACCATCGGTTCTGCGTCGGTGGAACCGAGGCTGAACCGGCAAAAGCTAGGCGGCTTTTCCCGCACATGTGCCCGTTCCAGCAGGAAGATGGTATTCACCATTCGTTGGACATTCGGCAGCCTTTGACCGCTCTCACCTGCCCGGTCGCTTGCCGCGTCTGGCAGCGCAAGAAATTGCCCCATTGAGTGCACGTCAACAAGCCTTCCGAAGTTCGGTGTACTCCGGGCGTCCTGCCGGGTAGCCTGTGTGCTGAATTGGCGGACCGGTCATTGCAGAACGCTCAGTTGCATGGATCGCCTGTCATTGCTGAATTGAGGTCAGTGTTCACCCGATCTAATGGGAGACAACCACATGTCGTCACTGGTAGCAACCTGTTCTCGGCGTTCTCAGCAAAGTCGTCGCGCAGTGCTGAGGGCAGGGGTATTCGGCTTTGGAGGATGGAATCTTGTTGACCTACTGCGAGCGGAAAATGTGTCAGGTCGAAGTCACCCGCGAAAATCCCTGATCAACATTCACCTGGATGGTGGTCCTCCACAACTTGATACGATTGACCCGAAGCCGGACGCTCCTGTCGAAATTCGAGGCAGCTTTTCGCCCATTCAGACGTCGTTACCAGGTGTGTTCATCAGCGAACTGATGCCCAACGTCGCTCAGATGGCCAACCGGTTTACGCTGATCCGGTCTCTGGTGGGTTCTGCAGGTCGGCATGATGCCTTCCAATGCCAGTCGGGCTTTCATGACAGAGATCTTTCGGCGTTTGGTGGACGCCCCGCAGTCGGTAGTGTGGTCAGCTACCTGTGTGGCTCGCCTCAGGATACATCACCGGCGTTTGTCGACCTGATGCAGGGTCGTCCGCTGGTCAGGAATTCCGCTCGCCCTGGATTTCTGGGGCCGTCATACCAGCCATTCCGTCCGGATATGTCTTCCATGTTCCATCGAGAGCTGGAAGCGGGCATGAAAAACGAACTGGCCAGGAAGGGCACACATCATACGGTCAGCCTGTCGCTCAACCCCGAACTCACTATGGAACGGCTGACAGACCGGCGTTCCCTTCTTGGCCATCTGGACGGAATCAAGCGACAGGCAGATTCCTCCGGAATGATGGATGCGATGGATTCATTCCAGCAGCAGGCCGTAAGTATTCTGACGTCCGGCAAGTTCGCCGACGCCATGGATCTCAGCCGCGAGAACCCGGCAACTCTGGCGAGGTATACGGCTCGCACACCGACAGCAGGCGTCCAGTCCACAACAAGTGAGGGTCCCGACTGCATTCGCAAACTTCTGATGGCTCGACGTCTGATCGAAGCCGGCGTCCGGTGCGTCAGTGTTTCCATCAGCGATTTTGACACTCACAGCGCCAACTTCGAACGAATGAAATTCCTGATGCCGATCGTCGACCACGGAATTTGCGCGCTGGTGACGGACCTTGAGGAACGAGGAATGCTGGATGATGTCAGCATCGTGATTTGGGGCGAATTCGGCAGAACTCCGCGAATTAACAACTCAAACGGAGGCCGAGATCACTGGCCTCAGGTCGGCCCTGCGATCCTGTGTGGAGGCGGTATTCGCACCGGCCAGGTCATTGGCGCAACAGACCGGATTGCAGGCTCCGTCACATCACGGCCGGTTCACTACAAAGATGTTTTCGCCACGCTTTACCATAACCTTGGTATCGATGCCCGCAATACCACAATCGAAGATCCTCAGGGACGACCGCAGTACCTCCTGGACGATGGAGAGCCTTTGGCCGAAGTCATCTGACAGAAAACAAAACACTGAACCCACGTGTGGGACTGAGCGGCAAACGACGAAAACATGCATACCGAAACACATCCGGCAAATGTGTCGTCTGAAAAACGCCCGGACCGGCCATCTTCACCGCTGCGGCCTTTCGTCACCGGCATTCATCATCAACGTTACCGAAGACCCCTGTCGCATGAACCAAACTCGTCGAATCGTTTTTCTGCTCTGCTGTATTCCGGCCGCCCTTTCCAGCGCTGAAGAACCGGTCTTTCTGAATGTCATGACGTACAACATTCATTACGGTCAGGGAATGGATCAGCAATACGATGTTGCCAGACTTGCTCGCGTCATCAATGATGCCAAACCGGATCTGGTTGCCCTTCAGGAAGTCGATGTCGTTGTGCACCGTTCCGGCCGAATCCATCAGGCGAAAGAGCTGGGAAAACTGACAGGAATGGCTGTCCGTTTTGGACCTTCGCAACACTATCAGGGCGGATTGTTCGGAAATGCGGTACTCAGCCGGCTTCCGATTCTGAACGTTGAAATCGAACCGCTGTCCTATACCGAAGCAACACCTGATCGCGTCACTTATCCGCGAGCGGCGATCTGTGTGACCGTCGAAACATCCTCGGGAAAACCGCTCAAGTTCATCAGTACACACTTTCAACACAATGTGGAAGAAGATCGTGTGCATGAAGCCCGTGATATCAACAGGCTGTTCGCTGGAGAGGATTCCGTCCCGACGATTCTTGGTGGAGACATCAATGCCATTCCGGAGTCAGAGCCCCTTCAGATCCTGCAGGAAAAATGGACTCACGCTTCCACTCAACCCAACGAACCCACAGCTCCCTCGAAAAACCCAAAGTCACGAATTGACTATCTGTTCTGCCGCCCGCAGTCCCGATTCGAAGTGATCGATTCGCGTGTCATTGCGGAAGAAACGGCGTCGGACCATCGCCCCGTCTTTGCCCGGCTCCGGCTCCTTGATTGACGGGCGCTGCAGCTTTTTTGCTGGAAATCATCGACCGTTCACAGTTTCTTAATTTTTCAAACCCCGGTAGACTCCGGACCTTCACAGACGCCAGGAACTGAGAAAACAGGAAGCCTGCAGCAACCAGGCAATTCCCCCCTGTCAACGTCTCAGCCCAATCTGCGCCGTCATTGCTGCCACGATTCCCTCTCGTGATCTGCTGAAGGTCAGGCATGACATCGGAAACAAAGTATAAGCTCAGGACAGACGACGGACTTTCTGGTGAATACACGCTGGAGGCACTGAAAGCGAAGTCTTCCATCGGGGACTTTGACGAATCCGTCGAATGCACGCCGGACGATGGAGACACCTGGGTTTCGCTGCGAACGCTGATTATGCAAAGCGAGGTGCTTAGTGGCCCCAGCACTTCATTGTCCGACTTTTCGCCTGCCGCTTCCAACGCGAGTGCAGACCCGCTGCCAGCGAACAGCCAGCCGAGACCGGAACCGGAACCTCCGGTCAGCGGGCTGCGAAGACTGCGACGGGTCAGCGCGTCGACCTCGATGGCGTCTGGTACTGCCAGCCGTCCGCAGATGCCACCGACCAAGCGACAAATTACATCTCCCGATGACCTCGTGGGTGAATCACTGGCAGGGGGCCGTTACCAGGTCATATCAAAACTTGGCAACGGCAGTATGGCGTACGTGCTGCGGGCGACAGACAGCCGTCTGAACACAGACGTTGTCGTCAAAGTGCCAAAGCCCGAGAAAATGACAGATCGAGACATCCGCGAACGATTCCTTCGGGAAAGTCAGCTGATGGTCGAACTGACTCATCCGCATGTGGTGAAAGTACTGGACGTTGGAGAACACCTCGATCTGCCATACGTCATCATGCAGCTCTTGTCCGGTGGATCGTTAACGGATCGAATCCGACAGGCAACGGAAGCCGGTCAGCCACTCACGGCCGATTCGCTGAAAACATGGCTGCGTGAAGTTGCGCGCGCCCTGGATTTTTGCTGCCGAAAGGGCACGATCCATCGCGATGTGAAACCGGCCAATATTCTTTTCGACGACGACGGAAACGCCTACGTCAGCGACTTCGGCCTCACAAAGATCATGTATGGCGAACATACGTCCATGGATCCATCCGACACTGCCGCCGGCGTCGTGCTGGGAACGCCCAACTATATTGCTCCCGAAATCATTCTTGGGCATCAGTACGATGGCCGAGCCGATCAGTATTCTCTGGGCATCACGGCATACCACTCACTCTTCGGCCGACCGCCCATGCAGGGCGACAGTGCAACGGCCACGATGATTAATCAGACTCAGAAGCAGCTGCAGCTGCTGTCCGACTTCCGTTCCGACGTTCCTCGTGAATTGGCGCTGGCCATTCGCAAAAGCATCGAAAAGGACCCGAAGAATCGCTTCGCAACGTGTGAAGAATTCGCAGAAGCCGCCATTGAGGGACTGAAGAAGCCTGCGGGAACAACCGTCGTTCCGGTCGCCGCCATCCAGCAGAACACTCCACCTCGTCCCAAACGTCGAAGTGAAGGACCATCATCCCAAAGCTCCGCGCGACGGCGGCGGCCCCGCGCAGCGCAATCACCTGCTCCTGTGCAGGAACCGGAATATCTGGCGGATGACGACTGGCTCCATGAGTCTCCACCACAGCTGCCGAGCAGATCCGCGAAAACACGAAGTGCTTCCGGCAGGCCCAAGTCCGCCGGCAAGCCATCATCTGCGGAGACGGTATTGTTCGGACAGAAGATCAATCCAGTCGTTGTCATCGCCGGTGCTGTGGCGGTGATGGCACTGGTGGTGAGTGTACTGGTCTCCAAACTAAGCGGTACCGATGCGGAGGCGGAAATGGCCGGGGCGGACGGCTCAGCGACAGTGTCGATCCCCACTGATACAACTGCCGTGAATCCCCGGACCAGAAATGCCGGGGATGACGGCCTGAAGACGCGGCGTCCCGGCCCCGGCAAACAGCAAAAAAACGAGCCATCAGAATCCAATGCCGTGGCGTCGAAGGGTGGGCAGAAAAACAACGGCAACGCGGCTTCGAAAGCAAAAACGGATACTGTGTCCCAAAGCGCAGCATCCCAGAGCACGGTCCCCACGGCCAAAGTCACTCAGGTCTCCCAATCCAGAAATGTCACTGAACCTGATCGCCCTGATCCCGCGAAGGAATTGTTTCCACCATCGTCGTCGGCTGTGCCGCTGGAGCTCAAATACAACCCATCAGTGACGTTTGGAGAACCACAGTGTCCGGTGTTTGTGAGTGGCCGACAGGTGTTCCACAAGGCCGATGGCAAGGTTCAGGCTCAGCTCAGTGAAAGCTACCCGGATGACGCTGTGACGGCGATTTCTCCCGACGGTCGGTATTTTGCCGCCAGTTTGAAGGCGGCAAATCAGGAAAACTCCGATGTCGCAGTCTGGGAAACAGCCACCGGAAAACGCACCTGCCTCGCTAAAGGTAAGGTTGGTCAGTTTGCTGACATCGTTTTACTCTCGAACACTCAGTTGTTTGTAGGCAGTCGCTTTCTGGATGAACTGACTGCGTGGGACGCCGCATCAGGAAGCGCCCGCAAGTCGCTCCGCATCAATGGAGCAAAGCTGCGACATGGTGGTATCTGCTTCTCTCCGGACGCACAGTTCGTCGCGGTCGCTTCTGACAGCAGCCTTGCCGTACTCAAAACCGCCGGTGCGAAACCTGTCGCGCTGATGCAGCCGCCGCCGGATCGGCCAAAATCAGGTCCCCCGCGCAGAAATAGTGCTGCAGACCCAAAGGTGCTTTCGGAAATCTACGCCTCTCTGCGTGACCTGAAGTTTTCTCCCGACGGACAGTTTCTGGCGGCCATTGCCACTTATCCGACACCCAGATTTCTTTGCTGGAACAGCCGTGGTGAGCTGACGACAGATTCAGAGCTCCGTATTCCTTCCGATTCTCCGGCCACACAGAAACTGGAATGGTTTTCGAATGGAAACAGTGTACTGGTCGGACTCACGATCATTGATCGGCAGACCGGTCGAACTCTGGCACTCACCGACGTTCTGACGGAATCGCTGCACATCTACGACGACACACATCTCTTCGGGCGTCTGCCGGCACAAGGCGGAAAGCCCGCACGGATTGAAATCCCGTGGGATGCCATCAAGGATGCCGCTGAGAAAATCGACGATTCCAATGCCGCGTACATCGCTCCGGGGACATCTGTTTCGATAGCGGTCGAAGGCCTCGAAGACAGGAAACCTGTTGAAATACTGCTGCGAAAAATCATCACGGCGCAGATCTCGGCAAACGGCCTGACGGCAGCCGAAGGCCAGCCGTTCCTGTTGAAGGTTTCCTGCATCAGCGACAAACAGTCTTTGTCGATACGACTCCTGAACAGCAGTACGAAGGACGAACTCTGGCAACGAGAAATTCCTGTCGGTCGGGCCATATCCGATGAATGGAAATCCCTGGATGCAGATCAGCGAGACAGAATGCTGGCTGACCTGGAAAGACGCCTGTTCTCAGTATCCATTCCTTACCTGGTCTTGAAGACGACTCCAACAACAACCCTGCCGTTTCAAATCCGCTGAAGTGCCGTGACACTCACGTCGGCGAACTCAGCTCCCGTGACCAAAAGTCAGCCCGAGCTCAGCTGGACAGCGCCACATTGGAGCGCTGCGACTTGTCGCCGTTTTGGATCTTGCTGAACGACGATCGCCAAAACGCGCCTTCGATGTTCAGAAGCATTCACGAGAACTCAGGAGGCACCGATTCTTCGTTGAATCCGGCAACCGGCAGAGCGAAGATCCCACGGCCTGGCACGGAATTGGTAAGAACTTCGCACCAGGTCTGTTGCGGAATTCGTCAGAATTCTGAGCGATTCGGAGATATCACCCATTCTGCGGCCCGTCAATTCTGATCTGCCTTTCGCGGAAGCTCGACGCGTCGAATCAAGACCACAGCGGCGACAAGTTCCCGCACTCCAAAAAACACCCGAGCCCTGTCCAGATGGAACCAGTCACAAAGCAGGGACTGGCTCCCGCAACGAGGCATGCCCCCAGTAAAGAACCTGTCGGATTGGGTGTCTGTTCGGGACCTGGTGAGAGCCGCTGCGTCTCGGTAAGTGAAGCTGCTGAGCCTCAGCCAGTGGCATGCGGCACAAGACGTTCAGCAAACACCCGTTCGAGTCGACGGCCAGCACCATAGATCGTGATCGGCAGGCCGACTCGGCAAGAAGTCCTGATCGGCTTCAGACTGCACTCCCGAAAGCAGGACGCGTTGCCTTGTCAACGTGTTGTGACGCCGGATGGCAATAAATCACAACGACGCTGAATTGTCCCCATCCCTGGCTGTTGGGATTTTCCCAAACAGCAATGAACGTTCGCTGACACCGCATATCGGGATACACGGCAATGGTGCGGCAGACTTCGTGGCTACCAGGTCCAGCCGTCCACATTCTTCAGATTCTGAATACGCTCTGCCGGCCAGCCTCCCTGATGCAGCGAAATGACCGTATCAGCCGCCATGGCAAATGTATCGCGATGCGACTCACAATCCAGCCCGGCCACGTGTCCGCTTAACAGTACATTTGACATTCCAATCAATGGACTATCAGCTGGCAGCGGTTCCACTTCAAAGACGTCCAGGCCCGCTCCACGCAGTCGTCCCTGAGCAAGAGCAGTGCACAGATCACTTTCATTGATCAATGGACCACGAGCCGTGTTGATCAGGACAGTCGTCGGCTTCATGCAGGCAATCGTCTGTGCGTTGATCATATGTCGAGTCTGCGGTGTAACGGGTGTATGCAGAGAGATGTAGTCCGATCGCGAATAGAGATCATCCAGTGACACCATTTCGATCCCGTGTGCCTGCACGAATTCCTGCGGTGCCCATGGATCGTACGCAATGACCTTCATCCCGAGACCGATCCCGCGAGTTGCAGTGGCCTGACCGATCCGCCCCAGTCCAATCAGGCCCAGAATTGATCCCATGACCCGAGGCCGCGCCATGCGTTCCCACTGACATCGTCGGACCCCCTGATCTCCTGAAGGAAACCCTCGAGCCACTCCCATCAGCAGGGCGATGGCGTGCTCGGCTACCGCGTGGTGATTGACGCCCGGAGTTGTCGCGACCACAATTTTCTGCTGGTCACAGGCTGCCAGATCAACGGCGTCAAACCCGACACCGGTCCTCGAAATCACTCGCAGGTCCGGACATGACCGGATGACCTTCGGAGTAAACGGTTCTGATCCCGCCAGCACGCCATGATAGCCCTGCAGGGCTGAAATCAGCACATCTTCCTGCCACATATCAAGTTGACGCGGGACAACATCACATTCAAACCCGGCGGCACTCAGCAGATCAAAATGAGGCCCCTCTTCGGCACTCAGAGCGGTACACAGAACCTTCAACATACATCACCTTCTACAAGGACTTCGCCCTTAACCTGACGGCGTGGAATACGATTTGACGAGGATCGTTCCCGGCCCCGAGACACTCCTGTTGGTCGCCGGAACTAAAGATGAGCGCACCGTCCTCGCAAGTTGTTCCATGAAATTCGAGGAGGCTCTGAAAAAACCAGGACTGTCTCGCGCAACGGGGCAGGATCCCTGCGAAACACTCATCAGGAAGGGTGCCTGCCCGGTTTTGTAAGCGGTTCTCAAGCTGAAATCCGGGGGGAAATGAATCGCCATTGGTTTCGAAGCAGAAGTTCGCCAATTAAGCTTCGTGACCGACCACAGCAACCAGACAGTTCCTGTCGCCGGGTGAGTTCCGGGCTCCGTCTCGTGAAAATATCACGGACGAAGCCGACGAGATCCGGCGTCAGCCTTTTTCCTATGGCAGGCAGGACACACAGGATATCCGCAAAACCATCGTCGGCAGTTAAACAACACTTTGGACCGGCATTGTAAACACACGCAGTCCGTTCATCCGCCGGTCATGCTATCATTTCACAGCGAGAAATCTTCCGTATGCAGTTTGAATTCCAGGATGTGACGATCCGGATCACAAATGGCGAACACTTTCGCGTGCGAATCGGCGACGAAATTCGCTCCGGTGATCTCTATTACCTGGGCATCGATCCCCGGAACAAGGATCATAACTGTGCGACTGACGTAGGCCTGGCTCGACTGATCGATGGCTGGATTGATACCATTTGCGGGAGTCCGGAGCGAACAGTGTTCTATCTGCCGTTCGATTTTTCAGACGAATATACTCGGTGGCTCGCCTGTGAAAAGAACAGGAACACGATGACCGTGGTCTTTGGCTGGGCTCCGGTTGAAGGCTGGGCTTTCTCCCCGTCGGAGTTTCAGGAGTATTCGCAGAAGCTGGATGGGTTTCAGGCAGATGAACCGGTGAATGCACAGACATTCTACACGCCCAGATTTCTCAGCAATCTGAGATCCAGCCGGAGCGCAGTTTTTCAGGATTCATAGCGATCCTGCCGCTGCGAAGACTGTTGCTCCACAACCGTCCCCGTGAGCATCGCCGGTTTTTTTTTCCCGGCCCACCATCGTCCCTGTCAGGAGATCTTCGTATGCTGATGAATCCCTCCATGCTGACTTTCAGAATGTCGGTCCTGTTACCTGTGATTTGTGTGGGGATCTGCACGTCACACACGGTCACCAGCGCTGTGGCACAGGAAAAGAATGCGACACAGGTTGAAATCGTTGTCGGTGGGCGGCTGCCCGAAGAGAGCGGCGACTGGGATGCCAACGACAGCCCTTTGCTCAGACCATTTGGGATCGCCTTCGACTCTCAGAACAACATGTACATCGTGGAGCTTGAAGGTGGCAGGGTCCACAAGCGAACTCCTGAAGGAACGCTGACCCATGTCTCCGGCGATGGCTCAAAATCTTACATGGGCGACGGAGGTAACTTTGCGAGTGCCACATTTAACGGGATGCACAACTGTGCCATCACAAAGGACGATCAGCTTTACATTGCAGACAGCTGGAACCACTGCATCAGAAAAGTCGATCTGAAAACCGGTATCATCACAACGGTGGCCGGTACCGGAGAGAAAGGGTTCGCCGGCGACGGCGGCTCCGCCAGACACGCACTTTTTGACCATGTCATGTGTATCACACTGACGCCGGATGACAGAACTCTGCACATCGCGGATCTGGGTAATCGCCGAATTCGAGCGTTCACCCCTGGCAGTGGTTCCATCGATACTGTTGCCGGAACCGGCCAAAAAGGGATTCCGGAAAACGGAGTCTCGGCAAAGGCTTCGCCGCTGATGGATCCCCGCGCTGTTGCCGCCGATCACCTGGGAAACATATATATCCTTGAACGCGGCGGACATTCATTGAGAGTTGTCCGACCTGACGGCACCATTTCGACCGTCGCTGGCACAGGAAAGTCCGGGTTTAATGACGGCCCGGGTTCGCTGGCTCAGTTTGCCTCTCCGAAACATATCTGTGTTGACGATCTTGGAAACGTTTACGTTGCTGACGATGCCAACAAAGCCATCCGCAGATACTCCGCTACCACAGGAGAAGTCAGCACTGTACTGGGGCGTGGCTTCGGCGATCCAACGATCCAGCTCCTGCAGCCTCACGGAGTCTGCTGGCATGCAGGAACGCTGTATGTTCTCGACACCAGCCACAACCGTATTCTGAAACTGCAGCCCTGACAGCCTCTGTGGTGCCACCTTGCCAATCCCGACTGGAAGTTGCACAGGCAGAGCCGCTCAGGAGCGGGGCAGGGCGGAAGCGATATTATCCACCGGACCATCTGCCCGCTTGAATCGGGCCGCCGGCTGTCATGGGTCGACAATTTTGACCACTTCCAGCGTCAGCTTTCCGGCCGGAATATCTGCCTCAAACTGATCGCCAACCTTCTTGCCGATCATCGACTGAGCCAACGGACTTGTGGTCAGGATTTTCAGGACATCTCCGTCATAATCCTCTTCACCCGGCCCAACCAGTTCGTACATCTCTTCCATTCCGTCGGACAGGTCTTTCACCGTCACAACTGACCCAAAGGCAATGACACCTTTCGGCATTTCCGACTTTTCCATGATCACGCAGTTCGACAGCGTGACTCGCTTGGCACCGATCTGACGTTCCAGATGCGCAAGCTGTTCCCGCGCGGCGTGGTACTCCGCATTTTCCTTCAGGTCGCCTTCCTCCCGAGCCAGTTTAATCCGCTCCAGCACGGCGGGCTTCTGATCTTCAAGCTCCTGGATCTCGGCACGCAGTTTTTCATAACCGTCACGTGAAATCGGTTGCCGTTCCATTTTTGACCTCAGGTCCCTTAACAGTTTTTGTCATCAGACAAATAGAAAGACACGTGCCGATTACATCAGTTCGCAACAGGCCGTGTCTTATGTTTTTCAATAAAGACGGCGGGTGGAACACTGTTCCATCCGCCGTCGCAGTTGTCTGCTGCGAAGTATAGCAACTTCGCTGGCAAGGGGCAAAGACTATCCCACGTTCACCCACTGCCGCTCCGCCGCACTCTTCAGGACGGCGTCACAAACATGCTGCGTTTCCTGAGCATCGCGGAACGTCGGGTGACATGGTTCACCGCTTTCCAGACACTTCAGAAAATCAGCAACCTGGTGAACAAACGTGTGCTCGTAGCCAATCTGGAGGCCAGGAACCCACCACTTGCCCATGTATGGCATGTCACCATCCGTCACATGCACGGAATGCCAGCCACGAACAAGCGAGTTGTCGCTGTGATCGAAGTATTCCAGACGGTGCAGATCATGCAGATCCCACCGAATGGACGCATGTTCGCCATTGATTTCCAGCGTGTACAGCGCTTTGTGACCTCGGGCGTATCGAGTACTTTCGAAGAGCCCCAGAGACCCGTTGTCGAAGTGGCACAGGAAGGCACAGGCGTCGTCAATCCCCACTGGCTCCACCTTGCCGGTTTCGTTGTGCATGCGCTGTTTGACGAAGGTTTCTGTCATCGCGGAGACGTCTTTGATGGAACCGTTCAACCAGATCGCCGTGTCGATGCAGTGAGCCAGCAGGTCACCCGTGACTCCGGAACCAGCGGCCTTCACATCCAGCCGCCACAGCGCGGCACCACCCTGGGGCAGGTCCTCGTTGATGGTCCAGTCCTGAAGAAAGTTGGCTCGATAATGAAAGATCTTCCCAAGTCGACCTTCATCGATCAGCTGCTTCGCCAGGGACACAGCAGGCACTCGTCGGTAGTTGTACCAGACTGTATTGGCAACACCGGCTTTTTCCACAGCATCCACCATGGTCTGTCCCTCTTCGGAGTTCAGAGCCAGTGGTTTTTCGCACAGGATCATCTTGCCGGCTTCGGCTGCAGCAATAGCAATCTCCGCGTGTGAATTGTTGGGCGTACAGATATCGACGGCATCGATGTCGTCCCGAGCAATCAGAGCACGCCAGTCGGTCTCAATGCTTTCATACTGCCATTGATCTGCGAACTGCTGCGTCTTTTCAGCGTTTCGCCCACAAACGGCTTTCAGAACCGGGCGATATCCCAGTTCAGGGAAGAAGTCGTTCACACGCTTATAACCGTTGCTGTGAGTTCGCCCCATAAACCCATAGCCGATGAGTCCAATGTTAAGAGGTCGTTGAGCCATTATCTGTCCTTCCAGTTTCCCTGAGAGATCCGCGTATGACAAAAACAAACAAAGTTGTGAATCAGGAAACGGGCGGGACTAGGACCACCCATGAGCTTCCCGAACCTTGATCATGGTGTCCAGAATGGTGTTCCAGGTGCTCGATGTTTCCAGCATCGCGTTCGGGAACATACAGCCGTCCCAGCAAATGTGCTGGATACCGCGATCCGCAGCCCCTTCCAGCCAGTATCCGGCACATTTAACGATGTCCAGCTTTCCGTTGGGATCGTCGGCCGGACAATGCTTGCCGGTTTTGTCGTGGGAACCGGCACCGTGAACCTGGCCGTCATTCTGAGCGACGTGGAAATCAATCGTCCACGGACGGAGCTTGTCCGTCATGGACTTGTAAGCTGCATAGAATTCTTCCTCGCTGTAGCCTTCCTTCACAAGAGCATGCTCTGGAGCGTTGTAGCCCAGTAAATACAGATAGGTGTGTGCGAGGTCGCACTGAAAGCCCAGCGAACCCGGCATATCGACGGCTTCCAGCAGGTCCAGCATGTCCTTCCAGCTGTGCATACCGGCCCAGCAGATTTCCCCTTCTGCCGCAAGTCGCTCACCGTTGGCCGCGGCAATGATGGCGGCTTCGCGGAAGGTCGCGGCGATGGTTTTCGTATTGGCCCCCGGATTCTCGCGCCACTTGTTGACACCGAATTCCGCAGAATCAATCCGAATTACTCCATACTGCCGAACACCATGTTCGTTGAAGATGCGAGCAATGCGACACGCCTTCTTCACGGCCAGAATGAACTTTGCACGCTGAACCGGACAGCCCATGGCAGAGTCTCCGACGGTCCCCGGCCAGATCGGGGCCACAAGGGACCCCACAGCGAATCCATAGGACGCAATCTGATCGGCAATTCGTCTCAGATCGTCGTCACTGGCATCAGGATCGGTATGCGGATGAAACAGAAAGTAGTCAATACCATCGAATTTCTGCCCATTGACTTCAGCGGCAGCGGTGAGCTGCAGCATTCGCTCCAGACTAATGGGCGGTTCCTGGCCTTCGCCGTCCCCTTTCCCAACCAGCCCGGGCCACATAGCGTTGTGAAGTTTTGGATATTTCATCGCATTGCTCCTTCGACACGCCGTTGACGTGCCGTCAATTAATGAGACTGTGCCTCAGAACACACGAGTGACCTGTCGGATACGCTCCAAAGGGCACTCGAAAAAAACGGAATCAAGAATCAAAACGCCGACGTAACAATGCTCAACACGCGGAAGACATCGCCCCGCGCACAACCTCTCGACTGTGACGCATCATTCGCGTACCCGCACGCTATCAGTTTTCAAATAGTTCCGGTCTGACTATCCGCGAACAGCACCGATCTGTGGGGCATTCGGCCGGCCTTCGGACCAAAGTACCGAAGTCCGACAAGTGGCTCCGTTCCTGTGTTTTCAAAGGTAACACCTTCGCCGGCTTTGGATGCGGTGACAAAAACCTCGTCTTCTGTCATTTCGCAAAAACGAATCATGACAGGCGACCGATTCGCCTGCGAACGGACAATGTATCCGCTCGAATCGACGGCAACCTCCGTGACTGCCGACGGTGTTTCTCGCAGGTGCGGTTTCAAACGGGGCTCGCATTCTTACGAGGCAGAATCGGTTTGAAAACCGAACAGGCCAATTCCGTGCAAATCTCTTTTCCACGAAATCCGAGCAACAAAAACCGGGCCGATTGAGTGCGTGTCATTCCCCTCTAAAATCCGTCCATCACGGCAGGACTTCCGTCGAGAACTTCCGCGACGGGCAGGAATTCAGCATGCTCTGCAGAAGTGCCTGACAACACAGCGAACGAATTCCCCCGCACAGCGTCCTGAAGCCAGGCACATCTCCGACACCTGATTTATTTCCGTCACAGCGTTCAACCAAATGCGGTCACCAACAGAGTACAGAACATGGCGAAAATCGCGATCCTGGGAGCAACCGGCTATACAGCACTGGAATTGCTCAAGATTCTGGCGCGACATCCGGAAGCCGAGGTCACAGCACTGACCACTCGGCAGGAAAACCGCCCCCATATCAGTGAGATTCACCCTTCACTGTATGGAATGTTCGATCTGACCTGCGAAAACCTGACACCCGAAGAAGTCAGCACCCGAGCGGAAATCGTATTCTGCGCGCTGCCGCATACCGCCAGTATGGAAGCCGTTCCTCAGCTTTTGGATGCAGGTTGCAGGGTGATCGACCTAAGCGCGGACTATCGGCTGACAGACCCCGGCGTTTATGAAGCGTGGTACGGCCACGTTCACACGGACCCGACGCGACTGAGGTCCGCCGTCTATGGGCTTCCCGAGGTGTACTTCAATCGTATCCCGGGAGCGAGTCTGGTTGCGAATCCCGGCTGCTACACAAGCACCTCGATTATTGCCCTGGCTCCTCTGGTCTCCGCCGGACTGATTGAACCCGATGGAATCATCATTGACGCCAAGAGCGGCGTCAGTGGAGCAGGACGAACCCCGAAACTTGGCACTCTGTTCAGTGAATGCAATGAGTCCGTTTCACCCTACAGCATTGGAAATCACCGCCACACACCGGAAATCGAACAGGTCCTGTCAGATCTCGGCGGCAAGTCGGTTGAAGTCGCCTTCAATCCTCACCTGATGCCGATGGATCGAGGTATTCTGTGTTCGATTTATCCTCGGCTTCGGAATTCAGCGACGATTGACGAACTCCTCAACATCTATCGCCGCTTCTACGTCGACCAGCCATTTGTCAGAATTATCGACCACATGCCGGCGACGAAGCACGTTGCGCACACTAACTTTTGCGATATCACAGTTCGTTTCAACCGAAACCAGCTGGTTGTCTTCGCGGCCATCGACAATCTGATCAAAGGAGCCAGCGGCGTTGCTGTTCAGAACATGAATATTCTGCTGGGACTGGATCAGAGAACAGGACTTCTGAATTAATTAACGGATTCAAACCAGCCAGCGCTGGTCGCCGTACAAAACGAAACTGCGACAACCCCGCCTGGGCTGTCATGGAGCTCGAAAGAACAAACGACTCTTCACCGTCGAGAATGCTCGTCCGGAATGCTGCGTTCTTTCACGCCTCCTCGAACCATCACCCCCCAAAGACTGCGACACCCGATGTCTGAATTCAAACTCCCACTTGGTTTTAAAGCGTCGGGAACAACCTGCGGAATCAAGGCCAGCGGCAAACCAGACCTGGCATTGTTTGTGTCCGAACGCCCTGCTGTGGCTGCCGGAGTCTATACTCAAAATCGAGTCGTCGGGGCTCCGGTCATCGTGTCTCGCCAGCGGACTCCTTCCGCAGACGTCCGCGCTGTGGTGGTCAACTCGGGAAACTCCAACGCGTGTACCGGTCAGAGCGGAATCGACAATGCTCGAACCATGACGACGGCCGTGGCAAATGAACTGGGCTGCGCACCGGAAAGCGTTCTGGTCTGCTCAACGGGAGTCATCGGCGTGCAGTTACCAATGGACGTCATCCTGGCAGGAATTCCCAAAGCTGCTTCTTCGACTGCAGCGGACCCGGCCTCGTTTCATGACGCCGCTACAGCCATGATGACCACGGATACATTCGCCAAGCAGATCTCGCTGGAGCAAACACTGAGTTCAGGAAGCTTCCGGATCTCTGGAGCTGCCAAAGGAGCAGCGATGATTGCGCCGAATATGGCGACCATGCTGTGCGTTCTCATGACCGACGTGCGGTTGACACAGCAGCAGTGTCAGGACGTGCTGAAATTCGCTGTCGACCGATCTTTCAACTGCATCAGTGTCGATGGACATATGAGCACCAGTGATACCGTTCTGCTTCTGGCCAACGGCAATTCCGGCAGCGCTCCGGAAGGCGAACACGAGCTGACAATCGTTCGTGATTCTGTCGCCGCGGTGTGTGAAAAACTGGCGCAGGACATCATCCGAGACGCCGAAGGAGCAGAACACTTCATCACCATTGACGTGAAGGGCTTTGAAACTCGCGAATCAGCCTTTCGCATCGCCAAAGAGATCGCCGACAGTGCTCTGGTCAAAACGGCCATTACCGGTGCAGACCCCAATTGGGGTCGTATCACGTCGGCCGCAGGCTACGCAGGGATTGATTTCGACGTGTCGTACCTCTCGCTGCGGATTAACGGCACACCAGTCTTTGAAGGCGGGACACCAGTCAGATTCGATGCGTCAGATCTGTCCCGCCAAATGAAAGAGTCACGCAATGTCCATCTGGAACTGACACTTTCCGGCGGCCCGGCCAGCGGCGACGAATCGGTCCGATTCTGGACCAGTGACCTGACTCAGGAGTACGTTCGACTGAACTCCGAGTACACAACCTGATGCCGACTGCACCTGAGCCGTAACCGCAGAGGCTCAAACGCAGCGGACAGGCAACGGTGACTGGCCACACCCCAAAGACGGTCGTGGACGAGGCCACGAGTGTGGATCACCATGGACTCGCAGATTCGTCTACGACGTGCCGGTCAAAATCAGCTGGCCAATCGCCAAAGCGATTCCTCAGCGCCGCTGACCGGTGAAATCCCCACAGAGACGTTCGAAGCCGGTCCCGCTGATGCATCTTCAACGGCGGCTTCCGGCGCAAATCGTCAAGTCGCCGGGAAATCGCAGAACTCCCCGGAACCGGGGGCCTCGATCTGAACGGGAAATCCTCTTCGGAGGGCTTCAGTCTCAGATCAGTGCGATCTCAGACCGTTTCCTGCACGACAGGGTTTGACAGCGTCCCGATTTTTTCAATGTCAATCTGCACATGATCGCCGTCCTTCAGAAAGACGGGTGGATTACGAGCCATTCCGACACCGTGTGGAGTTCCGGTCAGGATCACGGTACCCGGTGCCAGAATTGTGCTTCCACTCAGAAACTCAATCAGTGTTGGCACATCAAAGATCATGTCATCGGTGTTCCAATCCTGCATCACCTGGCCATTCAGAATGGTTCGGATCTGCAGCGCGTTGGGATTCGGAATTTCATCTGCAGTCACCAGCACCGGTCCCAACGGACAAAAGGTGGCAAATGTCTTTCCTCGACACCACTGACCACCACCACCGTCTTTCTGCCAGTCGCGAGCACTCACGTCATTCGCGCAGGTGTACCCCAAAACGTAGTCCAGTGCATGCTCGCGGGACACGTTGTGACACTGCTTGCCGATGATCACAGCCAGTTCACATTCGTAGTCAACCTTGCGACTTTTCAGCACGGTCGGAAGCACGATGGGGTCTTCCGGATTCTGAACGGCCGTGCTGGTCTTCATGAACAGAACAGGGTGCTGTGGTATCGCCGCCTTCCCCTCTTCAGCGTGCTTCCGGTAATTTAAGCCGATGCACAAAATGTCAACCGGGAGCAGGGGAGAAAGCCGTTTGCCTTCCACTTTTTCAGACGTGGGCCGCAATGAGGCAAACAGGTCGTCCCCGTCGAGGCGAAACAGGTCGCCGGATTCATCCACACTGGCAAGACAAACAGAACCATCCGATCGCCGAATTCGAGCAATTTTCATAACACCGATTTCTTCGAACAAACCTATCCGGCACCGGTATCACATTCAGCCATGATGCAACGTCTGAATCTCGCCCGGTGATTAATTTCCGCTGAGGTTACTCGATCGACTCTCCGGATTTCAATCGGCATCAGACCAGATCAGAACCTGATCGATGATCGCCTGCAGATCTTCAAGTCTGCGCAGCAAAAGACCTCATTCGAATCACTCCGATGAGGTCTTCTGGTGTTTGCCGCCGCGGAACGCGTGGTCCAAACCGAAAATCAGCGTCCGGAAAACCCTGCAGGATAAACGTGCAGTGGAGAGCGTGTTCCGTGCAACTCTGTTTGCTGAGATGCACCATCCTGAGGCTGAACAAGTCGCTCAACGGAGTTGAAGCTGGCCGGTGAAATCTGTGGAATCCGAAGGCCTCGATTTCCCGGTCCGGCTGTGGTGGCGGGAGTCGCCCCGGATGGCTCCGTCGTCGACGCAGAATACAGATTCTGGTTCAGGTAGTTTGGCTTGTACCGATTCCAGAATTGCTGGGAATACGGCATGCCGCCAACTCCACCCCAATTCGACGCGATCTGACTTTGAGTCGCCACATGGCGATAGTTATACGGACGGAAGGAATTGTATCCGCCATAAGAAGGAACTCGCTGATACTGTCCGTGCAGCCAGGTATCCTGCTGGTCATACGGGTAGAGCTGGCTTTGGCCGCCAAATCCACCGTACGCGCCCAAACCTCCACCGTAGGCTCCACCATCAATAAACCCGCCTCCGTCAGAGGACCCCTGACTGTCACAGGCGCACTCCTGAGCAGACGCGAGACTGGCGGATGACAGTATCAATAGAGCAGCGATTCCAATTCGACGCATTTCAAACCTCCCTGTCAAGTACGGCGTGGCAGCGTGCTGCAGAGCAACTGCCGCAGCGCAGGAGACAGTTTCCATATCTGCGGAAACTCTCCTGTCGCTCTGCTTATCGACCCCGGAACCGAGCAAACTTGGTTTACTGCCTACAAATTCGTTCATCCTCGTTTTCGACAGAACAGGAACTTCGCAAAGTCCACCCAGCCCCCCTGAAACTCCCAACCGAAAAATATTTAAGCAAGGCTGTGCCTCTAACCATTCGAGTAACTGTCCGGAAACGCTCTCTCTTATTAGTTGCTCGGAAAACCTGACTTAACGTGAACACGCTCTCCTGAAATCAAAGTTTGACTCGATGTTTGCAACAGGCTGAGCAGGAATGAAGTGCATTGAAGTTCATCGGACAAAGGCCAGCAGGGCGGAATAAAAGAGTAAACTCATGACCTTGAATGCCTGAAGGAAACAGCGGAAGCAGCTTCCCCTGAGAACGACAGTGGGACTTGCGACATTCCAGGAGTAGCCAGCCCGAATTTCCGAACGCGACCGGTGAAGCGGAATCCCGCAAATCCTCCCGAACGGACTCTGGTTGGCAAGCATTGGCTCCTGAAGCCGAGCACCTGGTTCAGGTCACCCACAAATCACGCTGCGGACACAGGAATCAGACAGAATAGAATCTGTGTCTCGTGCGCGCGGCCTGACGAACGTGCAGCACGAGCGGCAATGCTTTTCTGAGTGGTCGCTCAAATCGGGTACGGGCACTGCCTAACGCCGTGAAGCGTTTTGAGCTGAAAAATACGCTGCCGCTCGAAACGGATCGTCCTGTCGTGTCAGTTCCATTCAGGCAATGAAAACGACAGTTTAACCCGATGCCGCAGGCGAGACCCGAACCGCCTGCGATCAACCTCGCCTGCAGCAACGGGTAAACGATGAGACTCTTCACGGCGCTGGGCGATGCTCACTTTCAGCTTTTCCGCAGTGTTCATTGCGTTTTGTACGACACATGCACGGGAACGTCACTCCCGGGGTTCAGCCGACTTTTTTCAGATCAGCAGCCGAAAACCTGCCACGCCCCGTTTCCCCCATATTCACCAATCCACGGAGTCAGCATGACCGGACCAGCAGACAGAATTGACACGAATGTTGAATCGATTGTGGATAGTACATCCAAGTTATCTGGATCAGACAGTCGATCCTACACGCTGAGCATAGAAAGGTTTGCCCGGAGGGATGGTTTCCCTGAGGCAAATCGCGTTTCAGTTTGTTTCCACGAGGGTTTGCCTCTCGTTCTATCAACGAAGATGCGACACGGAAGGAGCAGCTTCGAATGTCTGCCGAAACTATCGGGCCCAAGAGCTTTCAGAGCAGTCTCACGACGACTGCACTGGCCATGATCCGACGAGCGTCCGCGCCAATTGCTTTCTGCGTACTCACGTCGACCGGTCTGTGCCAGTTGTCGATGCCATCGGTGATGCAGCCGATGGGGCAGCCGGTTAACGGAGGCCCGCAGTTTCAGTCTGTTGCAGGCAGCAATCCGGGCATTACCGGCCAGATTGGTGCACAGCACAGCCCCAATGTCAGAGAACTGCTGAAGGCTGAATTCAAGCTGGAAGTGGAACAGCGTCACAGCCAGCTTGTTACGACAACTCGTAACGTTCGCCGGCTTGCGGTTACTGACTCCACTATCTGCAACTATGTGCAGTACAGCCCGACAGAGCTGGCAGTGGTTGGCCTTCAACTTGGGACGACAGATCTGATGATCTGGTTCGAGGGCGAAGCAAACCCAGCCATCTACGAGGTGACCGTCATTCGTGACGAGAACTTTGAGAATCAGCAGATCGCTGAGTTCGGACGTCTCGAACGGCGAATTTCAGAACTCTTCCCGAATTCAAATGTCTATCTTGTGCCCGTGGGCAGCCAGGTTCTGGTCAAGGGACAGGCATACGATTCAGAAGAGGGTGATCAGATCATGCAGATCGTTCGGTCTGAAGTAATCCGTCTGTTCACTCAGTACGGGAACAACCAGGCCCAGAACGGATCGCTGCAGAATACGGGTGTATTCGGACTGGCAGGTCTCTCGCAGGGATTTAACCAGGGTGGCGGTCAAAACTTTGGCGACATAGTCGTCAACATGCTTCAGATTCCCGGTGAGTTCAACATTAAGCTGAAGGTAATCATCGCCGAAATCAGTCGAACTCAAATGCGGAATCTTGGCATCGATCTGCCGAACATCGACTTCAACGGAGGTCGACACTCCGTGAGTTCGGCCTTGGGCGGTGCAACAGGAGCGACGCTGAGCGGCATCTTTGAGAACGGTGAAGTCAATGTGCTCGTTCGCTGGCTGGCGACAAACGGCACGGCAACCCTGCTGGCTGAACCAACAATTGTGTGCATGAGCGGCCACCCGGCCAGCCTGCTGGCAGGCGGTGAGTTTGCAGTGCCGACCATCATCGGACTGGGCGGAGGACAGAATACAACCTTCCGCGGCATTGGTACCAGTATGGTTGTGACTCCGACAGTAATCGATCGTGATCTGATTCGACTGCAGATTGTGCCGGAATTCAGTGCACTCGACGGTGGAAACTCAGTGAACGGAATTCCCGGGGTGTCTGTAAAACGAGTCCAGACGACCGTGGAACTGCGAGAAGGCCAGACGCTCGCACTGGGCGGCCTGATCTCTCGACAGACGCGGGCAACCGTTAATCGGATTCCACTCCTTGGTGACATTCCATACATCGGCAGCCGGCTGTTCCACAGCAAGGACGCACAGGAAGACGAAGTGGAACTTCTGGTACTGGTGTCTCCGGAAATCGTTCGCCCCATGGAAGCTGACGAAGTGCCTCCGATGCCAAACTTTTACGTGACCCATCCGAATGATCACGATCTCTGGCATCTCGGACGAACTGAAGGTAATCCGGACCAGAACGTCTATCAGGTTCAGCCTTACGGCACTGGAGCAACGCATGGCGTCCCGACCGAATACGCTCTGCAGAGTGCATCCAATGTCCCGCAGTACAGTCAGGGCGAAATGGTCACAATGCCGCAGGGCGGATATCCGCAGGGCGGACAGATGATGAACGTCTCACCATCGCCGCAACCGGAAATGATGCTGCCACCTCCGACGAACTATCAGGCTCCCGGTGGTTATCCGATGAATGGAGAATATCCCGGCATGCACTCTCCCGCCACGCCGGCACCTCAAATGCAGTATTCACTGCCGCCGGTTCCGGGGGGATACCAAGGCTCGCTGACAAGTCCTCCAGCACCACAGACCTTTACATCAAGAGTTACGTCAATGTTCCGCCCTGCAGCCGGAAATGCCGGTGCAAGTCGTGCAACAGTGAGTCAGCCTAATGCGAACGTTAGTCCTGTCAGCTGGCAGCGATAACAATTCCTGAACCGAGAAACATCAACTCGGAAAACGTCAAAGTCGATCTCAATTTCAGGTGAATCTCCCGGTGCGTCGATCCGCTGGTGATTTCGATCCGCAGAATCACACGAAATCATCCACCGTGCCCCATCAGCGACATGAGGAAAATCATGAAGTCTCTCACAACGTGGAAGCTTTTTACTCTGGCCGCATTCAGCGGAGTCTGCATGGGGTGCGTGTGTTGTCCGTCGTGCCTGCATGGCAGCAGAAGTCTTGCCGTTCCGGATATAATGCCACTCGGTGCAGTCAGCCGCGCCCACTGGCACACCATGGAAACGAACGGAGAAGCCAGTGATTTCGTTCTGTATCGGAACGAGTTCGTTGACAACTCATCGGAACTCTCACCATACGGGCGCGACCACATCATGGAGATTGCCGCTCGAATGCCGTCAACTCCGTTTCCGGTCATCGTCCAGCGCAGCATGAACAATGCAGATCCGGAACTGGATGCTCAACGCCGAGCCATTGTTGTTCAGGTTCTGTCCGATCTGGGAGCAACCGACGCTGAACAGAGAACAGTTGTCTCCCAGCCATACAGTGACGGCATCAACTCAATCGAAGGTGAACGAGATTACGCTCGATTCCGACTTTCCCGAGGTAACCGCAGCGGAGCTTCGGCAGGTACAGGCAACTTCTAGGCGAAACCTGAATCAGCAGAATTCGCACCTCAAGCGGCGACAGGCCTACCTGTCGCCGCTTTTTCGTTTGGTGGCGAAGCCTGCATCGGCAGCTTCTGCCGATGAATCGCCCTGGCCTCAAATTCGAAGTGTTTTCTGCCTCGACAGCTGAAATCCGTCAGATCTATAACGTCGACCGGGGTCTTCACCCGAGCAGGCTGCCGCAAACGGCCTGCGCCTTCGTTCGCCTGAATTTCAGCAATCGGATGTCAAAAATGACAAGCCGCTCTACCTTCGCGATCTGCCTTCTTCTGACTGGGTGCCAGACACTGGATTCTTCACTGTTCTCGTGGATGACTCCCAAATCTGCGTCGTATACAGCGGATGAAATCGCAGCTCTCAACGAACCCGTACCAACGGCCACGCGCCCTCAACTTCGACAGACGGCCAACTCCGCTGTTACAGCACCAGTTGCCAGTGGACGAGTCGAACAGCTGGTGCAGGAAGGACAGAGTCTGCTGAGAGAAGCGAGCCAGAAGGATCCTGCAAAGCTGCAGCAGGCCCGGAATGTGTTCTCGGAAGCACTTTCACTCGATACAAACAATGCAACGGCCCACCACGGAGTCGCGATTGTGGCAGACCTTCAGCAGGACTGGGCCACGGCGGAACTCCATTACAAACAGGCATTGCGACAACGCCCGGATGATGCCGGACTTCTGAACGACCTCGGATACAGCTATTTGCTGCAGAACAGATTCTTTGAAGCATCAACGTATCTCAACCAGGCCATTCAGGTGTCTCCTCGACATGAACATGCCCACATCAATCTGGCCCTGTTGTCAATGAAGCAGGGCAACCCTGTTGATGCTCAGAATCAGCTGGCAAAGATCTTTCCTCCGGCACAGGTGCAGTCAACACTGGCCAGATTGCAGGCAGAGGTTGGCCAAAACCACCCTGAAGCTCAGCAGTCGGTCGCAGGAACCAGCCTTCCCCCAAACGCAACGTTTGAAGATGCCAAACGCCTTATGGAACAGGAGCGACTGCGGGCCATCGCTGCCAGAAACGAACGCGAGCAGACGGGGCCGACGCCGAACTATAATCCTGCTTTGGCGACCCAACCGCCATCAGGCGGAAACTCTTTCCTCGTCGCCGGACAGCCTTCCCAACAGCAGCCGCCTCAGAACTGGCCCGGCCGAATGCCGATTCCCGCTCCGCAGAGCAGCTTCGGTCAGGGGTCGTACTCGCGGACACCAGAGACATTTGGCAATCAGCCGGCTCCACAGTACGCGCAGTTCAATTCCCCCAACATTCCGAACCAGGGAGGCTCGTATCCCGGCAACGTCATGACGAACCAGATTTCCCCTGGTTATCCGTCAGTGAATCAGACAGCAATCGGCCAGCCACAGGGACAGCAAATCCCAATGGCAAACATCAGCGATCCGACCTACGGAAACGCGGTGGCAACGCAACAGATGGCTGCCGGGCCACTGACACAGAACAATCAACCGGCAACACAGCCAGCCAACTACGCGATGCAGCCGACGGCACAGTACCCTCCGACCGCACAATATCCTCAGATGACACAGTACCCCCAGTCCGGTGGATCGCAGGCGGGACTCATTCAGCAATTGACACAGCAGCCGTCCGCACAGGTCCCGGCAGAGTTCTCTTCCCCCAACGCTCGTCAGCAGCAGACGCCATCTGCGCAAAATCTTGACCAGCGTGGTCAGATCAATCCGGTTGCGATGGGGCTCAACATTGGGCCGGACGCACTGTTTCCGGTTGGGGGAACTGGAAACGCGGGTGCCCAGCAGAACCCGGTCAGTCGCAACTCCGGTCAGCCCAACAGCGTCGTTCCGGTGAGCGCGAGTATCCCGAACACCGGATTTTCTCTGGGCGCGATGCAGGCCCCTGATCCACAGCCATCGTTGCGGATGTTGCCGGCGGAACAGCACATGCAACAGATTCAGCAGTATCAGCAATGGCAGCAACAACACCCGAATTCTCTGGTTAATCCTCATCAGCTGGCGTTTCCACAGTCCGGAAACTCGGCCACATTTGGACCGGGAGGAATGCTGACACCAAACCAGGGTGGCGTCGGTCAGCCACAAAGTTCGTCCCAGCCCAACGGAGTCTCTCCGGATTTCACGACGGGAGCACCACTGGGAATGTCAGCGCCGAACCCGGGTTCGCCCAACCCACTGTTGACCTATGAAGCTCAACTGCAGCAACTCAACCAGCAGTACAATCAGGCCATGCAGCAGGCACGCAATTCCGTGCCTCGGTTTGAGTCCGTCCCGGCTCAGTATTGACAGAGAATCCGACAGCGGAGTTGCGACAGCAGCAGATTCCGGAAAACACCGACTCAGGAAGCCAGGCTCAGCAAACGTTCTTCGAGTTCGTGAATCACATCCTCCACGGATTTGCCTCGACAGGAACTGGGAAGATCAAGATTGCTGCGATCATCAATCCATGCCTGCACACGTCGTTCCGCAGCCACAACGGTGCTGTGATCCCGACCGCCAAAATACATCCCAATCTCACGGTAGGCTGACCGTGTCACCTTGCGGGCGACATACATCGCAAGTGCTCGTGGATGACTGACAGCTCGACGACGCGACTTCGACCTGAGATCCGCAGCACTCAACCCGAACGCGTCACAGATAACACGCTCCACATCACTGATACGAACCAGACGCCGGCATTCACGATCCAGCTCACCCAGAATTTCTCGTGCGTGGCTGGCTGTGACACGCTTCCGGGTCAGAGCAAAGTGGCCCTGAAGACAGTTCAATGCTCCCTGAATCTCCCGCACGTTCTTTTTGCAGCGCCGGGCAACGTAATCCAGGCTTTCCTGACTGAAACAGTCCTTGAAGGGCAGAGCATATGCCGCAACGATGCGACGGCGAGTTTCTTCATCCGGTGGATCCATCCGACACACGAGACCACTCATAAACCGTGTTGTGAGTTCTTCGCGGTGCTTTTGGAGCATTCTCGGGTGGCGATCACCGGAAATCACCAGCTGGCCACCATTCTCGATGACCTGCACAATCGTAAACAGGAACTCTTCCTGAGTGGCTCGCTTGTTGTCGAGAAACTCGATGTTATCCACCAGGAGTACATCAACGTTCCGAAATCGCTGGCGAAATGAGGGTGATGTCCGAGTGCTCAGCGACTGTGTGAAGTAGTTCGTGAAGGATTCGGTTGTGAGATAGATCACGTTCAGCTCCGGATGGCTGCTCCGGATGTCTGAGTAAATCGCCTCCAACAGATGGGTCTTTCCAACGCCTGTCGGTCCGTAAAGATACAACGGATTGAATCGCTGGCCCGGGTGGTCGACGACCTGCCGTGCAGCCATGACGGCCAAATCATTGCAGTCTCCCGCAACCAGCGAAGAGAACGTCTGAAACCGACGGCGTCCCCCGTAATTCCGGACAGCAAGCGGCTGAGCGTCATCTGCACCGTCGTGCGAACCGGCCGACGAACGGGTCCTTCGAGAAACAGTTGCCGGTGCTACCGCCTGCACATCAGGCTTTTCACGAACGACGTCGGCCGAACGAGACTTCAGAGTTTCGTCGACAACCAGTTCAAATGTTCCGGACGGTCCCAGAACACTGGCCGCAGCGCGACTGAACCCGCTCCGAAATCGCTTCAGCAGCCAGTTTGAGATAAACGGATTCGGCACACTGATGCGAAGAACCTCACCCTGGATGGCAATTCGGCTGCGATCAGCGAACCAATGATTGTAATTCTGTTCACCAATGGCTCCGCGTAGTGCAGCACATAGTCTTGTCTGGTCAGGAGTGCAGGTGTCCTGACCGTTCAGTCCGTGAGAACCGGGCTGCTTCATGCGACCCCTCCGTCGAAATCCGGCGCAGCAGCGAACGCGGAGAAAAGCACAGGTGAACTGGCACTCCGTCGCCTCAGGCAGCGTACGTCGGGAACTGGCTTATGATGGGTGTCCACCGCGGAGGTGCAGAAGGACCGCAGCGGACGTCTTACTCAACTCAACGGCGGCGATCTTAACCCGGTATCGATGACTGTCAAACGACGACCACTCTTTTATCTCTCGCGAATGCGGAACGATGATTTAAACCACTTCGTCGGGGCGAGTTCCATTTTTGCGAGAAACAATCCGGCCTTTTGTGTTGCCGAATCTGATGGATTTGTTCCACTCGAAATTCAGCCTCCGTTCAGTACGGCACTCACGATTAACCGAACGGATTTCCTTCCATGAATCCCCTTTCTTTCAACATGCCCTCCACATGTTCGATCGACAAACCGCAGTCGAAACAGCACGCCCCGGACTGCGCCAGGAACAGGAAATGACAGCCCATCAAAATGAACGACGATGGAAGTTGCGAATCATGGAGAATTGCCCTGACAACCAGCCTTCACACCGGCCCTGCAATCAGAATAATTCCTGTCGAGCCGACTCAGTGTTGACGACTGCCGTAATCAACAGAAGTGAAAACCGAATCGATCCACACACAAGCGTGACATCTCAGGAGACACAGCCGCTGGAAACAGTGACAGCGGTCCTCTTTCACGAATCTCTGTTTCAAACGATGTCATTATTCTGCCCCTTCAGCGAACTCCATTCGATTCTCAAAATCTTCTTCGCGATCTCCGGACTCAGAAAGACTTTCATCGGCCATTGACCGCCTGCCATGTGGTAACGGCGATGGATTGCTGCAACTGACGTACACTTCGCCATTCACCTTATGACATGACGGACAACAAACGACCACTTCGAGTTGTGTTTTCCATTGGGGCTCTTCACGGAGGTGGCTCGGAACGCCAGCTGGTCACGCTGCTGAAGGCACTTGATCGGTCGCGAGTGGAACCAATCCTGTATCTGGTGTACCGCTCCGGCCCGTTGCTCAGCGAAGTTCCATCCGATGTACCTGTCGTCGCATTTTCGGAACGCTGCACCAGAAACCTGACGTTTATTCCCGGCCTGATGCATCGCCTGCGTGTGCATGATCTGCGGCGGTTTCTGATTGAGGCTCAGGCCGATGTAAGTTATGACCGCACGTTTCTGATGACGCTGATCGCAGCCGACGCAGCTCAGCAGGCTGCCATACCCAATGTCTCAACTATTGTGACGGACCCGTCCCTGGGATTTGCACCGGTTGCAGGAAGATTCCAATGGTGGAAACGGCGACTCCTGCATCGTCTGTACATGAAATCTTCACTGGTGCTGGCCAACTCTGCCGGCGCCGCTCGGTCGGCAGAGCGGTTTTATGGGTTGCCCGCAAATTCCGTTCAGGTTCTCTACAACGGTGTGGATGCTGATCACCTTCGGCAGGTCTCGGCGGCGCCCGTCGAAGATGAATGGTGGAATCGTCCTGCCTCAAAACGGATATTCAGAATGGTAGCTGCCGGACGACTGAATCACGAAAAAGGATTTCATCTGCTCATCGACGCGATCCATCAGCTGCGACAGCGCGGATCCGATGTGGACCTTCGCCTTGCCATTCTGGGGGAAGGCCCCGCAGAGGAACGGCTGAACCAGCAAATCAGCAGGCTTCAGCTGACTGAACACGTCCGTCTGGTCGGCTTCCGGAACAACGCCCCGGCGTGGATTCGATCCGCGAACCTGTTTGTATTGCCGTCGCTGCTGGAAGGCATGCCGAACGTTCTGCTGGAAGCCATGTCCGTCGGAACCCCGGTTCTTTCCGCAGACTGCCCTTCAGGTCCGAGAGAGATTCTGGACAATGGCTGTTGCGGAATGCTTTGTCCTGTCAACAGTGTTCCGGCACTTATCGACAGCCTCCGGCAGTTCATTGACAACGAGGACCTCACAACGAAGCTCTGCGCAAATGCGGCTCAGCGCGTCCGAGAGAACTTTTCGATTCAACATGCAGCTCGTACACTTGAAGATCATTTCGAACGAATCGCCCACCGCCAACAGTAGTGGTGTGTTCGGGTACAAACGACGAATCCCTGAATGCTGACGGTTCCAGATCGACACCGGCCTGTTTTCGGACGGATTCATCCCCGGTCGTTCACCGGCAGTCCGCACTGCAGCAATACCTGAATCACACGGATTCATCATTCAAGAGCCTTTGCAACCAAACCAACACTCATAAAAGATCGTTTTGAACATGTTCATTTCTCAAACAGACAGAACGGCGCCGGAGGCCGCAACGCGTCATAGTTGCGTGTCTCTGCGACTGCTGGAAAGACATCAGGTTGCTTCAGGCCTGCGGCCCCCGTCTGTCCCTGGCCACAAACCCCAGCGTTCTCCGATTCTGACCCGACAGCGCAATCTGGTCGCAACACTGATATGGGCCATTATCGGATCCGCTCAGACGCTCATCGGCCCACCCGCAGCCGCTCAGTCAACGGATCGATTCACGGAATTGAGACACCGGATGGTGACGGATGTCATTGAAAAGGAGGGAATTACAAATCCGCTGGTGCTGAAAGCGATGAAGGCTGTTCCGCGACACGAATTCGTCCCCGGCAATCTGCGCAGCAGAGCTTACGAAGATGCCGCACTGGCCATTGGAAGCCAGCAGACGATATCACCGCCGTATATCGTGGCGTACATGACAGCGACGATTGATCCGCAACCCGAAAACAAAGTTCTGGAAATCGGTACCGGGAGCGGATATCAGGCAGCCGTCCTGGCAAACATTGTGAAGGAAGTCTATTCCATTGAAATTGTCCCGTCTCTCGCCAAATCCTCTGCTGCTCGGCTGGAAAAGCTGGGTTACAAAAACGTGTTTACGAAAGAGGGCGACGGGTACGCAGGCTGGGCAGAACATGCTCCATTCGATCGCATCATCGTGACGTGTTCTCCCGAAAACGTGCCTCGAGCACTCGTGGATCAGCTGAGCGAAGGAGGACTCATGATCATCCCGCTCGGCGAACGTTATCAACAATCATTTTATCTGCTGCGCAAAGAAGGCGGATCACTTCGTCAGGAAAAACTGGTGCCCACGCTGTTTGTCCCGATGACCGGCCAGTCTGAAAGCGAACGACGAATTCAGCCCGATCCGGACCATCCGGCGATCGTCAACGGCGATTTTGAACTGGATGAAAATGACGACACCAAAGTTGATGGCTGGCACTACCAGCGAAATTCTGAGATCTGCACCGAAAGTCCCATGAGCGGATCCCGTTGCCTTCGCTTTACCAATCAGGACCCTGGGGAGCTTGCTCAGGGATTACAAGGCTGCGCAGTGAACGGCAGACGTATCGGTGGACTTGACGTCGCCGTCTGGGCTCGGACGAACGGCATCGTTCCGGGACACGCTCCTGACGAAGTGGCGGCCGTAGTCGTTCACTTCTTTGACAGCGTCCGTCGTGGCATCGGAACGATCGTGGTCAGCCAATGGCGGGGAACCGAAAACTGGCAGCAGGCACGTAAGAGAATTCCCGTGCCTCCAGCCACGCGGGAAATTGTTATCCGCATCGGACTCAATGGAGCGACAGGGACGCTGGACCTGGACAACCTGCAGATCGCAGGGGTACCGCGTTAGAGTCTTACAAAGTAAGATGCGCGCACGGTGCGCGCATCTTTGTTCAAGCGACCAACGGGAGCGTCTCGGCGGTTGGGACTTTC
>JAGQPY010000160.1 GCA_020426485.1 Planctomycetaceae bacterium
CGTGTGCCGTATTCGCGAGTCGCGTCCTGATCAATGCCGTACATTTCCTGAGTTGCTTTGGTTTCCTGACTGATATCCAGAGCTTCCGTGGCGGCCGTCTGCATGCGAGCGGCCAGTTCGTAGCTGGCCATGCGGGCTTCCAGATCGGATTCCTGCGGAAAGCGCTGTGCATGTCGTCGGTTCAGGGTCTGCAGCAACTGAAGGTTCTGCTGCTGAGGCTGCCCCTGAAGCCAGGTCGGAGGTTCCAGATTGAGGATGCGAGGCTCTTTCGGACGCAGAACGGTTCCCTGGAACAGCGGCGGCATGAATCCGCTGGACCAGTTGTTGGTTCCATCCACGGGATGGCCACCGGGGTCGGTCAGCACCATGTAAGAAGGCAGATCACGAGTCTCCGAGCCCAGCCCGTACAGCAGCCACGACGCATAATGCGGACGTCCCAGCACGGCCGGCTGACCACCGTGAAAGTAGCGAATGGAGACTTCGTGCCCGTTGGCTCCCGTGTGCATGCTGCGAATCAGACAGATGTCGTCCGCAATCGAACCGGTTTCCGGCAGCAGTTCGCTCAGTTCCATCCCGCACTGGCCGTGAGGTCGAAATTTCCAACGCGTTCCCATCAGCTTCTTGCTGGCCGCGTTCACAAAGCTGTACGCAATTTCGCCCTTGTAATCGGTGCCATCAAACTTCGTCAGCTCCGGCTTGGGATCCGTCAGGTCCATGTGAGACGGCCCGCCGTGCTGAAACAGCGAAATCATGGCCCTGGCTCGCGGTTCAAAGTGCGTCTGCCTGGCCGACAGATTGAAGTTGCGATCTTCGATACCAACCTTCGGTGGCTTGGCCGCAGCGGTTTCCTGCTGCAGCATCCACGCCGCCGCCAGACTTCCAATGCCCAGCGATCCCTCCCGCAGAAAGGCCCGACGATTGTGCTGATCTGTTTCTGAAACGTTCATGAGGCTCTCCAGGGGGCGTGGCCCATGAATCAGTGGGATGGAACCGTGTTGACGTGAAAAGCCACCATCACCGACTCACTCACGCTGTTCGCTTTCGTGCATCAAAAGCAGGTCCGGACGGTCGTAGATCCGGGCTGTCGATTTGGATGCTGGTTGTCTGTTGGTTTCGATACGAAACAAGTGAACTCATATTCTCACACCAGGAAGCAACGGTTCCCACCAGTTTATCGAATTTTGCAGATCCGGACTATCATGGCGGGACGATTCGCATTTGCAGCGGATCACCGGCCGGAACGGGCCTCGCCTGCGGCGTCGGGTTAAACAATTCACTGTTCCTGCCTGAAGAAACTGAAACAACAGCACGATTCGTTTCAAGCGTCCGCGTTTTTCCAACTCAAATCTCTTCACGGCGTGGGGTGGTGTTTGAGCGTAGAAAGTTTCACGCGCCGAATCGCTCACGTTGTTCGCTTCGTTAACTTGTCAACCCGCAGGTCCGGCAGCGCCGGGCAGATTCCCGCGATGATCTGCGTACCGGTACATTCGTCTTGAGGTGTATACAAATGCCCCATTGGAAATCCGCACTTTGCGAAGGGCAGGTCATACCAGCCTGTCCACTTGCGCTGCACGAAGACGGTACATGGTCGCCTCGACACCAGCGTGCTCTGATTCGCTATTACCATGCGGCTGGTGCCGGAGGCCTGGCCGTTGGAGTTCACACGACCCAGTTTGAAATCCGTCAGCCGGAACACAATCTGCTGAAGCCGGTCCTGCAGCTGGCGGCGGAAACGTTACGGGAGATTGCGGACGATGCCTTTGTTCGAGTCGCCGGCATCTGCGGACCAACACCGCAGGCTCAGCAAGAAGCGACGCTGGCCCGCGATCTTGGGTATCACTGCGGCCTTGTGAGCCTGAGCGCGCTGAAGGAGGCGGATGACGATGCTTTGATTGAGCACTGTGAACGAGTCAGCGAAATCCTGCCGGTGTTCGGTTTTTATCTGCAGCCGGCCGTGGGAGGTCGCCTGCTGAGTTACCGTTTCTGGCGGCGATTCTGCGACATCGAAAACGTGGTGGCTATCAAGATTGCCGCGTTCAACCGCTATCAGACATGGGACGTGGTTCGCGCGGTGATCGAATCGGGTCGCGAAGAGATTTCGCTGTATACCGGCAACGATGACAACATCATCGTGGACCTGCTGACGGAGTTTCGGCACGAAAATCGTTCTCGCCGAATCGTGGGCGGGCTGCTCGGACAGTGGGCCGTCTGGACCAAAGCGGCCGTTGACATGCTGAGACAAATCAAGAACGATCGGCAGTCAGATCAGCTTTCCGCAGAATGGCTGTCTCGAAACGTGGCACTGACGGATATCAACGGTGTCCTGTTCGATGCGGCTCACAGTTTCGAAGGTTGTATTCCGGGAATCAATGAGGTTCTGCGGCGCAATGGCCTGCTGCCGTCGGGCAGATGTCTGAATCCGGCGGAAGTCCTGTCACCCGGACAGAGCGATGAAATCAGTCGAGTCACCGCTGCGTATCCGGAATTCACGGACGATGACTTTATAAGATCTCATGTGGCCGAATGGTTGAACGGCGATTGAACGCTTGGTTTTATGTCATTATGTCGCATTGCACGGCGCGATTTTCGTTGTGCAGCGCGAAGACTTGCCCATAAATCCGGTCATGCCGAATTGTTCAGGAATATATCAATCGGCGTCGGCAGCCTTGATCGCATCAGTCGTCCGAAACAGATGCCACTTCTTTCTGATCTGCAGAGCGCTGAGGCCGGGAGGAAGCTGTCGTGCCGTGATCATGTTTTCGATGGCGGTTGTCACGTGCGGAGCCACCAGGCTGTGAAGTCCGTTGGCCCCGGCGATGGCCGCAATCGTGACGGCCTGATCTTCAGGTTTCAGCAGGGACGAAAGAACTGCTGTGAGCAGCAACGGGCTGTGAGCAACCTGTTCCGCGTCTTCCAGAAAGGCAATCGGACTTTCGGCCGATGATGGAAACGCGGTTACGATTCGTGATCGATAGGGTTCGACCATGACGGCGGAGTTCGCCACCAGGACACCTGCATCCGGCTGAGCTCGCTGCAGCAGTTGCCGGAAGGTGCATGGGTACGATCCGTCGTTCGCGGCTTTCATACTTTCCAGTGTGTCGACCAGTCTTTTTGAGAGCGTGGCTTCCAGTCGGGGAAAACGCGCGTCGCGGAACAGCACGTCGTTGCGGCCACTGATGGAAAGGTCAGCAATGGCAAACGTGTGGCGAAGTTCGGCATGCGTTCGCCAGATGTCCGAGAATCTGGCCTGCAGTGGCCTGGGCAGTTGTTTCTTCAATTCAGATAAGCGTACTTCAGGCGACTCGGCCGTACAGCCATCGTGCAGCAACTGCCCCAGAAACGACTCGCTGCCCAGCATCGATTCTGCGTCACAGGTTTGAACGAACCACTCGCTGTCCTGCTGAATCCGCACGACGCTTGCATCGTCAGCGAACGGAGCTTTTTTTCGAGCCGCGTTCAGAAGCGACGGTTCTGACTCTGCAACTCCTGTTTTCCGGAGCAGCTCGTCCCAGCGAACGGGGTATGTCGGATTCTCCGCCGAATTCTGTGCAGCCGCTTCCGTCAGACAATCACGCAGCTTCTGCGAAAGTACGTCTTCCGGCCGCGGAAATCGGGCATCACGCAGAACCAGATCTGACTTTGAAACCTTCAGCAGCTGCGTTCCGGGCAGACTTTCTGATGACTGTCCCAAAGCCATCCAATGAGCTGCAAACGGCATCTGCAGATCTTTGACCAGCATCCTGCGCAGAGCTGATAATCGAGTTTCCGGCGAATCTGCCGAACACACCTCGTGAAGTAAGGAAAGGAAGAAAGGCTCACTGATGAGAACTTCGTCCACCAGATTCAACAGCGTCAGCCATCGTGAAGATTCGCTGATCCGAAGAACCTTTGTCTGACTGAGAAATGGTTCGGTGGTCAGCGCGGACTGTGTGACAGAGTCGTCCGCGGCCACTGAAGCGGCATCGAACAATTGACGGTCAGAGATAAACTTTGCGTCGGATGATTCGAGAAGTTGCTGCAGGGTTTTCAGCAGATGTTCCGAACGTTCGACGTGCGGCAACGGAAACTGACGATCGTGAAGCTCCGGTTTCGGTCGGCCTTTTTCAGCGGCCACCTGAACGAGACCGACGAAATCGGGAAGTTGCTGTTCACGAATGCGGTTCGTCCAATGGCGGAAAAACGCGGATTGGACCGGCTTGTTCAGCAACGTTTTCAATGCAGGCAGCGGAACGTGAGGCACCTGCGGACTGCACTGCTTCTGCAGCAGCGACCGCAGAAGAGTCTCACTTGCAGCCAGACGTTCCATGTCTTCCTTCAGGACGACAAGCGATTCCATGTCGTCGCTGAATGCCGGAACGACTTTGGTTTTCAGTGGTGCGACTCCGGCAAAGGCCAGAAGATCTTCATTCGAGATATCCGCCTGTACATCTTGAGCGACTTCAATCAGACGACAGGGATAGTCGGCTGATGAATCGCGGCGCTCGGCCAGACGGGCAAGCAACGCTCGACCGAATTCGGCCGCCGGGTTGGACCTGGATGCACTTTTCTTCGCCACGGTTTCCATTCCTTTTCAGGCTGAGCTGCTCGTTCGTCAATTGCGTCCGTTGACCGGATTGATGGTGTTTCCGCCGGATGTTCGACGCATCGGAGACAGACGTGGGCAGGTTTTCGGTCGCATTGTATCCGTGCCGTCCGGAACTCAAACCCCGTCCGAAGGGAATCCGGTTTCCGAGCGATCAGGCGGTGTTTCGTTCAGTTCTTGTTTGTTTCCTGCGAATAAAGCAGAGAAGAGGCGAAGGCATTGTTCGCAGCAATGTGACTCGCGGCGGACGGTCGCCGGAATTCGGAGGTCTGTTAAAATCGACCTGGATGTGAGAACGGAAACTTTGACGGGAACCAGGCGGAATGAGTGGCGACAACGAGCAGTCCATTGCTGACATTGAACAGCTGAGCTTTCCTGAGTTGCGGAAGGAAGCGGAAGATGTTCGTCAGAGAATCAATCGATTCCGCACTTCGCTGGGTCGGTTCTTTGTGAACAAGCAGGAGTTGATTGATCTGATGGTTGTGGCAGCGGTCGCTCAGGAGCCGCTGCTGCTTGTCGGTCCGCCGGGTACAGCGAAATCTGATTTGGTTTTGAAATTTCGCGACGCCATCGGTGTGCCCGAACATGAGTACTTTGAATACATGCTGACTCGATTTACCGAGCCGTCGGAAATCATCGGCCCCATCGATATCAATCAGCTTCGAGAAGGGAGATACATCCGTCGTGAGCAGGGCAAGTTGCCGACGTGCCGGATGGCATTTCTGGATGAAATCTTCAAGAGTAACTCGGCCATCCTGAATATTCTGCTGACCATCATCAACGAGAAAAAATTCTATCAGGATGGGCAGCCTCAGCCGGTTTCCATGAGAGTTCTGTTTGCGGCCACCAACGAGATTCCCGAGCAGGGAGAACTGTCTGCACTGAAAGATCGTTTTGTGTTGAAGGCTGTCAGTCGGTCGGTTCAGGACGACCACTTTTCCGAACTGATCGACGCCGGCCTGCGGACGGAAGTTTATCGAAGTCTGAATCAGCAGCCGTGGAAAGAAGGCCACTGCAGTTTAAATGATCTGGTGAAGGCCAATCGTTATCTGACGCATCTTTTCGGTCAGCAGAACCCGGACACCGGCGACAGCACCGATCGCGCGACGTTTTTTCCGGACGATGTCTTCCGCGAATTCCAGCGACTGGTTCGCACACTGGTTCGCGAGGATCGCATCTTCGTGAGCGACCGAAAGCTGGTAAAGCTGTACAAGCTCTTCCGAGTCCGCGCGTGGATCCTGTCCGGCGGCACGGTGACTCACGACGATCTGCGACTGCTGTCATATCTCGGCGAGACACACAAGGAAATGGAACTGCTTGCCGAAAAGGTGCCGAATCTGCTTGGCGACTGAGGGAGTGCCTGCCGAAATGGACCCGGTTCCGACGGGGGCAATGCCGAGCCGCGTGTTGGCAGGTGGCGGTTATTCGTCTTCCGGGTCGAGCTGGATCGGTGCGGTTTTTTCCCAGCGATCGTTCTTCTCTTCGTCGGAAGGATTCACCAGTGGCCGCACGACTCGAAAGCCCACCGACAGCGCGTCGGTGTGGTACCAGATGCTTTGAGGAATCTGCGGATCCTGCTGCTTCCATTCTTCGCTGGATGGTTCACGAGCTGCACTGCGAAGCAACGCCGGATCATCATCCCAGCCACCACCTCGAACGACTCGCGGATAGAGCTTCGATGGAACAGCCAGCGGGTTGGCGACGCCGCCCTTGTGTTGTTTGTAGATGCCGGGCAGGTACTGATCCAGAACCCATTCCGACACATTGCCATGCATGTCGTAAAGTCCCCACGGATTCGGCTTCTTCTGTCCGACGTCCTGATAAGTCTCGTCAGAATTTGCAGCGTACCACGCATAATCACCCAGCGCGGACGGATCATCGCCGAAGGAATACGCGGTGCTGGTTCCGGCTCGACAGGCATATTCCCATTCGGCTTCTGTGGGCAGTCGATAGTAGCGTCCGGTCTTGGCCGACAGCCACTTGCAGTAGGTGCGAGCGGCGTGTTGAGTCATACAGATGGCAGGCTTCTTCTGCTTGCCCATTCCGAAGCTCATGTCGGTATAGGGCGGCGTTGGGCGAGTCACAGCGTCGGCGACTTCGTCACGCGGAGTGGCCGCTGAACCAAAGATGGAACGTCGAGTAATATCCACGTTTTCACCCCAGACGTCGTACTGATCCCAGGTGATTTCAAACCTGCCCATCCAGAAGGGATCCACCTTGACCTGATGCTGCGGTCCTTCATCGTCTTTATGACCGGCTTCCGTGGATGGACTGCCCATCAGAAATGTGCCGCCTTTGATGGGCACCATTTCGATGGCCAGATCGGTGTGTTCCAGAATTTCCGCATACGGCTTCATCTCCGCTTCGCTGGTGGCGACCGCATCCGTATTCTGCAGAATCTCCTGCGCCCATAACCCGCTTCCACACCGGGACAGAGCCAGAACGCAAACCAAAGCCATCATTCGTCGTACAGCAACAGATCCCAGCATGTCGTGAACCCGGTTTTTGCGAAGACCTCGCCTCCGATTGCAGAGACGTGTCAAAGATTTTTGAAACAGAACACAGCCACCGCCTGAAACGTTCGAATTTCGTTCAACGGGCGGCCTGAACATGTTATCGCGAGACAAATCCAAAGTCCCGGACAGAAACGGAAAATCAATTCCCATTCCGCAGGGTCGAAAGCGCTTCGGTCGCCAATTATACTCCATAGAGGTTGAACCCGCAGGAGACCGAAAAACGCTTCGTCGGGACGCGGGTTCGCTGCGAAGGTGAAAACTTCCGGATCAGGGCCGAGCTGCTGGTCAGCAGGCCGAAACTCTTCTCCGATTGAAAAACCGGCACGCTATGGTGGATACCGTCAAAAGAAAAGATCTGAAACCCGGTGAAGTTCTGTGTCAGTACTGCACCGGGCGCTGTTGTCGCTATTTTGCGTTGCCGATTGAGACTCCCACGACATGGGGAGACTATGATCACATTCGCTGGTACATGATGCATGGTCAGGTGGGTGTCTTCGTGGAAAACGAAATCTGGTACATCATGATTCATGCGGACTGTCAGCATCTGCAGCCGGACAACATGTGCGGTGCCTATGAAACTCGTCCAGGGATCTGTCGCAGCTACACAACGGATGACTGTGAATACGACAACGATGCCTGTCATGACCAGTTGTTCGAAACGCCCGAACAGATCTGGGAGTACGCTCACGCCGTGCTGCCGCCGAAACCTCGCCGGACAGAATCCGATCCCGTCAGCCTGCCCGTGATTGCCGGATAGTCAAGGCACTCAGGGACGCCGCGTTCTGTCCATGGGATGACGACTCGGTTCGATCGAGCGTACTGTGATGTGAGAGCCAACGTCTCGATGAAGATGAAGTGGTCCGGCGGACAAAAGACAGCGTCTGAACGAACCTTCTCTGCCCCGCCGAATTTGCGACTATGAAAATTGCCATCGTCACTGCCGGCGGCGCGGGAATGTTCTGCGGATCGTGTATGCAGGACAACACGCTGGCTCGCGCGCTGCGGTTGGCGGGGGCAGATGCGGTTCTGGTTCCCACGTACACGCCCATTCGAGTGGACGAAGAAGACGTCAGCACGTCTCAGGTGTTTCTGGGCGGCGTCAACATTTATCTGGATTCCATGGTGCCCGGCTGGAGACGACTTCCCGGCTGGATGATTCACTGGCTGAACCGACCATCGGTGTTGAAGTTTCTGACGCGTTTCAGTTCCAGCACGGACGCTCAGCAACTGGGTCCGCTGACTCTGGACATGCTGAAAGGCATCCACGGACCTCAGCGCCGGGAGATTCATGAATTCGTCGACTACCTGTGCCAACAGCTGCAGCCGGACGTCATCATTTTCAGCAACGCTCTGCTGTCGGGTGTGCTGACGGAACTTCGATCGCGATTTTCCGGAAAGATTCTGTGTCTGCTGCAGGGAGACGACATCTTTCTGGAAGGTCTGACTGAACCGTGGAAGCAGCGAGTACTGCAACAGCTCAAGTCAAACTGCGACAGCTTTGACGGCTTTCTGACTCACAGCCGCTACTACCGCGACTTCATGAGTGCGTATCTGCAACTGTCGCCGGACCGCTTTGCTCAAATCCCGCTGACCATCGATGTGGCACATATCCCGTTCCCGGCAGCCGCTGCGGAATCGCCTCTGCAGGCAGAAGTCTCCACAAAAACGCCTGAGCAGCGCCGCTTTAATATCGGCTACTTTGCTCGAATCTGTCGCGAGAAAGGTGTGCATCGTCTGCTGGCTGCCGCGGCAGAAGTTCTGCCCGAGTTTCCGAACGTGGAACTGACTCTGGCCGGATATCTTTCCCCCGCCGGCATTTCATGGTTTGAAAACGAACTGGCGGCGGTTCGAAAGATGGCTCCCGGTCGAATCCATTGGTGCGGCAGTCCGGAGACACGGGAGCAGAAATTTGAGATCATTCAGGACTTCGATTTGCTGTGCATTCCCACGGAGTATCAGGAACCCAAAGGTCTGTATGTGCTGGAAGCGGCCGCAGTGGGCGTTCCGGCATTGCTGCCGCAGCATGGAGCGTTTCCGGAACTCGTGGAACAGCTGCAGGTCGGGCAGCTGTTTCAGGGATCCACTTCTGAACTGGCCGAATCGCTGCGAAAACTGATCCGGCAACATTCGGAATCCGGGTCGCCGGCACATCGACAGCAACTGCGAGAATCCGTGTGTCGCTCCTTCGGAATCGAAGCCACGTCCACCAGAATCCTGTCCGCCATTAAATCTCTGTGCGAGAACCAGCCATGAACCGACGATCCCTTGATGTTCGTTTTCCCGAAGTTCGTCTTCCAATGGCCTTCGTGCTGCTGTTTATGGGTGCGACCGGAATGGCTCAGGACGCCGCATCGCCGGAAGCTGCCGACAAATCGCCCACGCTGATTCTGCATCACGGTCAGATTGTGACCGTGGACGATCAGTTTTCAGTTCGCGAAGCCATCGCCATTCAGGGCGACCGGATTCTGGCCGTGGGTGTTAACAATGAAATCCTGAAGCTGGCCGGTGCAGAAACTCAACAGATCGATTTGCAGGGCCAAACCGTCTTGCCGGGGCTGATGGACTCTCACACGCATGCGTCCGGAGCATCCGTCTACGAATTCGATCACGAAGTTCCGCCGATGGCCGGAGTTGCGGATGTGCTGCAGTATGTTCGTCACCGAGCTTCCGTGCTGAAGGAAGGTGACCCCATCTTTATCAGTCAGGTCTTCATTACTCGACTGAACGAACAGCGATTTCCCACGCGAGCCGAACTGGATGAAGCCGCTCCGCGAAATCCCGTCTACTTTCGCACCGGCCCCGATATGTCACTGAATTCACTGGCTCTGCAGGCCAACGGCATCGACAAAGACTACGTTCCGGCGGAAGGCAAAACCGGCAAGGTCGAAAAGGATCCGGCCACCGGTGAACCCACGGGCATCATTCGTTTTGCGTCGCAGCACGTCAAAGTGGGTTCCACCGGCCGCAGTCCGAATTCCGAAGAACGTCGCCAGCGACTAAAGGCGCTGCTGGCCGATTACAATCGAGTCGGCATTACCAGCATTTCCGAACGCAGCGTCAGCCGCAGCACGCTGGAACTTTACGAAGGCCTGAACGCTGCCAACGAACTGACATGCCGTTCCTTCCTGTGCTGGAGCGTCAATCCGCAGGATGATCTGGATAAACTGCGGCAGTCGCTGGATCAGGCTGCCGAACATCCGGCTCACCAGTACAACAACATGGTCTGGCTGCGTGGTGTGAAGGTGTTTCTGGATGGAGGCATGCTGACCGGCAGCGCGCTGATGAAGGAACCGTGGGGTGTCAGCAGCGTGTATTCCATTGATGATCCGGAATATCGAGGCGTGAAGAACATCGAAGACCATCGGCTGTACGAACTCGCTCGCATGTGTCTGGAGCGAGACCTGCAGTTTACGGCGCACGCGGTGGGCGACGGTGCCGTTCAGGCGTTGATTGATACGTATCGCCGCATCAATGATAACGACTTTCCGGTTCGCAGGCATCGCCCGTGCATTACTCACTGCAACTTCATGAGCGAACACGCCATCGACGAAATGAAAGCTCTGGGCGTCGTCGCCGACCTGCAGCCCGCGTGGCTGTGGCTGGACGGACATACTCTGCGCAAACACTTTGGCGAAGAACGGATGGCGTGGTTTCAGCCATACAAGTCCATCTTTGAATCCGGTGTGATGGTGGGCGGCGGCTCCGATCATATGCAGCGCATTGGCGATCTGCGTTCTGTGAATCCCTACAATCCGTTTCTGGGCATGTGGATTGCTTTGAAACGTATGCCGCAGAAATCGGATCAGGTGCTGCATCCGGAACAGTGCATCGATCGCCGGCAGGCTCTGCGACTGTACACCATCAATAATGCGTGGATCATGCTGGACGAAGCCAATCGTGGTTCACTGGAACCCGGCAAACTGGCCGATTTCATCGTGATCGATCGAGACTACCTGAAGTGCCCGCTGGACGAAGTGAAAGACATTCAGGTCCACAGCACATGGCTCGGCGGTCGAAAAATCTATGCCGCCCCGTCTCAGGGTCTTCGCCCAACGCCGTGAAAAGTTTCTCGCCGTTTAACCCGAGGCCGCGGGCGAGGCCCGTCCTGTTC
>JAGQPY010000161.1 GCA_020426485.1 Planctomycetaceae bacterium
CGGGAGCGTCTCGGCGCCTGGAACTTTCCACATCAATCGAATTTCCACGCCATTGGGTCAAGGGCTCAGCCCTTGTTAGGTTTTGTTAGCGGTTCTTTTTTTGGACAGAGAACTCATTCCGTGAACGACAGGAGTCCCGGGAACTGGATATTCGCCACGTCCCGAGACCTGACGTCGATGCCTTCACCTTGATTCCACTGAATCGGTGGCCCGAGTTTCCCCGGCGGTTTGCAGGCGATGAGTTCGAGTGGCCAGAGCGTGGGCGAAACCAGCAGATCCCGCTGCGATGGCCAGAAAAATGTAGTGTGCATGCTCACCGCCGAAGTACAGAGCCAAGGCGGGGACGAGCAAAGCGATCAGAAAATTCAGGCATCCGAAGCCGACTTTTCCGAGATACCACAGACCGGTCCCCGGAACGACAAAATTCAATACAGTTGCAATCGTTCTGCGTCGCATTGTCCTCTTCCCATCGGCCAGCCGGTCATCGCTGAACGGACAACCTTGCAGTCTGCTGCGTGCTCATTCACTGAGATTCACAATGAGCCGTCTCTCTGCACGTATCGTTCCAGGCAGCAGTCATTGTTGCTCCAACTTCACTTGCTCGTCCACACGGATGTCATGATTCTTTGCGAGGGAGAATCGGCGCGATCGTCTGTCTCCGAGTGCGTGAGAATTCAGGATTCATTTAAGGCGAGTCCGAAGTCTGACGAATCCGGTGACAATGTCATTCCATCCCGCTCGATGGACATCTATGTTCCGGAACGCCAAAGCCTGCTAAAACGAGTGTCATATTGGTGTCGAATCCACGGACGGTGTTGAGGTTCACTGATTCCCGGCAGGCAGTTGTCGACCGTCGATCCGGCACGAGGTCACTGGAAATCTGGAGTCAAGCCGTGAAGTATCGTGGTTGGTTGTTCCTTCTGCTGTTGGCGGGAGTCTTGGGGGCCATTCTTCAGAAGTCTCTTCTGAATGCTCAGGATCGTGGACGCTTTCGAGTGTCTCAGGCCGAATCCCGGAATCCCGAGACCGAGCCTGATGACCTGAATGAATTCATGAGAAGCAAACTGGCCATGGTCCACAAAATCGTGGAAGGATTGGCGGTTGAAGACTTCAGTCTGATCGAAAAGGGAGCACGCGAACTGGATGCGATTGCTGAATCCGCGGCATGGAACGCGTCTCGCGATCCTTACTATCGCAACTACAGTGCAAATTTTCAGCACGCAGCGCGGGGGCTGATTGAAGCCGCGAAGTCCAAAAGCATCGAAAAGGCAACGTTCAGCTACGTTCACGTGACCATCTCCTGCACAGCCTGCCACCAGCACGTGCGTGGTGTTGTTCGTGTGGCACAGTGACGCTCCAATTCGTCAGGTTCTTTTGTACGGGTGACTGAGCCCAGCTTGCCAATCGCATCGGAAATTTCTGACGGAATCGGCTTGAATTTCGCAACGTTCCGTCCACGATCAGGCGTCGGATTCCGCTCAGTGACGATTGAAGGCGGTGACGACTGAAAAACACGGATTTACAGCGGTAAGGTTCATTCTCGATGACAGCTCGGATTCTGGCTTTCTCTGGCAGCACTCGAAACGGTTCCTTCAATCAACGGCTGCTGGACGTGGCCGTCGTGGCCGCGAGAGAGGCTGGGGCAGAAGTGACTATGGTCCGGCTGAGAGATTTCAGTTTGCCACTGTTTGATCAGGATCTTGAAGCCGAAGGAACTCCGGCAAAGGCCACCGAGCTGAAGCAACTGTTCCTGCACCACGACGGACTGTTGATTGCCTCTCCGGAATACAACAGTTCGGTCTCCGGAGTGTTGAAGAATGCCATTGACTGGGTTTCGCGATCCGCCCCGGGTGAGCCGATGAAGGCAGCGTTTCTGAATAAGACTGCCGCGTTGCTGGCTGCCTCGCCAGGAGCCCTGGGCGGACTTCGAGGCTTGGCGGACCTGCGATCCATCCTGCAGAATGTTGGAGTCATGGTGATCCCTCAGCAGTTTGCATTGGGCCATGCCGACACGGCGTTCGACAGCAGCGGGCAGTTGAAGGACGAAAGAAGCCAAAAATCCGTTGTGGGAATTGCATCGTCACTGGTTCAAACGATCGAAAAACTCCGCCGCGAGTGACGGGTCGTCGCCCCGGAACGCCTGTCTCTGTTTTCGTCCGGATCGGCGGGTGCTGTCGTGTCAGCTTTGTCATCACGGCCTGGCGCGATTTTGATGCTGTCAACGGACGGATTACTGATGGAGGTTCTGGGGCGACTCCGGCCACGGTCCACTTCGCCGAGTCCAGCCGGTTCCATGGTGTTTGCGGTGTCTGATAATATCGGCGAGGGGACACCGAATGTTCGACGGGCCTTTTGCGGGGCGTTATGATTGGCGCTGCGTCCTGCACGGCAGAAATTTCACATCTCTGAAAGGAGCGAAGAATAATCATGATTGGTTCACGATGTTTTGAATCCACGATTGGCGGAAGCAGATTGGTTTTCCGTTCTTGGTTGAGTGTTCGTTGCCACAGCTCCGTGTTGCGTTTGGCGGTGAGTTCGGCGATGGCCATGTGGATGGCTTCGACCGCCGTGGCTGGCCCCGCCGTCACACTGGGTGTTGATCCGTTGACGAACGGGCTTCCGGGATCTGGTCCGCTGACCGTTGGCGAGATCCAGACGTGGCTGAGTGATCCGGCGAATCACGAAGTGCTCGATGTCAAACTGCCGCTGGGGATGAGTCTGGGGCAGACTCAGATGAAGGGTCTGGAACAAAATCCGATGACCCGTGCCAAGATCGAACTGGGGCGACAGCTGTATTTTGATCCGCGGCTTTCCGCTGACAAATCCGTGAGCTGTGCCAGTTGCCATCATCCTCAGGAAGGTTTTTCGCGGCACACGCAGTTTGGGATTGGAATTCAAAGCCAGGAAGGCGGTCGGAACTCCCCCGTCAGCTACAACCGAATTCTCAGTGACAAGCAGTTCTGGGACGGTCGGGCCGGCAGTCTGGAAGAGCAGGCCGTGGGGCCAATCGCCAATCCCATCGAGATGGGCAACAGCCACGACGCCTGTGTTGCCATGCTGAAAGAAATTCCCGGCTACAAGCTGCAGTTTGAAAAGATCTTCCCCGATCGAGGCATTACGATTGATTCCGTTGGTCTTGCGATTGCCGCGTTCGAACGGGCCATCGTGACGGGACCTTCGCCATATGACTATCGCGAAGCCTTCAAACGATTCGCCGATCTGGATCCCGAAGATCTGGCGGATATGAAGGAAGATGATCCGGAACTCTACGCTGACTACCTCAACGCTCGCAAACTGGTGGCGGAAAACCCAATGTCAGAAAGTGCGGTTCGTGGTCAGGATTTGTTTTTCAGCAAGCGAGTCGGCTGCAGTAACTGTCACGTCGGCGCGAACTTTGCCGATGAACAGTACCACAATCTTGGAATCGGCATGGACAAGGAATCGCCGGATCTGGGTCGATTCGTTGTCACGAAAGTCGAAAAAGACAAAGGTGCTTTCAAGACACCAACGATTCGCAACGTTGCGTTTTCTGCTCCGTACATGCATGACGGCAGCCTGCGAACCCTGGAAGAAGTTGTTGAGCACTACAACAAGGGCGGAACGCCAAACCCATGGCTCAGCGACAAAATGACGCCACTGAAGCTGAATGCTCAGGAGAAGCTGGACTTAGTGGAATTCATGCGAGCCTGCACGGGATCGTTCCCACAAATCGCCAGCGGCCGACTGCCGGAATAACGATACGGCAGTCACTTCGTGCTCCAATTTCAGAGCATCTGTGTCTCATCAGAAAAGGCTTCTGAGCTGCCTGCTCGGAAGCCTTTTTCTATGGCCGCAGGTTCATTGTCTCGCGACAGTGCCAACATGGATCCTGGCGCCAATTGTTGGACAATAACGCTGTCGGCGTGTGCGTCCGGAATGCAACCGAATTTGCGTGCCTCGTCGGAACCGGCGCAAGCCGTTGGGCGTGCGGTTCAACAATTGCACGACCTGGAGTTATCCAATTCAGCAACGCCACGAGCTTGCCAATTTGCAGCGAGGCATTTGATTTCAGGAGGGCAGACGTCGCAGAAAGCCAAACGGTCTGACCGCCCGGCAATGTTCAGGTGGCACAGACATTCCTGTCTGTGGATTTCGAAGGACAACTTGTCATGCCGACCTGACATACTTCAATGCCGGAATCGCTATGACGTTTGATTCCATCTTCGCGCGGCCGCTTTGTTCAACGCGCTGTTTCGTTCAGCTTCCGTGAGCTTGTAGAGAGTCCGAAACAGGGCTTCCGCTGCCGGCGTAAACTGACAGTTTCTGCGCTGCATGGCGATACGTGCCGTTTGCAGGCTCTGTTCCAGCGGCCAGTCGACCGCCAAACTGCCAAAGTGAATGTTGCAGAATGACGGGATATGTCTTGGCAGCAGTCGCCCACCGGGAAGAACCATCGCCATCACGCCCACGGATGTTCCTGTGTTGAACATACTGTCGATGGCGGTCTTGGTGTGATCGGCGATGAATGATCCTACCTTCACGGCACCTGTGTCGATCAGTTCACCCTGCAACGGAACCTGAACGTGACTGTAGTCACTCTTCAAGTCAGAAGTTGTTGTGATGGCCCCCAGGTTAACCCACGGGCAGATGTAGGAATGTCCCAGAAACCCTTCGTGGTACTTGTTGACGTGGCTGTGCAGAATAGATTCTTCAATCTCACCGCCGACTCGACAGTATTCACCGATCGTCGTTCCTCCCTGAATCAGGCCTCGCAGAATTTTCGCACCTCGAGCAATGTGACACGGTCCTTCAATGCGTGTGAAGGACTGAATCTGAACATCGCGATCGATCGACACGGGACCGGATCGAGTGTCAATTACAACATAGGGATCAATCTGAGCCTGCAACGACACGTACAGGTCCGTCGGATCACCCAGGCACTGCACATGTTCAGCTTCGGCTCGCTCCGAAAGCCCCTCATCCCGAAAATCGAACTCCAGTTGCCGAGCATTTCGCCTGATCAGGTCCCACGGACGGCGCAGCATCGCTCCGGAAGCTTCCACCGGACGGCGATGACGGACAATGCTGTTGAGAACGGTTTCAAGATCGTCGACGCATAACAACGACAGTTCTTCCGGACTGAGACATACCCAAACCAGCTCACCATCGACAAAACCGGCGCTGTCGAGATTCAGGTTCTCCGCTGCAGGACGGTGCTCCGGCAGCCACCGACCATTGATCATCAGCGTTGTTTGCGACGGATTCGATGCCAACTGATTGATCGATGCCGCCGGGTGCTCTTCCTGATAAACATCCTTCAGGTAACTGCGAAGAACAGCGCCCCACTCAGAGTTTGGAAACCAACGCTGAACCCGCCTCCTCAGACCTTCTCGCCCGCAAATCAATTCAAACACCGGCCGCGCCAGCGCGAGCGGGAAAAGTTGTTCCGAACGACTGTCTTCGTAAACAATCCATCGCATGAAAACACACCACTACTGACTTTGTCTGACTGTGTCGACCTTCGGCTCAATTCAACGATGACGATTGCGTCCCCATCGGGATCCGTCCGGCATCGAGTTCATCGCGAAGGCTTCACAAAAACAGGGATGTTCCGGAGTTGCCCGAGAATCGCCACGTGTCGTAATTTTGGCACCGGCGCGGTCTGCAATGTTCCGTCCCGATGGCTGCAGATTGTCCCACAGCGGCATCCTGCGAATAAGAGCAACTGTGTCATCGCGGTAAAACACAAAGTGGCACTGCAAGTGAATGCTGCGAAGTCCTGCTGAACTCGTATCCCGCCGACACCAAGTTGCAGGAATTGCCGAACCGCTGCGGCCATCAATGACGGGCCGACATCCGAAAAACGGAATCGACTTGGCACGTTCAGTGGGCCAGAGTTGCTGACAGGTGGCGGGGATCGGTTCTCCGAGCAGCCGTACGAAGATGTATTTCCAGGAGCGGTCGATGAGGTTTCATGGCAACCACCATTCGTGATCAATCATCTGAGGACGACAGTTGGTGAAGTTTTCTGCCCCCTCGTTTTCTTTCTTCTGTTGCTTCGGTGGCGGTTGTAGGCTGACTGCAGATTCGCGAGAAAACGTTCCAAGCCACCGCTTGATGCAGCACGTCCTTTATCCCCTCGCATCAACTCATCCTTTTTTGACGTCAAACAAATGATGACCAATCGATCAAAGGCACTCCTTACCTTAGTCCTGCTGATGTGCAACGCTTCGCCGATGCTGCATGCTCAGCCGATGCCGCAACCGTGGACCGATGGCACCACGCTGGAACGCATGAAGGGAGTGTATGACCGCGGTGAATTTCGAGCGAAGGAATTCCGAGCGGACTGGCTGCCGGACAGCAGCGGGTATTCAATTCGGGAACGAGATCCGCAAACGGGTTCGATGGTAGCTGTTCATTATGATGTGACGACCGGCAAACCCTTCGATCCTCAGCCCGGTATCGATCCCTCATCGGGACGTCATCGGGACGGTTCGCCGATGCTGTCCCCGGACGGAAAACGTCGTCTGGAATTTCGTGACGGCGATCTGTTCGTGAAGAGCCTGGAATCCGACGAAACCATTCAGTTGACTCGCCGACCACCTGATCGCGACATTTCCTTTCACGGGCAGCGGTGGAGCCCGGATGGAAAATACGTGGCCGTGATCGAAACCGATCAGACGGACGTCAGGCAGCGAGCGATGCTGGTTCCGGATGATCCATCCTATCCCGGAGTTCGTGAACGTCGGTTTGCTCGCGTTGGAGAGAAGATAGCCGTCCTGCGAGTCGCCATCATCGATGCGGCGACCGGCGAACAGCAGTGGCTGCCCATCGAATCGCCGGAGGAAGGCTTCTATCTGGGCCTGGTGGAATGGGCGGTAGGTTCCAGTGAATCACCGGAGCTGCTGATCGAACGTCTAAGCCGCTCGCGGGATGTGCGCGAATTTTTTCTGGCATCACCGGATGGAGCTCTGAAACGCATCTTTCACGAATCCGATCCGGCATGGGTTGTGGCCAGCCAGGGAAAGAATTCCGGATTGATGTGGCTGGCGGACGGGAACGCTTTCATTGTTATCAGTGAAACGGACGGCTGGCGACACGCGTATCGCTACTCGCGCGACGGTGAAGTGAAAGTTCTGCTGACTCCCGGCGATTACGACATCATCGATCGAGCCGTCGTCGATGAACCAGGCGGGTGGTTTTACTTCTACGCCTCACCCGACAATGCCACGGAGAAGTATCTGTACCGAGTTCCGCTCGACGGATCCGGCAAAGCCGAACGCATCACGGTGGCTGATCAGCCAGGGACTCACGACTATGAATTCTCGCCCGATGCGAAGTGGGCCTTTCACACGGTTTCCACGTTCGATTCGCCGCCCGTGGTGGATCTGGTTCAGATCGAAGGGCATCGATCGGTCAGGATTCTGCAGGCCAACGAAGACCTTCACGAGCGAGCGAAGGCGGTCGTGCATCATCCGACCGAGTTCCTGCAGCTGAAGATCAGCGACGACGTCACAATGGATGCGTGGCTGATCAAGCCGAAGGATTTCGACGAAAGCAAAAAATACCCCGTCTTCGTTTACGTTTACGGTGAACCTCACTCGCAGACGGTGCTGAATCAGTGGGGAGCCGGGCAGAGTCATTTTCTGCGAGTTATCGCGGATCTGGGTTATCTGGTGGTGTCGATCGATAACCGCGGAACGCCGGCTCCCAAAGGCGCGGCGTGGCGGCGAGCCATCTTCGGAAGTCTGGGACCGCTGTCGACCGAAGAGCAGGCGGCCGGGCTGAAGGAGTTGGGCCGCACGAAGCCGTACGCGGATCTGTCCCGAGTCGGCATCTGGGGCTGGAGCGGCGGTGGTTCGAATACTTTGAATGCCATGTTTCGCAAGCCCGATGACTATCACGTGGGCATTGCGGTTGTTCCGAAGCCTCAGCCACATCTGTACAACGCATGGTTCCAGGAAATCTTCATGAGAACTCGGGAAATCAACCCCGAAGGCTATAAGAAATCGGCTCCGCTGAACTTTGCCGAAGGGTTGAAAGGCCACCTGCTGATCGTGACCGGTTCCGGCGAAACAAACACCCACATTCAGATCATTGAAGGCCTGGTGGATCGCCTGATCGAACTCGGCAAACCCTTCGACTATATGGTCTACCCCAACCGCGATCACGGCCTCAGCGAAGGCCCAGGCTCCGTCGTCCACGTTCGTATGCTGATCGCAAGGTATCTGCTGGAACATCTTCCGCCGGGACCGAGATAAGCCGCCAGCATGTTTTGCGGCAGGCAACATGAACAAAGGCGAGCCGAATGCATCCGCCCCTGCATCTCCTTCCCATCTGTAAGTCATTGCAACGCCTGTCGCCAGGACAGTCACGGCTCACGTCGAGGCCTCGCCTGGATGTGCGTCAGCCACAGCCGTTTCATTGCTGAACTTGATTCGTGTACACTTTCACTCTTCCGAACTTCTCTGCAAACCCATTGCGGCAAAGCCATGCTTCAAGCATCTCCCACCTGGCGATTTACGCTTCTGATCCCCCTGCTTACGGCAGCAATCTTTTCCGAAAACGTCGCAGCTCAACCACCCGCAGCAAAACCGACCGAAGCCGAGATGGCGGGGTATCTGCTGGTGCCGCATCAGCGAGTCGACCGCAAGTACGATGGCGGCTTCGGCATGTATGTCACGGCATGGCCTCTGCTGAAAAATTATCCGGGTCAGCGCTTTCAGACGGGGCTGTTCGGCACATGGATGTTTGCTCAGTACGAAGGCCAGCGGCCGAAGGATTCGTACAGCGACATCGAAGGCGGTCTGGGCTGGTGGCGGGATACTCGATTCGCCACCGAAACGCCCAAATTCATTATGGGCGGTGTCGCGAAGAGCTTCTCGGAATGGGCGAACGGCCCCGGAGCCGGCAAGGGGCGAGACTGGGATCGTCCCAACGGCAAATACGGTGTGGCTCAACTCAGCCCTCACGTTGTCTGGCCGCCCGACGGACTGAATCTGAAACAGGGAACTCGCGGCGAACTGTTCGGCTACGGTTATCTTCCTCTGCCACTGACAGAACCCATGGCGACCACGTCCGGTCAGGAAGTTGCGACCGGCGATCAAAGCTGGACTCTGTTTCTGAACACCGAAAACTTCAAGGGCCCGGTGGCGTTCTTTACCCCGTGGTTCTGGACGAAGCCATCGCTCAACGACCCGTCGCTGGAAGGCATGTTTCTGGACACGCGTCCGTCCGATCCCAACAAAGCCATTCAGATGGAAACTCAGTATGTTCCCGCCTATCAGTCCGTCGGGCCGGACGGAGTCACCTATGCCCGAGTCGCTCCGACGCAGTTTCCGCTGGATGCCGATGGTAACTGCCCGCTGGCTCATCGAGTCATGGCCTTTCAGAAGCAGGAATACTGGAAAGCCATGAAGGCGTGGTTCGACGGCGGCGAAGTGTTCAACGGTCGAGTTTCCGAAGAGGCTCTGGCCGAACAGGCCTTCGAACCTGCCGGTGGGTCCACGTGGAGAATTTATCCTCCTGGAACAGCTCGCGATGACAAAATCCGCATTGGCTGGAACGACTTCGCCACGCCGACAACGCTCGACCGACTGACGTATGCGTACAAGTGGAACCATGATCTCGTCACGACGTCGCAGACCGAATCCCCCGGCGTGGTCACGCTGCCGCAGTACTTTCGACTGGGGAAAGACAATCGAGACAAACCGGTCTGGACGGCCGTTTCTGCAGCTGACGTTCCGGCGGAAACCGGTCTGGCGGATCTGACGTTTCCCCGAGCCGAACGGAAGAAGATTGATCCCTACGTCACGCCCGAGGATCCGAACGATACGTGGCACAAACCCGGTCCGGTGGCTGGTCCGTTTCAGTTAAAACTGGGAGACGGTAGCCTGCTGACCTATTCGTGGTACCGCTTCGCCGACCAGCCCGCTCTGATGAACGCCGATCTGTCTCTCCAACAGCGCGAAGCTATGCAGAAGAAAGTCGAACTGCTGCACCGCCACTGGCCCACTGACCGAGACTACCTTCCGCCTCCAACCCGATCCCCACTCGCCAGCCTCGACCCCGCCCTCCTTGTCACGCCACCGAAAGGATTCGAATACGGCTACGTCCCCATCGCCACCCGCCAGGAACCGGCACCGTGATGGACGTTGGCGAAGGTACTCACTCTGATTTTACATTTGATGAACATCACCGGCGTTAACTCCGTCGGTCAGGCTCCTGCCTGACAGTTCAACTGCACACGGTGGACGAAACTCCGGAGTGGCAGGAATCTGGAGTTGCCATTGCCTGGAATTGCACAGGTTTTGGGGGCCGTTGTCCGGGTCGGTGTTTCGCAGCGGAGCTGCGGCAGCATGTCGCCTCAGGCTTCGCCCATCGGTTGCAGGCAACCACTGCTACCCCGCTTCGGCTGGCCGGTGCGAGTGTTTTTCCTTTTGAAAATCCTTCACGGCGTTGGGCATTACCCGCATTAGATCGCAAAGCTACTTCATGAGAACCCTGTTTTCCTGCTGCATTTCTGTTTTGATTCTGGCCGGGACGTCGTCCGTTGTGGTTGCTCAGCACTGGCCGCAGGCTGCCGGGCCGAATCTGAACTGGAAGACGGACGGTCCAGCACCGCCGCTGACGTGGTCGGTGGTGAATGATTCCAACATTCTGTGGCGGACGACACTGCCTGAAGGCGGGCAAAGCGCGGTGACGGTGTGGGGGAATCGTGCGTTTCTGACGACTCATCGCTCAATGAATGCGGACAGTGATCGCCTGGAACCGAACATCGTGGGCTATTGCCTGGATGCGGATTCCGGCGAGGTTCTCTGGACGGTCGATCTGCCTGGTACTGATCCCGTTCAGACGGCCGGCATCTTCAGCGATGCCACGGTATTTGCTCCGATTGCGGACGGCAGGCATGTCTGGTTTTTCAATCGCTGCGGTTCGATGGGCTGTTTCGATTTCGAAGGCCGTGTCGTCTGGCGGCGCGACTTTCAGCCTCGCCGACGTCACACCAATCGCCAGTGCGAACCGATCCTGGTGAACGACATGATCATCACGGTGGAAGTTCGCAACAAGGACGCCGGTCAGCAGCTGGAACGACACAAGCCGGTGCCCGATGGCATCGATCCGCGTGACGTCTGGACGTATCTGCACGCGATCGACAGTAATACGGGCAAGGTTCTGTGGGTGAGCGAAGCCGGAACCTGTGTGCACAACACTCCGATGG
>JAGQPY010000162.1 GCA_020426485.1 Planctomycetaceae bacterium
CCTCCCTCGGCCGACAAAAAACCGCCAACTCACCCACAAACTGCCTGTCCCACCCGAACACTCTCGCCGATTGAGTGTTTTCCTGGCGGACTGAGCACCTCCAATCACCGCGCACTTCGGCAAATCCTGCCGCAGGATCACTTGGCTTTGCAGTTTCTTCCAGTGAAAACGTCGGCCAACTCAAACTGGTGACATGTTTCGGTTTGAAACAGCTTGAAACGTCTCCCCCCTGGTTCCGGGTGATCGCTATAGGTACACATTCTTTCCCGATGTGAGTTGAACTCACCCGAGGTCGTTTTGTGTTCGAGAAGCACCCAGGAATTCAGACGTCCGATGTGCGTTCGAGCCACTCAGCGTGATCAGTTGTTAGGAATTCACGAGGGAAAGGCGTTGATCACGTTGCGACTTTCTTCGCTGAGCACTCACAAGTGCGTCCAGCGCAGGCAGTCTGAGGATTAACCAACGGAAGCGGTTACTTTCGGTCGAATGGTGACGCCGATTGACCGAGAGGGGTCAGCCCTCAATAGGATTTGGCAACGGAATGAGAAGAGAGTTTTTAATTCTTGCTGCTGCGGTTACGGGCCTGGTGGGCTGCGTTCAGACGCAATACACCGCTTCCAGTCTGCCCAACCATCTGGTAGCCAAGCCCATTCGAGACTATTCGACACTGGATCTGGCTCGGTTCGCGTCGTCCGACAGTGGCAGCGATGTCATTCGGCCGGGTGACCGGCTGTCGGTTACACTCGATCCGGGAACGCTGAACAAAGATTCCGTTCTGGCATGGACCGTCAGTGTCGACGGGCAGGGCGAAACGTCACTGCCAAACATAGGCCCCGTCAAACTCGCCGGGCTGACGCAGGCTCAGGCCGAGAAGGCCATCGTTCAGACCAGTCTGGAACGTGACGTGTTTCTGACGCCGGTGGTTGATGTCGACGTCAAAGAAAGAAAAGAGTACTCAATCCTGGTCACCGGTGCCGTCACGACGCCCGGGCCGGTAACCATCACTGACGAATCCGTCAGCCTTGCCGACGTCCTCGTCCGGGCTGGTGGACCGACAAGCGATGCGTCGGGAAATGTTTTCGTCAGTGCCGCCCGCAGCCAGCCTGCTGAACCGGAAAACCTGCCGGAAAACGCTCTCCGAGCTGTCAGCAGCACTCGGGTCCTGCCTGCCTCAGTCAATCTGGATCGAACGTCCGGCGATGAACTGGGACATCTGCAGGTTGTGGATGGTGCTGTGGTGCATGTCGAACCTCTTGAACCGCGTCCAATCCAGGTTGTTGGAGTCATTCGCAACCAGTCTGTCAAAGTACCAGCCGGACAAAACGTCCATCTTCTGGACGCTCTGACGCTGGCCGGCGGACAGACGTATTCGAACTGGATCTCTGACAAGGTCACGATCATTCGTGAGACCCCTGACGGAAAAGGAACCGTTCGCATCAAGGGCTCCATCCGCAAAGCCAAGGAAGATGCGCGAGAAAACATTCTGCTGGCTCCCTACGACATCGTCAGTGTCGAAGAGAACCTGTTGACATTCACGCTGTCGACGCTGAGTGGACTCTTTGGCGCAGCCTTCAATGCATCCCGAATCGCTGGCCCCTGACGTTGCATCTTATCGGATAAGCATCTGAGACTATGGACCCCTACACAATAGACCAGCCTGAATCAAATGAACCGAACGGATTCCATGCCGTAATGCGGTTCATTCGCGTCGTGAATCGACACCGAATGATCCTCATCGGAGCGGTTGTGGTTGCCGTTTTTCTGGGAGTGGTCAAGCATCGTCAGTCCCCAAAGGTTTACCAGTCTTCGGCCAAGTTGATGGTTCGGCAGATCCAGGCTGATCAGACAACTCACGGAGGTGCGCAAAATCTGCGACTGATTTCCAGCTACTCTCAGCTTCTGTTGAGCGACAATGTCCTCATCGCCAGTGTAGAAAACCTCAAAACGCGTCCACCAGAACTGAAAGGACTCAGTCATCCATCGCAGTGGCCGGATGCAGTGAGAAAGATGCTGTCTCTTACTTCTGCAGAAAAAGATTCGGTCATCTCCATTACCTGTCGATCACAGAACGCTGAATCCACGGTCGATTTGATTCGCAGCGTGATCACGGAGTCTTCGCGATTTATGGAAGACTTTCAAAGAAACGATGCCCTGGAAACGGCCCGACAACTGGACTCCAAGCGTGAACAGGTTGAAGAACGATTGTTTTCACTGGAGCGAGAAGTCCTGAAAGCAAGAAAGGAATCCGGCGACCTGGCAATCAGTGCGGAGTCCGACGAAACCCATCCTCTTGTACAGAGAGTCAATCACCTCAATGAGAAACTGTCCACGATTCGAAGTAAGCGTATTGAGCTGGAATCGTTATTAACATCTGTCCAGTCTCTGATGCAGACCGGGGCCGACCTCACCATCGCCATCCAGAAAGCGGAGTCTATTCTCGGCGAAGGTGTCACAGCAAAACTTCCGGTACAAGATGCCGATGTGAACGCCGAGATTCACAAGCTGAACACTGAGCTTGGAACGATGGAGACTGAACTGGCGTCAATCCGGCGTCATTTCGGTGCCGGTCACTCGGAGGTCATTCGACGGCTCACCCAGATTGATGCTCACCGGAAACTGATCACCACAGCACAGAATGAGTTGCGTGACCGCGTCCGAAATGGTGTTCGCGATCCGGAGATCGGAAACTGGCTGATCAGCGCAATCTCCACGGAATTGGTCTCGACTCAACAATACGAACTTGCTTTGCAGGCCGACTACGACAGCGTTGAACAGAAAGCCATGGTTCTGAGTGATCGGATTGCGAATATCCAGCTGGCTGAACGGGAGGCAAACACGCTTCGCGAGTTGCACAGTTCGCTTCTGAATCGCCTGAATTCGATCAGCATCGAGCCCGGAAGTGGCGGATTTCGTGTCGCAGCCATCACAGAGCCCTTGGTTCCGAGCTATCCGTCAGAACCAGTGCTGAGCAGAATCCTGGCGATGTTCGTCTTCACCGGCGTAGCATTAAGCCTGGCAGTGATTTATGTCATCGACCTGATGGATGACCGACTCAGATCACCGGAAGAGGTCCGAGAGGAACTTGGCCTTCCGGTGTTGGGAATTATTCGCCGCATCCCAGATGACGAGGTCAACCAGGGTCGCATCTACGTCCACCATTTCCCCCAGACTCCTCACGCTGAATGCTTCCGAACGCTGAAGACAGCTCTGACGCTGGCTCCCATGGAGACCAAGTGTTTTGCGATCACCAGTTCCGAGGCCAGTGAAGGCAAGACAACAACAACCGTGAATCTCGCTGCGTCTTACGCTCAGACTGGTAAACGCACACTTTTGATCGATGCCGACATGAGACGTCCCGGATTGTCACGGCTTCTGGAAGTGCGAGGGCACGGAGGGCTCTCGGAAATCCTGCGGGCGGAATCAGATATTCCGGAAATGTGTCGAGAGCGAATTGTGTCGACTGAAGTCCCGCTGCTCGACGTGCTGCCCTGTGGTCCGCGCATTCTCAATGCCGGAATGCTCCTGTCCATGCCAACACTTTCCGACATCCTGGACTGGGCGGTCTCTGAATATGACCAGGTCATCGTCGACTGTCCTCCCACACTGCCGGTCAGTGATGCAGCAATCGTGGGACGGTTCGTGGATGCCATGCTGTTCCTGATGAATCCCGACAAGACTCATCGGCGAAGCGTTGTACGAGCCGTTGATCAGCTTCAGTCCATGGGCCTGAAAATTGTTGGTATCGTCGCCAACACCAGCCTTGCAAAGGAAAACGATTCATACGGCTACCAATATGGCTATGGCTATGGCTACAGCAGTGATTATTCCTATGGTCATGACGATGACCTTGACGAAGAAGTCAGCCATCAAACATCCCCTTCTTCCCTGGAAAGAGTGTCCACCGAAGGAAAGGCAGCCTGATCGACCATGAGCACGCTGCTTCGACATGCATCAACGTCAACCGGGCTCCGACTTCAGTCGCGGGTCGGTGGAGCAGCGTTGAATCTGTCATTACTGCGGTGGTGCCAGCGTATCGGGGATGTTTCACTGGCGGTGATGCTGTTTGTGGTCCCACTGACCACCACCGGCATTCGAGACACCGGCGTCGCGCTCCTGATTCTGTTCAGTATCCTTTTCAGCCTTTCCTGGGCTGCCTCGGAACTGCTTCGACCGGTCTCCAATACTCGATTTTCCGGAGCGGAAATCGTGCTGGCTGGTGCTGTGCTTTTGATCAGCCTGCAGTTGATGCCGCTGGGACAAGAGTCGCTGTTGATTCTGGCCCCGGCTGTGTCTGAGCTGCTGCCCGTCTGGGCTTCTCCTCAGGCAGCAGGAACATTGATACAGGAATGGACGACGATTTCTCTGACACCGCACCTGACCAGAAGCGGTCTGTCGCTGCTTCTGGGATATGTTCTGTTCAGCCTCACACTTCTTCACCGGCTACGCACCGAAGAAGACCTCGGCCGCACCATCCGGATGATCGGCTTTGCTGCCGCCGCGATGTCTGTGATCGGAATCGCTCAGGTATTGTTCGGAAACGGGTTATCGCTATGGATGTTTGAGCATCCAACTCGCAACAACAACTGGCCCGCCAGAGCAACCTTCACAAACCAGAATCACTTCGCTCACTTCCTCGCGCTGGGAGTCGGACCGCTGATCTGGAGCTGGAAAGAGGCGACTCGTTCCACTGGGCACGTTGTTCGATCGTCGACCATTGTCAGCGGTTTCGGGATGACCCAACGCGACAGCCGGAACAGCGGACTTCTTGCAGCAATGATTGCCGTGGTGGGCCTTGCCGGCCTACTGACAATTTCGCGAGGTGGAGTCGCATCCCTGTTGCTGGCCTTTCTGATTTCTTCGATTTTGATCGCAAAGAACTTCGGACAGTTGCTCCGCCTGTTCCTGCCAGTGGCCGGGTTCGTGACTGTCGCGTTTGTCGTCTTCGGAACAGAGCAATTCCAGAATCGATGGCAGGCAATTGTGGAGTCGGATTCACTGGAAGAGCTCTCCATTGGTCGTTTCGCGCTGTGGGAAGCGATCCTGCAGGCCGTTCCCCACTTCTGGCTTCTGGGCTCCGGCCTGGGAAGTCACGCAGAAGTCTATCCCATCTGGCTGACAACAGATTTTGGTGTCAGATTCAGCCATGCAGAAAATGGCTATCTGCAGGTACTTCTGGAAACGGGACTCTGCGGTTTGCTGCTGACGTTTGCGGCACTGAGTCTGTGCGGCTACTGGTGCATTTCCGCTCTGCGATCTCCTGACCAACGAACCCAACATCGCAGCCTCGTTCTGGGTGCGGGACTGATGGTCAGTGCTCTGCATTCGCTGGTGGATTTTCCCTGGTACATTCCCGGATGTATGGTGCCGACGATTGTTCTGGCCGTCTGCGCTTGTCGAAATTTCCAGTTGTCTCGATCACACCAGAACTATTCTGATCCCGGCTCACTGTCATCAAAAACGGCCATCGCTGCGCTCCTCTTGTGCTTCGTTTCCTCTGCACTCTTGATTCAGATCTCACTGCCGCTTGTGGCTACGGAACATGAACGCCAGAAGTACCTGGCGGACGTGATATCCGCCAGCCGTCGAAGTACCTACGAATCGGATACGCCACTTGAGGAACAACTGAATCCGCTCATTCAGCGTCTGGAACGCTGCGTTCAGCTGGATCCTCAGGACTTTGAAGTCCGCTCCGATCTCGCTGCACTCTACCTGCATCGTTTCGAAACCGGTCAGGAGCATGCAGATAATAACATGCCCCTGTCTGATATTCGGACTACGGTCCGTCAAGCCGGATTTGAATCACCACGAGATGTTGGACAGTGGATGTTTCGAGCATTCGGCCCCGGTACTTTCGATCTCTATCGAGCACACTTCATGGCAGGCAAAGCTCTGCAGGGCCAGCCTCTGCGAGGAGAAAACTACTTGACTCTGGCGAAGACGGGGTTCCTGATGGGCATGTCTCCGGAAAGTGAACAGGCACTTTTGGAACAGGCGGTGGAACTTCGCCCCCACAATGCGCCGATTCTGTATTCCGTTGGACTGGGGCACATCGAACGAGGCGATCTGCCGAAAGCTTTTGAACTCTGGAGGGAAGCATTCCGAGTTGATCGAACCATTCGTTCCATGCTGCTCCAACATCTGATTCCCCTGTTTCCGATGTCGGAAATCGTCTCCCAACTGGACGTCCGCCAGGAAGGCCTGTGGGACCTGTTCTTGGCTTATCGGCGTCATGGGACCGAAGATCAGATTCATGAAGCTGCTCTTAAGTACACCGCCGTATTCCCGGAGATCGTTCAGGCCTCATCCACCAACACGCATCTTACCTGGCTGAACGGATATGAGGCGTTTCAGTGCCTTGGAAAACACGCTGAAGCAGTCAGCTGTCTGGGACGCGCCGTGAAGGTTCGCCCCACCGACTACAGCCTGAGAAGGAAACTAGCGATTGCACTGGTGACAACTGGGCAGATTCCCGAAGCGATTCGACAACTTGAATGGTGTCTGCTCAGGACTCCGGACGATAAGGAGTTGACGCAGGCACTCCAAAACGCACGGCAGCAACTGCTTACTGACGTAGACAGGAGTTCTCTGTGACCGGGCCAATTCATAGCGAACCACCGCAAACTGCCACGGTTTCTCACGTTCGAAGCTTCGACAGAGACGCTTCGACATTCCGAGTGTTCCACGAAAACGCGGTGACTGAGTCGTTCGGCAATATGTTGTCTCAACTTCCATTCCCAGGCGACCGCACCCCTCTTCCGATCGACCGTCCGCTCGGTCGCGCCGTAAAACGCGCGCTGGACATTGCGATTTCACTGCCGGTTGTGACGATGGTTCTGCCAGTATTGTGTGTGATTGTCAAAATCACACACCTTCTGCAGTCTTCCGGACCGCTGTTCTACAGGCAGGTTCGAAGTGGTCTGAGAAATCAGGAATTTGTCATCTTGAAGTTTCGGACGATGCATGTGCCGCCTCCGGGGGTCTCAGACATTGACAGTGATCCTCACCACCGAATCTTTGCACTGGGTCAACTCCTCCGATTTTCCAAGATCGACGAAATCCCTCAATTCCTCAATGTCCTCTTGGGAGACATGAGCGTCGTTGGCCCACGGCCACATCACTTTGAGGACTGTCGCAAGTGGGAGCAGGAACACGAACACTACGCGCTGCGCCGACTTGCCAAGCCGGGAATCACCGGGCTGGCGCAATACAGGGAATATTGTGGTGCATTCGAGTGGAGTTGTGTCCGAAACCGGGTTGAACGCGACCTGGTCTACATTAACTCGTGGTCCATCTGGCTGGACATCGAACTGATTCTGAAGACCGCGGTCGTGATTCTGAGGAACGTCACTCTGACGTTCGCCCAACGCTTCCGAGGATTTGTTTCCGCAAGAGAATCCGAATTCCATGACGCTCAGGTGCTGGAAATGCCGGTCAATGTGCGGCCGCGACGTGCGCAGGATTCAGATGAAGGTCAAGATCGTATCGCAGCCTGACACTCACTGGCTCTCGATGCCACAGTAATAGGCTTGCCCCAAACCGGGACGATGCGACATTCCGCCCAGCCACCCTAAACCACCGAGATGCCGAACCGGAGGTTGCTCCGGCTGCACCGATCCGAATTAGGCAAGCTGAGCATATATTTGCCGGATACGCACACCGGAGCGATGTCCGCCTTCAGTAAAGCTAGTATTCCGACTCTAACCTGCAGGGCTCAGCGATTCTGCGCGAGCCATACTCTGAAGACGCTCAGCGCCGCTGCGTGACGGCCCCAAATTTTTTCTAAATTGGTCTAGCAGCGTTTCCCGGAGTTGGACTACGCTCTTGCCAGAGGCCGCGATCGAAGGTTTCCCCTCATCGCAATGCCATGGAAGGTGGGCCGTGCTTCTGTTACCGGATTTGCGCCGGTAAACCACCTGTGGTGATGCCGCAATTCAATTTGCGATCACCAGATGAAGAACGATTCTTCCATTCCGGACGGTGGTAACTCCCTGTAGTGTCACCCAGAGGAACGAAGTCTGCGCAGTATGCAGACGGAATTGGACGATTTGGCGTCGGTCATTCATGATGGCGTCTGAACATCTGGCTTGCCGTGAACGCAGAAAACCGACGTCTTCGAGTTCTGTTCATCAATCGTTCGTACTGGCCGGACTCTGAGGCGACAGGACAACTGTTGACGGAACTGTGTGAAGGGATCGCCGAAGAATTCGACGTCCATGTTCTTGCCGGACAGCCAAACGCCACATCGGAAGACGAATGGAAGTCGACGCAGGTGCGAAACGGTGTCACGATTCACCGGGCATCACACACAGTCTTTCCGAAACACTTCATGGTGCTCAAGGCCCTGAACTTTCTGTCGTTCGTGCTTGCCTGCTGGCGTCGCGTCGGAAAGATTCCGGTTCCGGATGTTGTCGTGTTTGAAACTGATCCGTTCCTGCTTCCCTTCGTTGCGGACCATCTTCGTAAACGTTCCGGATGCCGTATCGTGGGGTACCTTCAGGACATCTATCCGGACGTGGCTGTTGCTCTGGGAAAAGTCGGGAACAACTGGTTTATTCGTCGGTTGCGCAAGTCACTCTTCGCGGTTTATCGTCGTTGCGATCAAATGATTGTTCTCAGCCGCGACATGAAAACGCTGCTGCTGCGAGCCGGCATCAAAGAAGAGAATATTGTTGTCATTCCCAACTGGGCGGATACGGACCGCATCAGTCCCGTCAATGGTCTGAACGACTTCCTGAACCGGAATGAACTCAACGGCCGGTTTGTCGTGATGTATTCAGGCAACCTTGGCCTGACACAACGGCTGGAAGAATTCATCACCGCAGCACATCAACTGGCCGACAACGAAGAAATTCAGTTTGTCTTCATCGGTCGGGGTGCGCGGAAACAGTCTCTCGAAAAGATGGTTCGTGATCTTGGCCTGACCAACGTTCGGTTTCTGGACTATCAACCGAAGGACACGCTGGCACACAGTCTAAGTGCTGCGGACGTTCACCTGATACCGCTGACTCAGGAACTGTCTGAATGCCTGATGCCCAGCAAGTTGTATGGCATTCTGGCCTCAGGTCGTCCCTACATCACGAATGCTCCACCGACTTCTGAGCTGCATGAGATCACGGTGAGTCACGACGTCGGAATGACGGTGGACGCGGGGAAGGTTGAGGACATCGTTCGTGCAGTTGACTGGGCGAAGACTCACCCAACAGAGCTGAAAGCGAAAGGCTGCCGTGCACGCGAACTGGTTCTTTCACGTTACACCCGACGTCAGGCGGTCGCATCGTTCGCCGAAGTTCTTCGCAATCTGACCTGAATTCCGTCACAGCGATTCAAAGCAGAATTCTCTTGAAATTCATTGAAAAAATCAGATCCGGTGAAGCCGTAATCGCGGTCGTGGGCCTCGGCTATGTGGGTTTACCGTTGGTCCTGGCGTACGCCAAAGGCGGATACCAAACTCTTGGAGTCGACATCGACCCTGCCAAGACCGACGCCATCAATGCAGGCCGCAGTTACATCAAGCACATTTCCGAAGCCGCCATCCGTGAACAGCGTCAGGCAGGGCGGCTGGAAGCCACCACAAACTTCAGTCGACTGACGGAAGCAGACGCAATTATCCTGTGCGTTCCCACACCACTGGATGCTCACTTTGAACCAGATTTGACCTACGTGGTCAGCACTGTCGAATCAATCGTGCCGTATCTGCGTAAGGGGCAAACGGTCAGTCTGGAGAGTACAACCTACCCGGGAACGACAGACGAGGAGGTTGTTTCGCGGATCGAGAAAGCCGGATTCACGGTCGGCGAAGATGTTATGGTCGTGTATTCGCCCGAACGCGAAGATCCGGGGAATCCGAGATTCGCGGCCACCAACATTCCCAAAGTTGTGGGCGGCACGACCCCCAACTGTGCAGCAGCCGGGCAAGCCCTTTACGGTGCTGTATTTGAAAAGATTGTGCCAGTCAGTTCCACAAAAGTTGCCGAGCTGACAAAGCTTCTTGAAAACATCTATCGAGCCGTCAACATCGGCCTCGTCAATGAGCTGAAGGTCGTCGCGGACCGAATGGGAATCGACATCTGGGAGGTCATCAACGCCGCAGCGACGAAACCATTCGGCTACAACGCCTTCTATCCAGGGCCGGGGCTGGGCGGACACTGCATTCCCATTGATCCGTTCTACCTGACCTGGAAAGCCCGTGAGTACGGACTGCATACACGTTTCATCGAACTCGCTGGCCAGATCAACCACAGCATGCCCGACTATGTGGTTGAAAAGGTAACACGAGCTCTGAATGATCACGGAAAAGCTGTTCGCAACAGTCGCATCATCATTCTTGGTCTGGCCTACAAAGCCAATGTCGACGACCTGCGTGAATCCCCCACATTCGCACTCATGGATCGTCTGGCCGACCTTGGAGCAAATATAGCCTACCACGATCCCTACATTCCGGAGATTGGCCCAACTCGAGAGCATGCCCGCTGGAAGGGTATGAAAAGCGTTGACTGGACGGCAGCAACCTTTGCTGACGCAGATTTAACGCTGATCTCCACCTGGCACGGCTGCTTCAGCGAACGGGAACTGGTGGAATGGAGTGAACTGATTGTCGATACGCGAAACGCACTGCACGGGACCCCGACCCGTAGGGGACAGCTGGTCCGAGCGTGATCGCAATGTCACCGGTAGTCCGCCGAGAGGTCAATTCACGTCGACTAGTCAGTGATCAACAGCGGTAGAGTCCGCAGGATTCGTAAGGAAGAACGGAGACGATGACGGGAAAAATTTCTAGGATCATCAGGACGGCGCTGTGAAACTCCCCGGCAAGACAGACGAATACCTGCGGCAGACATGGCGCTTGTTGGCATCTGGCGACTGGCGTCCGAGGGTGGCCCGAATTTGAAAACAAGACCTTTACCATCCGGAGCAAATAGTCTCCGGCACCAACAGCTTTCCGGCCTGAATTATCAGGATGAGGGAGCCCATGGTGCCGGTCTCAGAATATTCAGCGGTGACGCTGAACAGGGCGGTCACCCGGACGGCGACAATTGTCCGCTCGCCGACGGTAGCGTCGAGGAATCGCCAGAATCTGACAAGCCAACAACAGGGACAGCGTCTCTTGTTGAACGAGCGCGGAGCGCGGTTGTAT
>JAGQPY010000163.1 GCA_020426485.1 Planctomycetaceae bacterium
TGGATGGTGAACTATGCACCACACATGCCTCGCGGCAGTGAACACAAGCTGTTTTCCGTCGATCCGAATCTGCAGATGACTGTTCATCCGGAAAGCGTGGGCGGCACTCCCGCCGGACGAATGATTCATCGGGAGTCCGACCAGCTGCTGATGGCTCACTATGCCATCGACCGGCAGGGCAATGTTCGAGCGATTTCTCCGGAAGTCATGCCGGCTCGAGTGACCGCGTTTGCTCGCCATCTGACCGATCCGGAGAATCTGGTTTACGTCATCGACATGGAGGGCATGATTTACGAACTGAATGTTCACACATTGCAGTCCACGTTGCTGTTTAAGAAGCCTGTTCCGGGGTGGCATGGCAAGGGAGGGTATACATCGCAGGGGCGACTGGTTGTTTCCAACAACGGTGAACATGCGGCCGGAAAGCTTGACGGTCTGCAGGTCGGTGGCCCGGCTCGGAACGAAGACGAAGCCGGTGTGCTTGCAGAATGGGATGGTTCCACATGGAAGATCGTCGAGCGAAAGCAGTTCACGGATGTCACCGGGCCGGGTGGAATTCTCGGCAATGACTCGCAGGACGACCGTCTGTGGGCCATTGGCTGGGATCGACGTTCCCTGAGACTGAAGCTGCTGCAGGACGGCGTCTGGTCCACATTTCTGCTTCCGAAAGCGACGCACAACAACGATCCGATTCATGGCTGGTACACAGAATGGCCTCGCATTCGACAGGTGTCGTCCGACCGATGGATGATGGACATGCATGGAATGTTCTTTGACTTTCCGCCTGCGTTTTCAAAACAGAACTCTGCCGGCCTGCGGCCCATCAGCAGCCATCTGCGATACATCCCGGACTTCTGCGAATGGAACGGTCAGCTGGTTCTGGCCACGGACGAAACCAGCATTCAGGGGAATACTCTGGCCGGACAGCCTCAGTCGAATCTGTGGTTTGGGCAACTGAATCAACTGACGGACTGGGGCCCGCGATCAGCGTACGGCGGGCCTTGGGTGGGCGATTCGGTCAAAGCCGGTGCGCCATCCGATCCGTTTTTGATTGCCGGATTTCCTCGACGAACACTCCATCTGGCCGTCGGCCGATCTCGCCGCCAAAAAGCGTCCACGGCCGTGCTGCGAGCCACCGATCAGCAGGTGATTCACGAGTGGCCGGAACAGCTGGCCTCACTGCCCAGAATCACAGTGCCTCGTGGTGACTGGCATCGCCCCGCGCCGGGCTTTGAATTTTCGCTGTCGGCTCCGGCGACCGTCTTTCTGGCGGTCGATCAGCGAGGCGAGCCGACTTTGCCGAAGGAGTGGCAGCGGACATCCATGACGATTGTCTGGGGGCAGAATCATCAGGACCGAGTCTACCGACGCGATTTTGATGCCGGGATGGTCAAAGTGCCCGGCAATCAGGTGGAACACGTTTCCGGTTCCTTCGGAATGCCTCACATGGCCATGGTTGCGTCGCAGTCGGTCGATTGTCAGATCATGCCCACCGCGCCGGCATCGATGGTCATGACGTCATCGGTATCGCCTGAAGCTTCCAAAGCTCAGTCGGTCACGTTTTCTCTGGAGGTGGATCGGACAGGAAATGGTCAGTGGTCGTTGCATTCTGAGGTGACCGTCGATGATGGCTACGCGACGGTACACCTTCCACAGACGCTGCAGGCCGAATGGATTCGACTGACTCCATCGGTTGATTGTCTGGCCACGGCCTACCTGCATCTGACCGACGACCGATTCCACAGTGCCGACGGGACGAACTCGTTGTTTGCCGGACTGGCGGATGTGGACGAGCCTGCAGACGCGGTCCATTCCGCCTTGCTGTACGCGGCCAAAAAGAATCGTAATCTGCAGATCCTCACATCAAACGGCGATTCGCTGCAGTTCACGAAAGACGAGTTTGAATTTGTCGACGATGAAGACGCCCCAAAGCTGCGCAAGCTGCTGGCCGTTGAGCCGGAGTTTCGCGTTGACGAACGTTCTGTCGTTCTGGAGCACGGAGGCCGCACGCTGCGTCTGCCGAAAGGAAATCCAAAGTTTGATCAGCCGTTTGCAGCAGGTTGGCCTCGCGGATCTCGGGAGGTTGAATCTGAGCGGCATCTGGCCAATTTTCATGGCACGTTTTACGAAGTGCCGCTGATCGAAAACGGTCGAACTCCTGCCTTCGATCTGTTGCGACCGGTCGCCAGTCACAACAAGCAGATTGCCGACTTTTGCACGTGGAACGGGTTGCTCGTGTTGAGCGGTGTGAAGCGACAGTCAGACTCGGCCGGACCACACGTCTGGTCAAATTCAGACAAAGACTGCGCTGTTTGGTTTGGAGCCATCGACGATCTTTGGCAGCTGGGGAAACCTCGTGGTGAAGGTGGTCCGTGGAAAGACACCTCAGTGAAAGCCGGACAGCCGTCGGACGCCTACCTGATGACGGGCTATGATCGCAAAACGCTGACAGTGTCCGCCGATCAGGATGCCACTTTCACCATCGAAGTCGACGTGGATCACCAGACCGGTTGGCACAAGTATCGGCAGGTAACCGCTCCGGCCGGAGTTCCGCAAACGCTCGAACTTCCGGAAGACTTCAGTGTTCATTGGGTGCGGTTTGTGTCGGATGTCGACTGCACCGCGACAGCATGGCTGAAATACGAGTGATTTCGTTTCCGCAAAAATCACCCGGCCGACGGCGTTTCAGCCAGCCGACTTGCTGCTTCGCTGGTCATTCGGAAGCCGTTGCAAAGATGTTGGCGAAGTCCACGCCGCCGGAAGCATTCAGCGCCAGATGAAACTTCCGACCCTCTGTGGGAACGGAACGCTGATGGACCACGGTCTGGCTGTTCACGGTGACCGTCAGTTCACCATCGACCAGCATTCCTTCCACTCGATTCCACTGACCGGCTGGCTGCAGTGCGGCCGCAACGACCGAATCGCTGCTCCGGATGGCGGACAGAACCTGCCCTGCGGGAGTTCGAAACTGTAGTTCCGCCACACACTGATCGTTGGACAGACGAAAGTCCGTCACGAAACGAGTTGCCGTGAACTGCTGGTCCGTCACCAATGGAGCCGTCGACTGACCGGCAGGTGCTTCGGCCCGCAGAATCCAGTCCTGCGACTTCCAGGAACTGCCTTGTTCATCTTTGCCACCGTTCCAGCCGGATAAATCAAGTCCGGTATACAGAGACCGCAGGTGACGGTCGGCAATCGCGACATCACCATCCTTCAGAGCCGACGACGGCAGCTCTTTGATTTTCATGTTTCGGTAGTGAACGACTCCGCCTTCCGATTCGATGCAGATGTAGCCTTTGCGCGGCTGGCAGTCGGTACCGCGAGTTACCACTTTGCCGTTGACCGCAAGTGAGATGCTGCCGTCGACACATTCGATGCGGTAGTGATTCCATTCCGGAGACGGGTGGGAGCGTTCTTCGGTCGGGAATGCTCGACTGCCGCCTCGCCCGTTTTCAGGAACCATCTTCGCTCCGTGAATGGGAAAGATGTCGCCGTGAGTCGTATGACTACGTGTGTTTCCGTAGGCGTTTTCCAAAACCTGAACCTCAATCCCACGGTGGAAGGGAACTCCACGAGCCGTGATATCATCGGCCCACACAAAGATTCCGGCATTGCCGCGAGGAACCATGTGTCGCCATTCGACTTCCAGAATGAAGTTCTGGTACATGCGGTCTGTGCGAATTTCGCCAATCGGCTTTCCCGTACACAGCAACATGCCGTCCTGAACGCTCCACGTCTGCGGCGGAGTATTCACAAAGACCCAGCCCGTCAGATCTTTCCCGTTGAACAGCGGCCGAAAACCATCCTCCTGAGACTGTGCTGCGGAAATCCCGTGAAACGACAGTAGAATCACCAGTGAAGGGATTGACAATCGGCGGAATGTGTTCAATGACATCTGAAGATCTCCGTGTGCCTGCTCTCCGGCAATGGCTGTTTTGTGCGGGGATTATGTGGACCCAAATGGCCCAAAGTTGGACTGCCAACGGTACTCAAAACGATGTGGCTGATGGGGACGGATGACGGCCTGCCATCGACTGCCTTTCGTCGATCATGGTGACGACAGTGAAGAGGAAATCTGCGTCACGGAGACTGCAGGCGGGCATCCGCAACCGTCAAGTCTTCGGATAAACATGTTGCGAATCCAGACCGGACTTTTGTGATCGGTCAGCATCAGGTGACCGACTTGATTCAGGCCGAACCCTTCGCGGTCGTGGAACTTGCTGTTCTTCACGGCTTCAACCCAAACGTCACTGCCCGTTGTGACATCGATCGTCAGCTGCCCGTTGATCCAGTGCTGAATGCGGTTTCCTTCGACTCGAATTTTTCCCACATTGAACTGATCGTCGGACAGCAGTCGAGTTTCCGAGGGAATTGGTTCCACCAGGTCATACAGCGAGGCCGTCAGGTGTTCACGAGTCAGTTTTGGAAAGGCAGCGTCGTCCAGAATCTGGTACTCCAGCCCCAGCCACTGCTTACCGTACTGGGCAACACGATACTTGATGCCGTTGTTGCCTTTCTGGCCGATCCGAAACTCAAACCACAATTCAAAGTCGCCGTACTTTTCGCGAGTGATGATATTTCCACCACCAGCGGTCAGATGCAGAACTCCACCGGGCTCAAGAACCCAGCCTTCCGTGACCGGTTTGCCATCCGGTTTCATCCAGTGGTGAAGATCCGCCGAGTCCAGGAGATTGGTATACGTCTGAGCCATCGAGGCGGAGGGCAGACACAACACCAGGAACAGCAACAGCGATCGAATCACAGAAAGTCTCCAAAAATGTGCGCGAGATAATCACCGAGCCGAGAGCAGGAACAGGTCGTCAATGCAGATTGTTCACCGAACGGGATCCAGACCCAGCGACCGTCGAATGAGACCAATCTGTCCTGCATGCAGCATCTCGTGCATGGGGCAGAACATGATGGCTCCCAGTTTGGTGGGATAAGCGGCGTACGGCATGTCGACGGGTTCCAGCAGCACGGCAGGATCAACCGTCGCCAGTTCATTCATGGCTCGTTCGTAGACAATGCTCAGTCGATCGACGAGTTCCGCAGGCGACATCTGAACGGTGGCGTCACTACTGGGTGTTGACTGGCGGGTGTAGGCTTTGCGAAACGCTCCCGGAATCAATTCCAGGTCTTCCGGCATTCGGCCACGCACGCGAAACATCAGCAGACCGTATTGGCTGACGGCCAGGTGTCCAACCTGCCAGGCAACGTTGGTGGGAACACCGGACGGCATTTCAAACCAGAGTTCGTGAGGAGTGGCCTCCAGAAGCTGCCGGACATAATCACGGGCGAACTGAATCTGGCCGATGGTGCCATCCAGAATATGAGCCGCCGTGGAGACATGGATGGGAGATGTTGTATTCATGGATTGATGATAGAACTCCAGGCCAACGCTTTCCAGCATCCGGCAATTGCCGGCCGGGACGTCCGTCCGCGAACTCCGTCCTGCATTCGGAATGGCCGTGTGATCTGAACCATACTGACGTGATGAGCCGGTGGCGACGAACTTCATCACGAAACCAGCCTGCATATTCCGTCTGACTTTGCCGCAGAGAATCGACTTTCGGCAATGCTCACTGCGATTTCTTTGGAATTCGAGCGGACCGGTGTTGCCTAAATCTGAGTGCCGCCTCAGGATTTCCGCCAAGGGACGGCTCCATTCAGCGAATAATGTCTGCGGGAAAGGTCCGCAGGCCAGAGAAATGTGATGAATGCACGACACCTCATTGTCGGAGTGATTTTCTGGATCGCCGTTGTGGTCGGTGGTTTCCTGATTCTGCGCGCGGAATTGGGGAAACAGTCGAGCAGTGTGACCAATCTGGCGAAGGAAGTCAGCCATTGGGCGACGGGGAATCGTTCAACATTTCATGCGATCTGTGATGAACCGTTTCCGGTGGCGATCAATGATCCGATTTTTCTCAGAACCTCTGACGGCACTTTTCGACAGGCCGGCTACGTCAGTTACGTGCCGGGTCTGCTGACACGCGATCCGCAGCTGGCGTCGTCGTTAAAGGTGGAGTTGTACGATCAGGGCAGTCCGGAGCAGAAGGGCGGGGTCGTCCTTGAGTATCATTCCACGCCGACGGCACTGGACTGGGTTGTCAAAACGATGATTCCGCCCGAACGGCAGCAACAGATTGCGGAACTGATTGCGGAACGATGGCAGGAGCATCAGCAGGAAGTGATGGCTCAACTTCGTCCGGTCATGCAGCAGGGACTTCGTGAAGCAATCCGGGCCGTGGAAGACGAAATTCCACACGTTCTGAAGGCGCACGAAGAGCAGTTTCGACAGCTGACCGATCGCTATGAAGAAGAGGTGTTGCGAGCGGAACTTATTCCGCTGGTTCGACGCGAAATTCTTCCGGTTGTTGAAGACGAGGCGATGCCGGTTGCTGAAGAGGTCGGTCGAGCGCTGTGGAAGCGAGTCTCATTGTGGTCGTTTACCTGGCGGTATCTGTACGACAAAGCTCCTCTGCCGAAGCGCGATGCCTTGAAAACGGAGTTTCAACGATTCGTTGATGAAGAAGCGCTTCCGGAACTACGATCTCGCACGGACCAGTTTATCGAAATGCTGGAACGGATCGTGAAACGTTCGATGGAGAACCCCAACGTGCGGGAAGTTCTGACTCGCAATCTGAAACGAGTTGCTTCGGACGCCGAAATTCACGCACTTGTCAAAAGCATCGTGCGAGCTGCCGTCACAGACAATCAAACGCTGCACCAGCGCATGGATGAGTTCTGGAAGACGGAGGAAACCCGGGCAGCGGTGAGGTTAGCCGGAGATCGTTTGGAGCCGACGGTGCGAGAAATTGGCGATATGATCTTCGGGAATCGAGAAACGGGCATTACTCCGGAGTTCTCCCGCGTTCTGCGCTCACAGATTCTGCAGAAAGATCGTCGCTGGTTTGTCATCGTCCCGGAACGAACGTCGGCCCCGGACTCGTCGGTTTTCGCTGTTGGGCAGATTCGTGTGTCGTCGGCTGCGGAATCGATGCCCTATCCGATGGGGTTCCGTGGTTATGGCCAAAGTCCTCTGACACCCATTCAGTGAAAGAGGCCGCCTCATGACAACACCTGACGTCAACACTTCAGACGCGACACCTCCGTCGGAATCTGCTTCGGCGGGGACTCAGATTCTCCTTCGGGATTTTTCGCTGACGGCGGGGCACAAAACACTGCTGGAAGATGCGAGCTGCTGTTTTACCGCCGGGAAGGTGACTCTGCTGCTGGGATGCAGCGGTGTCGGCAAATCACTGTTGATGAAAATTCTGGCGGGATTGATCGATCCGGATCACACAGCGATCCACTATTCCGGCCGGATTGAATTCAACGACGGAAGTCAGTCTCGGACGGTTAGAAACCATGCGGAACATCCCGTCGCGGTCGTCTTTCAGAGCTTTGCCTTGTTCGACGAACTGACTCCGTCGGAGAACATCGAAATCGCAATCGATCACAGCTCGAATGTCGATGCGAAACGTCACCCCGCTAAGGAACTTGCTGCTGAATTGCTGAAAAAGCTGGGAGTTCCCGGTGATCGACCGACTTCCGTGCTGAGCGGCGGGCAGCAGCAACGGCTGGCGATTGCGCGAGCCATGGGTATGCAGACAGACGTGGTTCTCTACGACGAGCCAACGTCCGGGCTCGATACCAACACGGCCACTCAGGTGGCCGACCTGATCCGAAAGACGCAGCAGTCGTTCCAGCGGACCTCTGTCATCATCACGCACGATTTTGCTTCGCTGACGGCGATCGCCGACCACGTGGTCGTACTGAACCACGAACGTCGAAAACTGGAGCACGTGCCTCGCGAGGACTGGGATCGACTGGCCGAAATCATCGGCAAGCCTCCCGGTTCCATGGAAGCACAGGAGGCAGGGCAGTCCGTTGTTCACCGGATCGGTGAAGGCATGCGAACGGCCGCTGCAGCGACGGGAGAGTTTCTCGAACACGTGACGCTGTTGCCGTTGTCATTGCTTCCGCTGTGGAAAAGTTCCCGCTGGGGATGGCGCATGACGTGGCATTACCTGAAACTGGTGAGCGGCATTTCTGCCTGTCTCTACATTGCCGTGGCGGGAATGATCATTGGATTTGTTGCGCAGGATTTTATCTTTCGATATCTGCCTTTTCGGCAATACACCGAGCCGCTGCTGATTGAGAATCTTCTGCACGCGACAGGGTTCTCGCTGTACCGGTTTCTGGTTCCTCTGCTGTGCACCATTCTGATTGCGGCTCGTTCTGGTGCGGCGGTGGCGGCAGACGTTGGCAGCAAGGTCTACGGAAACCAGCTGGATGCCATGAAGACCATCGGAATGGCTCCGTGGCGAACCGTCAGAACACCCGTGCTGTACGCGTTCCTGATCGGGACGCCGCTGCTGACGTTCCTGAGTTACGCAGTCGCTTCCACAACCAGTGCGTTTGCGTTCCTTTCGACGCATGCGGCAGAAGGGATTGCGTTCTGGGACGCGCATTTTCATAAGGAGCTGCGTCTGCCGTCCTCCATGTGGTACAAGGGAACGGGATGGCTGGTTGCGAAGTTGCTCACCTGCGCGGCCGGCATCGGCATGATTTCCTGGCGCTGTGGCGGCAGTCCGAAAACATCGGCCACGGAGATCAGCCACGGAGTCACGCGGACCATTCTCTGGTCGACACTGTATGTCCTGCTGGTTCATTTCGTGTACTCATTCTTTGAGTTTCACGCTCAGAAATGACGCCAGCCGACTCCCGCACCTGTTTCCCGCGAGTCGTCTCCTGACAGACCTGCATTCAGGTTGCGAACAGGTACCTGCGAAACACAAAAAACGCGGCAGCCAGCAGGCAGAGACTCGCCCACAGATAGTCCAAGGTCAGCTTTTCTTTCAGGTGGAACACAGAAAACGGAATGAACACGCAAAGCGTGATGACTTCCTGAAGAATCTTGAGTTGGCCGACATTCATCACCTGGTGTCCCAGTCGGTTGGCAGGAACCTGCAGCAAATACTCAAAGAACGCGATCCCCCAGCTGACCATTGCTGCAATCAGCCACGGACTGGACGCCAGATGTCTCAGATGTCCGTACCATGCAAAGGTCATGAAGACGTTGCTGCACAGCAACAGGCCAATTGTCGCCAACCAAACGCTCATAAAATGTTCCAAAGACGTCACTGCTCACGAACCGGTGAGCCTCGGCGCGGCACGGATTGTTGTCTGCCACGGAAGTCCGACTGAGCCTCCGCACACGGAACGCACAACACATGTGCGAACGCCACACCCTGCACAATGCTCTCAAGACCCTCACAAAACCCGGACAGGTACCCTTTCCGACACGCATTTGTCGGGGTTTCCGCCCCGTTTCGGTGAGTGGCTCTGAAGCCTTCCCGAACAATTTTGCTGACTTGAATCCAACACCATCCGGACACAGCGCGGACAGATTCGAATGTTCGCCGGCAATCCACCAACTGCAGTCTGCTGGCGATATCGGCCCGTGTCGACACAACCGTCTCAGGTGTTCTAATGATCGGACTGAGGACGGTCCGCATTCGTGGCAGAATTCGAACATCAGAAATGCGTTTACTGATTTACCCAACTGGATTTTGAATGCGGATCTTTTGGTGTGCATTTGGGGTGCACACTTTTTTGCACATGTGGCGAAAGTCGAAGTAGAAGGCAGCGAAGTCCTTGAATGACAGCGGATTTCGTAAGACGCATTTTCTGCAGAAACGACTCACTCCTCTTTCTTCTGCAGATCCTGCTTGTTGAGGTCCCGCGGGACCTCTGTCGCAATGCTGGTAGTGAGGCGTGACGCGGCAGATTTACTTCAGATGTTAAGGAGATCCGCAGAGATGAAAAAATGGAGTCTGTTGGCGATGTTTCTTTTCGCGCTGTCGCCGGCGTTGTCGACCGCTGACGCCGGAGACTGCCTGTTTGGTGACAGTGGGTGTGGCTGTGCGACCGGCTGCTGTGACGATGGCTGCGGCGAGTGTGGTGAGAGCCTGTTCAGTTGTGGCGGCGACTGCCTGTCATGGCTGAAGAAAAGCGATCACTGCTACAGCGACTTCATCAGCCCGATCACAAACCCCGTCTTCTTTGAAGATCCCCGAACGCTGACGGAAGCTCGATTCATCTACATCAACCACTCTCTGCCGGGAAACGTGGGTGGTCGAAGCGTCAACGTGATGGCCATGCAGTTGCGAGCCGCGATCACCGAAGATCTTTCCATCATCGCAACGAAGGACGGCTTCATCACATCCGACAACCCGTTGATTCGCGATGGCTGGGCTGACGTGGCGGCGGGCCTGAAACTGAACGTCTACAAAGATTACTGCTCACAGACGCTGGTCAGCGTTGGTGCCACCTACGAAGCACCATTCGGATCAGGACGCGCTCTGCAGGGCAACGGTGACGGCGAATTCCATCTGTTTGCCTCATCCGCAAAGCGGCTGGCTCCGGGAATGCACCTGATGTCAAACACAGGAATTCGTCTGCCCGTTGACGGTGGAGCCGAAAGCACGGTCTGGAACTGGTCGAACCACGTCGACAAGAAGCTGGGTGACTCCAACTTCTACTTCCTTGGTGAATGTAACTGGTTTCACTGGATGAGCGGTGGCAATACTCCATTGCCGGTCGACGGGATTGACCTGTTCAATCTGGGATCGAATGTTGCCGCCGGACAGGATGTTGTCACGGCAGCCATCGGCGTAAAATACAAGCCCTCCATCAACACGGAAATCGGTTTTGCCTGGGAAACCCCGGTCACTTCCCGCCGAGACGTCATGGACGACCGTCTGACATTCGACTGGATTTTCCGCTATTAATAACTGCCCTGCCCAGAGCACCTGTCTCAGGCGCAAGGGTCAGGAATTCCTCCCAATCGTTCGATCCCGCAGCGGACTCACTCCTTGTGAGTCCGCTGTGTTTTTGCGCCCGGGGTCTCTGCTCCGGAATCGCCACAAAGCTCAAAAAGCCGGAAACTGCCCGCAGAATTCCTAAAGTCACTTTCAACAACTTGCCACGGCTCAATGGCACCTCGTACGATGTCGATAGTGAAGAAACGGGAATCTCCTGCGGCAGGAACCTGCTGTCTGCTGCCCGTCCATCTCTGACACTGGCCGTGTGATCCGGCTGAGTTGTGTGAGG
>JAGQPY010000164.1 GCA_020426485.1 Planctomycetaceae bacterium
TAAGCTATCACAAAGCACTAGTTGTCTGTCAATATTCGAAAGAGTGACTGTAGGACGGCCTTTTCAGGACGTCCTACATGAACTGACGGCTATGAACTGACGGCCTGGAAAGGCCGTCCTACCCATCAAATCATGGCTGACACTGAACTAGTCGAGCGGTTGGTTTCGCAGTGTGGCGAGCTGGCGAAACTCTCGAACCGACCAGCGAAAACAGCAGAACTTTGAATGACTTCACAGAGCCATTCGGCCTTCGCCGGATGCTTCATGACGTAACGGTCCGGCGGATGTGTGATCCGTTCCGGCGAATCAGGAAGAAACAAAAATGGCAGAAAAGACGTATCTGGCGGTCGATCTGGGAGCGGAAAGCGGTCGAGTCATGGCCGGGCGATTCGATGGGCAGAAGATTGAACTGCAGCAGTTTCATCGATTCGCGAACGGGCCGGTCATCCTTGGGGGCACGATGCGATGGAACCTGATCAGCCTGTGGACCGAAATTCAAAACGGCCTGCGCGAAGCGGCTTCAAAGCTGGGTGGCTCTGCGGTGTCTGTGGGAGTCGACACGTGGGGTGTTGACTTCGTGCTGATGAATCGCAATGACGAACTGCTGGGACAGCCATGGAATTACCGCGACAAGCGCACGGAAGGCATGTTGCAGAAAGCGTTCGCTCGTGTTCCGCGCGCTGAAATTTTTGCGGAAACCGGGTTGCAGTTCATGCAGATCAATTCGCTGTATCAGTTGCTGGCCATGTGCGAACGTGATCCCGATCTGGTTGCTCAGGCGCGGCGGTTTCTGATGATTCCCGATTTCTTTCACTGGTGCCTGAGCGGCAGTCGAGTGGTGGAATTCACAAACGCCACGACCACTCAGATGCTGAACGCTACGACTCGCAACTGGGCCTTCGACATGTTGCGTAAGTTCGAAATTCCAACGGAGATGTTCCCGGAAATCGTGTCCCCCGGAGCAAACCTGGGCACGCTGAGAAAGGAAGTCGGAGAATTCACTGGTCTGGGCAAACTGAACGTCGTGACTCCGGCGACACACGATACGGGAGCTGCCGTCGCGGCTGTTCCCACGAGCCGCACGGGGAAGGCCGACTGGGCCTACATCAGCAGTGGGACGTGGTCGTTAATGGGCGTTGAAGTGCAGAATGCGGTTCTGACAGAACAGGCTCTGCAGCGAAACGTCACCAACGAAGGCGGTGTCGACGGCACGTATCGACTGCTGAAGAACATCATGGGACTTTGGTTGGTTCAACGGTGCAAAGTTGCCTTCGCGGCCAAAGGAAAGGATATCGACTACGCCGAACTGACTCGTCTGGCCACGGAAGCCCACGCCTTTCGTTCTCTGGTGGATCCGGATCGGGCCGAGTTTCTGGGGCCACCGGATATGACCGTCGCCATCGCGGAAGAATGCCGTCGCACGGGTCAGCCGGTTCCGGAAACTCCGGGCCAGTTTGTTCGCTGTGCTCTGGAAAGTCTGGCTCTGAAGTATCGGATGGTGCTGGGCTGGCTGGAAGAACTGACCGGTGTTCCCGTGGAAGTGATTCATATTGTCGGCGGTGGAACTCAGAACCAGCTTCTGAACCAGTTCACGGCTGATGCCTGTGGTCGCACGGTGTTTGCCGGGCCGGTGGAAGCCACAGCACTGGGAAATGTCCTTCTGCAGGCACGAGCAGCAGGCGATCTTTCTTCATTGTCGGAAATTCGAGAAGTCGTTCGCCGATCAGAAACCATCGGCGAATACACTCCCCGAGACACCAGCAAGTGGAACGACGCCTGGGCACGATTCCAACAACTCTGTGACTGACATCGCTGCGGCTTCGAAACTTCAGACGAAACCGGTCCGAGCCACAAGACGCCGTGGCCTTCGAAAACCCCGGCGCAGCCTGGGGACAATGAAACCTGAAACCCGGAACATGAACGCTCGCCCGACGAGCGCTGTTGAAGATTCAATCTGAGGACACCATGGGACTGTTTGATCGGCTGAAAGCCGGCCTGAAGAAAACCAAAGAGATCCTGCGCACAGATGTGCGGGACCTGTTCAAAGCCGGCGAAATTCTGGATGACAATCTGCTGGAAGAATTCGAAGGTCGACTGATTCGCACCGATATGGGTGTCGCAGCGGCTGAACGCATCACCACCGAACTTCGTGAACAACATGGCGGGCGGACGGTGGACGTGGACGCCATCTGGGAAACCGTCCGGACGGAACTTCGAACACTGCTGAAAGGTGACGGCACGACTCGCTGGGATCTCACGAATCCGCTGTCACCGCTGGCCAAAGCAGAATCCGGGCCCACCGTCATTCTGGTGGCCGGTGTGAACGGTGTCGGGAAAACCACATCCATTGCCAAGATCGCCAATCTGCTGCAGAAGAACGGTCACAAAGTGGTGCTGGCCGCCGGAGACACCTTTCGGGCGGCCGCCGTGGAACAGCTGACGATGTGGAGTCAGCGACTGGGTTGCGAAATCGTTCGCAAGGGCAGTGGAGCAGATCCGGCAGCCGTGGCGTTTGAGGGAGCTTCGAAAGCCGTGGAACTTCAGGCCGACTATCTGATCGTCGACACCGCCGGGCGCCTGCATAACAAGTTCAACCTGATGGAAGAACTCGGAAAGATCCGACGCGTGATTCAGAAGGTGATTCCGTCCGCACCGCACGAAAGTCTGCTGGTGCTGGATGCGACCACCGGACAGAACGGGCTTAGTCAGGCCAAGAGCTTTTCTGCAGCCGTGGCCTGCACCGGCCTGGTCCTGGCCAAGCTGGACGGCACTGCTCGCGGCGGCGTGACCGTGGCCATTCGTCAGGAAATGGGCATTCCCGTGAAGTACATCGGCATCGGTGAAGGGATCGACGACATTGAAGTCTTCGACGCCGACGGCTTTGTCGACGCGTTGTTCTCGAAGTAGCCACATTTCGAAACACTGTCGCCTGGGGGCGGTCGATTTCAGCGGATCAGCAGCGCACCACGGAAAATCGCTGCTGAGCTTTTTCAGGCAACGCTTTGAAACGAGCCGGATTCATTCTCGATTCAAACTGCGTCACTGCTTTGCTGTTCAGAGCTCGAATGTTCTGATGACCACAATCCCGGGTTGCGGCGTTTCGCCTCGATCGCGGGCTTTGTTGTTTGACTGGTTCCGAGTCGCAACGCAATGTTTTCGCCGACAGAATCTCTTCACGGCTCCGGAGTCAGCCATTCTGGTCACGGATTCTGCAGACTCCGATCCGTAAAAGGCTTATCTGACGTACACCACATTTACAAGGCTCAAGTGAGCCGCCCCGGCGATTGGTTCACAACCGCGTCGAAAACAGCGTGAGTGGCGAAGTTGGTGGTTGGATTTTCGGCAGCAAGCGAAATAAATGCGCTGTTGTTGCGAGTTCCGGCTTTCAAGGGCCGCGGAAGCACAGATGTGTTTTTCAACGGACAATCTGCGTTTTGAAACTCTCGTAAACTGCCCAGTTCACTCAGTTGAGTGCCTCCGACAGTTTGCAGTCGGAAACTACCTTTGAGGCGAACCGCCGTTTCTGTTGAAATGCGGGCGCTGTTGCAAATCATGGGGCAGCCGGGCACAACCATCAGCAGGCCGCCGCGGTGTTTGTCGAGTGTCATCTCAGGCATCGCCGGAGATATCAGGCCCAACGCAGACGCCGAGTCGGCCTGCGGGATTCAGGAATGCAATCAGGGAGGATCGACGTTCGGTGACAGATCACGGGGAACAACTTGAGGCGTCGGCAACCAATGGTACACCGGACGGTCTTCGGCTGAATGTCGCCTTCTGGAACCTTCAGAATCTGTTTGACATCGAGGCGTCACCGATTGCGACCGACCTTGACTATACCCCCGTTAACGGTTGGGATCGCCGAGCCCTGGAAGCCAAGATTGGCAACATCGCGCAGATCATTCGGTCGATGTTCGACGGCTATGGTCCGGATCTGCTGGGCCTGTGTGAAATTGAAAATGAACGGCTGGCTCGAATTCTGATTGAAGCCATTGGGCGAGACGACTTCGCTCTGGCTGTGGATGCCGGTCGGTCTGATTTATCATCACCGTCGGGCGAATCATATCGAGCACTGGACACGGCCCTGATTTACTCAAAACGTCTGCTGGAACCTGCAGCACAGGGTTCCACCGGCCACGTTGTGCACCGAAGGTATCCTACGCGCGACATCTTTGAGGCTCATTTCAAGGTTCGTGCCAACGATTCGGAACTGATGGTGCTTGTGAATCACTGGCCTTCACGAAGTGCAGACGCTCATCTTTCCGAATCGCTGCGAATTTCCGTGGCAGACTACTGTGCTCGACTGATCGACGGACACCTGAAACTGTCACGGCGTGAATATCTGCAGCTGCGCCAGACGGAACTGTCACTGCTTCATTTGAATTCCGCGTGGGATCGCAACATCCTGCTGATGGGCGATTTCAATGACGAACCCTGGGACCGCAGTGTTCGCGAGGTTCTTCGTGGCAGCTACAGTCAGCATGCTCTTTCGGAACCGATCCGAATGGTTCAGGATCATCTGCCTTCGTTTCGTTCGTATTCTGCAATGCCGCCGACGCTGTTCAATCCGATGTGGTCGCTGGTACATCAACCGGACTGCGGAACGTGGCGGGATCCGGAAGATCATCAGCCGATGAAACTGCGCGATCAGTTTCTGATTTCACGTGGGCTTTACTTCGGACTTCAGGGACTGAAGCTGGCAACGTCATCGCCGGGAATTCCGGCCGTGGAGGTCTTTAAGCCGGAATCACTGTGTGAACGGCACGGAGGTCCGAAGGCGTTTCGCACCGATACTCGCACCGGCTTCAGCGACCATTTTCCAATACTGACATCTCTGAACATCGCATCCGAAGATGCCGCCGAATGATGGCATTTGTGCCGTCTGACCAACGGTTTTCATCCGTTCCGGGCGTTGTATGAATGCCGTTTCCATCGCTGTGGAACTTCGCATCGAATGACGGGTCACTGCCGCAGGAACTCCGGGACTGAAAGATTTTTTCGGTTCATCCCTTCAACAGGACCGGTTTGTCGCGTATGAATTGTTTCGCGTGTTCCTGCCCTTCGACTAACCGGACACCTCCTGCTTTCCGCGTGCTTACGGGTTTGCAGTCAATTCTGCCTGCAATCTGTCTTCCCACCGGTCCACTGGTGAACGCAAGAAGAGCTTGACCGGGCTGAATGTCTCCGTCTTCAGAGGTGACTTTGAAGATCGCTGACATCAGTTCCGCCGACGCATCCATCAGACTGCGATCTTTCCCAGAACCAGACACCGGATCCCGTCAATGATCGACGAGCTGACAGTGGAAGAGATGCGACAACTGGTCGCCATCGGCGAAATCTTTGCTGAGAATCAGGGTGAACCAATGCCACTGGGAGAGCTGTGGCGAAGACTGAAAGACCGCGGCTTTCGGATGGGCAACGGAATGTCACGCGAAATGGATGACCTGGAACGTAAAGTCTCCGGCGCGAAATCTAAAGGGAAATCACTGCTGGTTCGTGGCCGCAAAGGATCGCAGCTGACACCGGCGGGAGCCATCATTTGTGAGAGCTTCCGTACAATCGTGGAGCAGATCAGCGAACTTCAGGTCAACGTCCGGACGCCTCGCCCGACCGTGCGGATTGGCCTGACCAACTCACTGACAACGAACATGTTCCCGCGCGTCCTTCAGGAAACCAACTTCTTCGAACGTTTCCCGGATGTCGATCTTGAGTTCGTGGAGGCTGAGCCTCATCAATTGACCGGGCTGCTGCAGAGTAAAGTGGATTTTGCGGTTGGGCCAAAGGACGTGACCGATGGCCATCCGTCTCACGCGTTGTGCGAATGGAAACGGGTGCTGATGTATTCCCGGCACCAGAACTACGTTCATGATTTCTCTCAGCCGTGTTCGCTGGAGACTCTGCGCGAATGGCTGCGTGATGAATGCGTCATGGTGCCATCGTCGATGGTCATTCCTCGACTGGAGCAGTTTTTGAAGCCCATGCGAAAAGGCCGATTGATGCGGGTTCCTCAGGCAGCCGTGCGACGGGTGTGGGTGGAACGAGGTCTGGGCGTTGCCATCTCGCACGAAGAAAAGCGAACGTCTGACTGGAACGAATCAATCGGCACGATTGATTTGAGCGAAAAGCTGGGGACCGCCGAGATGCACCTGTACCAACACCGGCGACGAAAGCTTAGTCCGCCCGCCCGAGACCTGATTGATCAGGTGATTGCGATTTTCCAGCGGGAGAATTTTCCGCACAAGGCACGCTGAAACAACCAGCCACGGATGAGCGTCATTTGAGGCGGAGTGTTCGGAGAGACTCGCGTTCTGCAGGAACCGTGTTCAACTGGCCCGCGACTCGTTGGCAGCCGACGATTTCCGGGCAACGCTTCGCATTTCAGTAGCCGGATTTGTGAGAATTCGGCGGGGGGACACCGTCTGATTCCGTCGCCGGACCAGACTTCAATCTGACATTGAATGCGGCGGTCGTGAATGAACCGTGCGACTCGCCGCCGTGCAGATCATCAGATGGCTCGAAGCACAGCCGCTGCACTCTGGCCCATGGCGGTACGGTTCACGGTCAATGCGGTGCGAGTGTTCAGTTTCTGAGGTCCTCCCTGAACGACGCTGAGCCGACACCGAGGGTCGGGAATTTCGTAGTTGAGCGTCGCTGGGACCTCGCCGTTTCGCAGCGAAAGCAGAGTTCCCGCCAGCTCCACGGCACCCGCACCGGCATCAAAATGGCCGATGAAGCTTTTCATGGCCGTCACGGGTACCTTCAGAATGCAGTCGCCCAGCGAGCGATGATACGCTCGTGATTCAACAATGTCGTCCGGCTGGGTGCTTTTGCCATGAGCGTTAATGTGACCGACGTCTGACGGCTGAATCCCGGCCTGCCGGAATGACGATTCAATCGCTCGCACCAGCCCCAGTCCACCGGATTCGTTCGAGTAGCCTTTCCCGTCACATCCCGCGCCGATGCCCAGAATCTCCGCGTAGATTTCAGCACCACGACGCTTTGCGTGTTCGTAGCGTTCGACAACGAAAGTCGCGGCGCCTTCGCCCACCACGGCTCCGTCCCGTTCAAAGTCGAACGGTCGACAAACACGTGACGGTGAATCGTCTCGCTGAGAAAGTCCTTCGAACCGATGAAACTTGGCGATGTCGACCGGATGTATATTGGAGCTGCAGGCCCCAACGATCATCACGTCTGCACGACCTGACCGGATCACACCCACCGCTTCCGAAAGTGCCAGCAGTGCGGACGCGTCTCGACAGGTAATTGTGTTGTTGGGACCGCACGCATTGTGATCGATGGAAATATAGCACGCCGGCATGTTGGGCAACTGACGCAACAGCCACAGCGGAGCAATCCGCCCCATCACGTCTTCACCCCAGCGCGTGGGAGCGAAATTATTGGACTCGTCTCGACAGGCCTGGACGGCCGCCGCCAGTTCGTCCGGATGAGTCGTCATGCGACCAGCGCCGTAGACCACACCCATTCGATACGGATCGATGTCTCCCGCTTTGATGAGGGAATCACTCATCGCCAGATTGGCGGACGCCACCCCCAGCTGCATGTCGCGGGACATCACTTTGATGAACTTGCGTTCACGCAACAGTTTGGCAGGGTCGAAGTCGCGAACTTCGGCCGCAAACGGCGAAGGCAGCTCATGCGCGTTGAGGGAGTGGTGGTAGTCGATGCCGGATCGATTGGCCTTCAGACTGTTCCAGAAAGCGTCATTACCGATGCCGATTGGAGAAACAACTCCCACACCGGTCACGACCACTCGACTTGCATCGCACCCAGCCATGGTCAAGCCTTAACACCAGTGCCCGAAAACGTCTCACACAGTCTTCTGAGCGAACCCAAATCTGTAACTGACAAACGTTCCATTTCGCCAGTGTCGACCGCGAACCCCCTTCGCGAAAGTCGACCAGTTTGCGGACAGATCTTGAATGTCGAACAGCTCAGACTGCTCCCCAGCAGGCTGAACATTTCCCAAACAACTTCGATTGCCGGGAATGACCAGATCTATCCACCTGAATTACACGCCCGTTGAAGGAATATGTCAAGATAACGCGGAAAAATCGGGACCTCAGCCCGTGTTTTCGCGAAATCGAAACTCCCCGGAATGAGCCAAATTGGCACGTCCCATCGTCTCAGCGCGAAGGACGCTCGCCTGTGACAGCTAAAACCATGGAAGTTAATCAGGAAAATCGCTGAATGGGGCTCGACAGAAACGCCCGCCGAAAACGAGCCGGACAGCAGCAAAAACGGCCGAAAAGGGCGGTCCTGACACCAAACCCATCATACAAGGTGAGTACTGCGGAACTGGTCCGGTTTGACGGCCGACCGCGGAATCATGCCGCTGGCTGCTCGTCCGAACACAAGCCCGGCGAAAGATGTTCAGCGAATCACAGTTTGGGGCGAGAAGCCATCATCTTCTGCTGCCGTTTGCGTTCTTCGCGACGGCGTTCTTCTTCTTCGGCAAACTGCGGACTGTTGCGATCGGGGCCGGACTGAGATTCCGCAATCGGCATGGTGCCCTCTTTCCATTCCCAACCCATGGGGTCGCTCAATTCGACTGATGCCAAAAATGCCCAGGGAGTTCCTGGGTGCTCGTCAATCACTCGGGTCAGGTACTCCATCGCCTTTTTGTGCATCTTCCGAACGGTGGCACCGGAATTGACGTTGTCCGACGGTTCCAGAATCCACTGGTTGCTGCCGGGTTTGGAGAATGCTTTGGGACTGGCCTTCATTTCAGCCAGCATGGCATTGTAGCCGAATGCTCGGACTCGCATGGCCAGAGTTCGGCCCAGTGCCAGATCGTAACTGGCTCGCCAGCGATCCGAATCCAGTTTGTCACGATCCTTTTCACCGGCTTCCAGGACCGTGTTGAGACCTTCCAGATAGTAGTCCATTGTCGCCAACGGCTTTTGTGCTTCAGTGATCTGCTCACGAAGAATATTGTCATTGTTGGCCTGAAACTTCAGCTGAGGAATCGGCACCGATTCCAGATTCGTCTGCTTGGCTGCGGCAACGAGCGCTGACTTGGCACCATTGGTTGCCAGCTGCCGCTGATAGTCTCTTAACGGCCGATAGTCCGGAGCATACTGTCGCATGATGGTGGCATCCCACCGCTTACGACCGCTGTCTTCCGCGATGAAGAAGACTCCACCGGTTTCTGCACACAGGCGAGACAACGTGTAGGGGCCGTAACCAGAGGACATGCGGTCCAGATCTCGGGCACGAGCCGTCCAGAAGGGCAGTTGCAGTCCCTCGGCGGCGACAGTCTCCGGGCCCATATCCGCCGGAAGATCTTCTTCATAGGTCTCCCCGTCCGCCATCCAGGTCGTCTTGATGAAGCCCTTTTCGCGGCCGAACACCGAGGTGTTGCCGATGCAGTATGCTTTGACGCCTTCGCGAGTACACTTGCTGATGGTGTCTTCCAGTAACTGGAAGTCATCGCCCCGTTCATCGGTGACGATGATCATCATCATGTTGGCTCGCATCTTGCGTTTTTCAGGCAGAAACGTCTGCAACGCTTTGTTGATGGCTTCGAAGACGCGTTCTTCGCCGGAAACGTCGTTTTGAATGGCATCCACAGCCTTGCTGAGCAACGTGATGTCGTTTGTCGGTTCCTTCTGCAGAATGTGGACTTCTCGACCGTAACCAACAACGCCCGTGCGAAGGGCTTCTTCGGCTCCAACGTCCAGTGCCCCCAGTTGCTGGTAAATCCCCTTAAATCGCTTGGATACGGATTCTCGACGACCTTCCATCGACAGCGATTCATCCAGCAGCCAGACCACCAAAGTCTTCCGCTGTCGAATGGACGCCGCGATCTCCTGAGTAATGCGGTCAATGGCTCCGTCGGTTCCACCCGCGTGTTCTGTGGTGCCGGTCAGATCAATCGATTCCAGGAGCTCGGCTTCGCTGGGAGTGGGCAAGGACTCCGTCGCCTGAACTCGCGGATTGATCACCTTTTCGTCGATCAGTTCCTGCTGCTCACGGTGATTGTCCAGACCGCTGACCTGAGCCGTCGCCATCGATGGTCCGACGATGTTGAGTTCGCTTTTGCTGCCGATTTCTTCGGAGACATCGGTGTCGATGACATATTCTTCCTGCCGAATCTCTTCAGGTTCGAACGTGGATGTGATCTCCAGTTCTTCGTGGTTTTCAATGACCCACGTGATGCTCATCAGGCTCAGAATAATGCCGACATGGACCAGCAGGCTGATACCCCAGGCCGGCATATCATAAAGCGAATTCCACACACCGGATTCAAATTCCATGTCATCCGGGTGCAGCGTCTGGTTGGAACCTGCATCGATTGTGCTCACGCCAATGCCCTCAGTGAACTCAACGGGATTGATTGTGGTTCGGCCGACCAGCCGCACGAACTTTCGACCACCATGATGAGAAATGACCGCGATCAGAAACCGGCAGCCACCCCTTCCGCGTGACGGTCATCTGAGTGGACACGTGCCCGCGACGATTTGACCGCCACCGCCATATTAGCTCTGAAAAGCCCAAATCGCAATCTTTATCATCGACGTCCGCCACGCTGCATCGCCAATTGTCTGAACGATTTACGACAATTGAAACCAGCGCCGACAGAGAAACACGTCGGTCAGATCGCGAAGTGTTCGTCACGATTCTCCTGAAATCAGCAAAATTCGAACGGCTGATCCGCCAAAAAACCAACAAATTTGAACGCCTGGCTGCTCCAAATCGCTGCCGCAGCACTCCCCGACCGTTCCCACGCAGCCCACTTCAGACAGCCTCTCACTGCCGACGAGTCTCCCGAGTCGTCTCCGATCTGTGTACCCCGCCTTTGTTTCCGGAGCACTTTTCGAAATCGCATTCCGCGCTGTCTCCCGAAATTCAGCGTCTTTTCGGCTGGAAACCATTTGACGCCGACACTGGACAGACGTTGAAAACTGCGTGCCAGGCGGCTATTGGTCTGTCAATATTCGAATGAGTGACTGCAGGACGGCCTGGAAAGGCCGTCCTGCTCATCAAATCATGGCTGACCCTGCACTAGTATTCCATCGCACCTTGGTTTTCGGGTAGAAGTCGTACCCTGTGTGACTTTTTTCTCCTCGGATCAAGGATGACCCGATGTC
>JAGQPY010000165.1 GCA_020426485.1 Planctomycetaceae bacterium
ATCGGAGGGTGGGTTCAGCCTTTTCCGCTGTCGATCAGCCATTCCAGAAGGCGCTGAGGCCATGCTCCGGCGGCCGTGGTGGTTTCCGGACGATAGCCAAACCCATGACCGGCGTTGGAATAGATATGCAGTTCACAGGGAACTCCCTCTTCGTGATACTTCAGGTACAGCTCGGCCATCCCGCGTGAAATATCCGGCCGGTCTTTGGCACCCAAAGCGATAAACGCCGGCGGCATCCCCTTCCGAACGGTGAACCGCTGTGAACTGCCCGGATAAATCAATGCCTGAAAATCAGGTCGACAGCCGGCACGTTCGACGGCATCCGGACTGTTCGCATCGCCATTATCGAAATCCATCGCCGCCAAAGCCGCCAGTTCGCCACCGGCAGAAAAACCCAGAATGCCAATCCGCTGCGGATCAATCTTCCACTCCGCCGCGCGAGAACGTACCAGCCGAATGGCTCGGCGAGTATCCGCCATGGCGTGATCATCAACGGTATAAGTGGAACCCTGTTCCCGAGCCAACCGATAACGCAGCACGAAGGCGGCAATGCCGTTCTCCGCAAACCACTGAGCCAGCGAGTCACCTTCGTGTCCCAGGCACAGCATTCGGTGCCCGCCACCTGGAGCAATAATGATGGCGGTTCCGGTAGACCTCTCCGGCGCGGGCAGGAACGGTGTGATCGACGGATGGTGAACATTGGTCACATTACACTTTCCGCCATCCGTGTCCGCCCGTTCCGGCTCATTCATGCGAGCCTCCGAACCCGGCGCGCCATTGGGCCACAGGGGAATGCGGTTGGAATCTTCTGCAAATGCACTGACCTGCATCGAAGCCGTCAGCAACCCAATCGCCGGAATAAGCAACGCACTGAATCTTCTCTCTGCCCAACAGGCCATGTTCATGATCTCCGATAGTGGTGGATGACTTTCGCTGCTGGACGGACTTCACCGCTTCGTCAGCTTCGAAACCGAACCAGCTTAGCAGGCACCCACCAAAATCTCTCCCACAGATCATTTTCTTCATCAGTCACTCACGCTCCGCGCCCCGGGCGCGCCGGTTCCCCTCCCGAGAGCAAAGCGAACGGGAGGGTGCGGTGAGCCGACAGCCGAACCCGGGGAAGGCCGCGTTTCACCGGAACCTGCCGCCGACAGGCAAAGACCAGCGTGGCATTCTATACTCTGCTTTTGCGAAACCTGTCGCCACGTCTGAAACACGTCTGCTCCACGGAAGCATCTGCCTCATGAAAGCCATTCTCGCCTGTTTTGTTTTGTGTGTCGTCAGCACCCCCGGTCTGGCTCAGTCAACCGCGACATCCAGCGCGGTTCAGCTGGGGCCGTATGAATACGAAACCCGACCGGATCACGATGCCTTTCGAATCTACAATCCTCGCAAGGCACCTCAACCCGGCGATCTTCTGTTGATACAAGGCGATCGACTGGCCATCTGTGGAGACTCGATCACCGAACAGAAGATGTACTCCCGCATGATCGAAACCTATCTGACGGTCTGCGTGCCACAGTTGAACATCACCGTTCGGCAGTACGGCTGGAGCGGCGAAAAGACGGACGGTTTCTTGCGTCGGATGGAAGCCGATTGTCTGACCTTCAACCCCACCATTGCCACGCTGGCCTACGGCATGAACGATTCCCGTTACCGTCCCTTCGATGTCACCAACGGTCAGTGGTACGAAGATCACTACACGGCCATCGTGCGGAAGTTCAAGGATGCCGACGTGCGAGTCGTCGTGGGGTCTCCCGGTTGCGCCGGAAAGATCGCAGAATGGGTCAAAAGTCGAGCCGGTACGCTGGATGAACACAACGTCCATCTGTGTGCTCTGCGAGACATCGCCATGGAAGTCGCTCAGCGTGAAGGTGTTCGATTTGCCGATATCTTCTGGCCCATGCTGCAGGCTCAGGTGTTTGCTCCGGAACAGCATCATGCCACCGCCGAAAAGCCGTATCTGGTCGCGGGCAATGACGGCATTCATCCCGACTGGGCCGGACACGTGATTATGGCGTGGTCCATGCTGCGATCCATGGGGCTGGACGGTCACATCGGCACCATCACCATCGATCCCGCCGCCGGAACGGCCGAAGCCACCGAAGGTCATACGGTTGATTCCGTCAAGGCTGACACCGTTCACCTGACCAGTGCTCGGCTTCCGTTCTGTGCTCGAGGCGACCTGGACGACTTTCGATCGATCCGCTCCGGAATGACACTGGTTCCGTTCATGGACGACCTGAATCGCTTTGTGCTGAACGCCAACGTCGACGGTTCCGGGCAGTGGAAAGTCACGTGGAGCACCATGTCCGACGACGGCGGCGCCGATCACCCCAAAGAATTCTCCCGACAGTTCAGCGCCGAAGAACTTCGCAAGGGCATCAATCTGGCATGGGAATTTCCGGACAATCCCTGCTGTCACGTCTTCGATCAGGTGGATCAGGCCGTTGCCGCCAAACAGGCCTATGAAACTCAGCAGGTCAAGAAATCGTTCCACAGTCGTGAGGCAAAAGCCGACTTTGCGGCTGTCGTGAAGAGCACTGAAGCCGAACGAGCACCCCTGGCCGCCGCTATTGCCGCCGCCGTGAAGCCTGTTCGCCATTCAATTCGTTTGGAACAAATGCCCTGAACCTGCTGATCCCCAACAGGGTCCTGCGGACACAGGTCCTTTGCCGGGTTCCTGAATCCTGTTCGGTTGGTTTTGAAATCAGGAGCCGTAGGTTCGGCTGTGCCGGACGAATTTCTCCGCGCCTGCGGCATCGGGTTACACGACGAGAGTCTCCTGGTGATGTGTCTCTCAAGTCCCCTCGTTTAACCCGTGGCCGACAAGCCAGGTGTGCTCTGTTGCTGGCCTGTCGGCCGCGGGTTCAACAAGACAGAACACGGCGACCAGGTAAGATCCCATCTGAGTGAGACACGACAATAACGGCGTTGGGAACCGGCTTACGAACGAAAAGGATTAAATCATGAACGCTCGACAACTGGAAAAACTTGGTATCCCGCGCTGGGCGTGCCCTCAGGCCATTCAGGCGATTCAGGAACTGGTCAAACAGAAGTCTCTGTCCAAACCCGAAGTTCGAGAACGAATCCGACAGGTCGCCGAATCACCAAGCCTGTTTGTCGGTGATCCGGTCATGGACGCCCTCGCGCGAGAACTGCTGGAAGAAGGTGTGCTGGAGCATCGCGAACCGGCAACCTACCAGACGTGGGGATCGGACATCGATCCGGCCGCTCATCAGCAGATGCAGGATGCGTGCCACCTGCCGGATGCCGTTGCGGGTGCTCTGATGCCGGATGCTCACGTCGGTTACGGACTGCCGATCGGTGGAGTCCTGGCAATGGACAATGCCGTCGTGCCGTATGCCGTGGGAGTCGACATTGCCTGCCGGATGAAGCTGTCGGTGCTGGACGTTGCACCGGATGATCTGGACAGCCAGTTTCACCGATTCCGCGTTGCTCTGGAAAAAGGAACATGCTTTGGAGTCGGCGAAAGCCACGACCAGCGGCAGCATCACGACGTGATGGATGAAGACTGGACCGTGACTCGCATCACCCGCGAAAACAAGGACAAGGCTCATCGACAGCTGGGAAGTTCCGGATCCGGAAACCACTTTGCTGAATTCGGAGTGCTGACCGTCACGGAAGATCAGGCCGATCTGGGTCTGCCGGCCGGACGTTACACGGCTCTGATGACGCACAGTGGAAGCCGTGGAACCGGAGCATCCGTGTGCTCAACCTATTCCGCGATTGCTCAACAGCAGCTGCGCCGAAAGCATGAACGTTTTGGGCGACTGGCGTGGCTGTCGATGGATTCAGAACCCGGCCAGGAATACTGGGCGGCCATGAATCTGATGGGACGCTACGCCGCCGCCAACCACGCTGTGATTCACCGTCTGGTGTCGTCACTACTGGGGGCTCAGATCATTGCGGGAGTGGAAAATCACCACAACTTCGCATGGCTGGAAGAACACTTCGGTCGACAGGTGGTCGTTCACCGCAAGGGAGCGACACCAGCATCGAAAGGCGAACTGGGAGTCATTCCCGGATCGATGGCCGACCCCGCGTTCATCGTTCGTGGTCGCGGCAATGAACAGAGCCTGCGATCGGCTTCGCATGGAGCCGGACGCTGCATGTCTCGTCGAGCAGCCCATGACAAATACAACTTTCGAGCCGTCCAGAAGGATCTGGAACGCAAAGGTGTGCGAGTTCTTTCGGCCGGAGCGGACGAAGTGCCGGGCGTCTACAAGAAGATCGAAAGTGTGATGTCGGAGCAATCTGACCTGGTGGAAAAGGTCGCTCGCTTCGATCCACGCATCGTCAAAATGTGCGGAGACGGCAGCAAAGCCGAAGACTGACCCGCGGCGACCAAAGACATCCATTCTGGTCGTTCAACGCGGGCAGCGCCACTACCCAACGTCGTGAAGAGGTTTCGTAGCCGAATTCGTAAGCTTCGCAGCCGAATTCGTGTAGCCGAACTCGTGAGAGTTCGAAAGCTTCGTAGGCGAATTTGTGAGAGTACTCAGCAGCCGGGCGATGCTCTCAGAAGTCTCACCACTTCTGCTACGGTGCTTTTCTTGGGGATACTGTTTTCTTTCCCCAGCGGGAACATGATTTGTTTAACCCGACGCCGCAGGCGAGGTTGATCGCAACCGGGTCGGGCCTCGCCTGCCGCATCAGGTGAAACGGAGAATCTGTTCACGGCGTTGGCCACTGCCGCTCCGTTCCGCCGCTGAACTCACCCCGCCCGATGTTCTATCGCAGGTTGGATGGTGCTTCGGCGACCAACGCCTTCTCGTGGTCATCTTCCGGCGCGGGAAAGGCGATGATTAACCGAAGCGACCGGTGATGTAGTCTTCGGTCTGCTTCTGGCTGGGGCGAGTGAACATCTTGGTCGTGGGACCGACTTCAATCAGGCGGCCTTCGTAAAAGAAGGCCGTCTGATGGCTGACGCGCGAAGCCTGCTGCATATTGTGAGTCACAATCACAATCGTGTACTGACGGCACAGTTCGCCGATCAGGTCTTCAATGCGCGAGGTGCTGGCAGGGTCCAGAGCCGAAGCGGGTTCGTCCATCAGGATGACGTGAGGCTTGGTGGCCAGCGTGCGAGCAATACACAGACGCTGCTGCTGTCCACCGGAAAGGGCCATCGCCGAAGAATGCAGCCGATCTTTGACTTCTTCCCACAGCGCCGCCTGCTTCAGACACGATTCGACCAGATCCGCCAGATACGCTCGATTACGTTCACCGGCGATGCGAGGGCCGTAGGCGACGTTGTCGAAAATGGATTTGGGGAACGGCGTCGATTTCTGAAAGACCATGCCCACGTGCTTCCGCAGCAGCACGACGTCCACTTCGCGAGCATTGATGTCCTGATTTTCAATCAGGATCTCTCCGCGAACCTGAGTGCCTTCGATCAGGTCATTCATGCGGTTCAGAGTTCGCAGGAAGGTACTCTTTCCACAACCGGACGGGCCGATCAAGGCCGTCACCGACCGTTCGCGCACAGCCAGAGACACATCGAACAGCACCTGATTTTCGCCGTAGTAGAAGTCGACATTGCGAGCATCAATGGCGATGGGGTGTGACGAAATGTCCATGTCACGATCCACCCCCTTGACGGAAGGCGGAACAACTCGCGATTCACGAGACGCTGTTGGAGTCGACATTTCAACGCACCCACAAACAAACAGAGAACATCTTCGAAAGACTCATCTTCACCGGGTCAGTTCTACACTTCCGGATCACAAATCAGGACTCCGCCGGCATTCCTCACCACCGCCGTCCACCATTTGACCGCCACCAGTTCTACGCCGCTGCATTCATCAGAATTCGACGACAGAAGCGGATTTACCGCCGTGAGCGACGGGCGATCACCACTTGATTTTGTCCCGAGCACGCTGGCGAATTAAGACCGCAACCCCGTTAAAACACGTCAGGACCACAATCAGGACCACGATTCCCGCCGCCGCAACCGATTTGAATTCCGCAGCCGGCTCCTTGATCCAGCTGTAGATGGTAATCGGAATTGTCGTGTAGACATCAAACGGAGCCGAAAGAATTCGTTGTGGCTGAGTCACCAGTTTCACAGGCGAATCGATTCCTGCCGGACAAAATCGATGCATCGAAATTGCACCCACCATGATCAGCGGCGCGGTTTCGCCGATCGCTCGCGAAATCGAAAGAATGGCACCGGTCACGATCCCCGGCAGTGCCGCGGGCAATACCTGATTCCAGATGGTCTGCCACCGAGACGCTCCCAAGGCGTACGACGCAACGCGAATACTCCGCGGCACGGCTCGCAGTGATTCCTGTGCCGAAATAATGACCACCGGCAGAATCAGCAGCGTCATGGTCAAAGCGCCGGCGATGACCGTTTTGCCAAACGGCAAAGGAATCACCATCAGACCGCCCAACAGTTTGACGGTTGCACCTTTGCCCAGCAGACCAAACATCCGGACGAAAACGGTCAGGCCCAGCATGCCGTACACGATCGATGGAACGCCCGCCAGATTCGACAGATTGACTTTGATGATTCGCGTGAGGAATGTATCCCGAGCGTACTCTTCAAGGTAGACGGCTGCTCCAATGCCGATCGGAATGGAGAACATCGTGGTCAGGCAAATCAGCCAGAAAGTTCCCCAGATCCCCGCCAGAATCCCTGCCTTTTCGGGAAATGCGGAAGACGCACTTCGGATAAACCCCAGATCCAGCCAGCCGACGGCCATCCACGAAACGACGGCCAGCAATGTCAGCAGGACACCCAGCGACAAATACACGGAAATTCGGCACAGCCAGCTGAACCAGCGCGAAATCTTCAGACGGCGCCGGATGGTGCGGTCACTGGACGACGCAAACTGAACACTGGACGTCATTCGTACACCTCACGAAAACGTCGCAGGATCATTTGAGAAATGACATTGATGGCCAGCGTCATCAGAAACAGAGACAACGCCACGGCATAGGCGCTCTTGACCACAATCCCTTCCGCATCGTCTTCACCAAACGAAGCATCCACGATGTAGCCCGTCATCGTCTGCATACTCTCAAACGGATTCACACTGATCTGTCGAAAGCTTCCGCAGGCGATGGTCACCGCCATGGTTTCCCCGATGGCTCGACTGAACGCCAGCAGCACGGCGGCCAGAATTCCTGACAGAGCCGCCGGCACAACGACTTTCATGGAAACGTCAAACTGAGTCGCCCCCAAAGCATAGGCCGCATCGCGCAAAGATCTTGGCACGGCTCGAAAGACGTCTTCGCTGATGGAAGCCACCATGGGAGTAATCATGATGCCCACAACAATGCCGCCGCTGGCCACGTTGTAGATGCCAACTTCCATGCCCAGCAGCTTCTCGAAAATCGGCTTCAGCACGAACGGCGTAATGAACGTCAGCCCGAAATATCCGTAGACCACGGTCGGCACGCCCGCCAGCAGCTCAAGCACGGGCTTCATCAGATTGCGTTCGTGGGGATGAGCATATTCGCTCAGATAAATGGCGGCTCCCAGTCCCAGAGGCACGCCGATCAGGCAGGCGATTCCGGACACCATGATGGTTCCGCAGATCAGCGGCCAGATTCCGAAGCGAGGCGTCGGGGCATCCGGCAGCCATTTGGTGTCGAACAGAAACTGCTTCAGGGATACGTGCTGAAAAAATGCCTTCCCACCCGACATGCTGAAGACACTGTCATTCAGCAGCACAATGATGATGCCGACGGTCGTCAGGATGGAAATCAGGGCACACAAGCGCAGCAAGCCGCCGATAGCTGTCTCATGGGGCTTCTGAGCTCCCGAGCCCGACGCTTTTCGACGAAGAAACGCAGCGGAAGGCGACGTATTCGACGCGGTGTCCATGCTACCGAATGTAAGTAAAGAGTGGTTTGACCGGCCACCGCCAGCCACCGGACGAAGGAGGCCCTCTGACCGGAAATTCCAGCGACTCCTCAACGGCAAATCCGCTCATTGAGGAATTCGTTTTGAAGACAACCTTCACAGCGCAAAGCAGGTGATCCACGTACTCCGCGTTCACGCATTCTGATTTGGTTCGCCAGGATTACCACTCTGGCGTCCACCGAACATCGGATTTCAACTAAACACGCTGATCGGTACCGCAAAAGTCTGCCAAATTGATTGTTAATTTTGTGTTCAGATGCTTGCCACGGCTTGATTCCCAGTTCCCAGCGATTCCCCGCGCGCACGAAAAAAGCCGCCGAACTGGCTGTCCGGCGGCTTTCCGCAATTCAATTTGCCACGTTCGCTGAGTCATGGACCGGTTGGGAAACCTGTCCTGTGACTCGCCCCACCCGCCAACGGCGACTTACCAGACGTGGTCCGGAATGTTGATGTACGGCTTCTTGCAGAACGGTTCACAGGACGCCGATCCTGGTCCCTGACGACCGATGGACAGATGCTGTTCTTCCGTCAATGTCAGCCCGGTTGTGGGAGACGGCCACTCAGAAACGCGCACGTGTCCAACTCCCGTGTTGATTTCAACGGCCGGACTACTGATGCCTCGTCGGTAGAAACCAGCTGAATATCCGCCACCGTATCCGTAGCCACCAACTCCATAGCCGGTTGAGTATTCGTTCAGCGGAGCACCGCCGCCCGGTCCGATATGGTCAGGGACAAATCCATGATGTCGCCCGGGACGAGGTCCATTCAGCGGAGCGCCCGGAACATGAATCCGGTTTCCATGTTCGACGTGACCGTGCTCAACGTGGCCGTGTCCTCGATGACCGTGATGGAATTCTCCGTTCAGCGGAACCCCCTGCGGAGTTGGCTGCAGATTGATGGAAGGAGGAGCATCCGGAGTCGGTCCTTCCTGACTCAGCGAAGGCACTGGCTGCCCGGGTTCATTTTCTGCGGCATCGTTCGCCGCACCATCGCCCACAATGGCCTGCCGGTCGATGAATGTGGAACCGGCCGTGAAGGCAAGCTGGTGACATCCGGACCGAGTCACACTGCGAATACTGGGCACTGAATACGATTGATCCAGTTTTCGAAACGCAGATGACAGATCATTCAGCTCATCGTTGACCGACGTCTGCAGGCACGTCATCCCTGTCACAAGACCCACGACCATGGTTGTTCCCACAACAGCCAGTTCCGTGGACAGGACCACTCCATTTTCGTCCTGCCGAAGTTTCTTCAGCAGTCTCAACATCGTTCAGTTCTCCCGGGGACACCGAAGCGACACACTTCGGATGGTTTCATTCAATGGCCGAGCAACACTGCGTTGCTCTTCGCCGTCAGCAGAGAAATCCGAATGGACGTTCTGCGGTCGTTCTGTCTGTTCTGTGTTCAGCTCCGTCCCGTGTCCTCACGCGGCTCGACGCCATTCGAAACGCCTGTTCCCTGCCGGATGTCGGCGCGGATTTGTTCTGTGAAGAACGTCCCCGTGGAGGGACCTTCACTGTCGACCATCGCATTCCGACCGTCGCCCTGATCTCCAACGCGCAACCGGTGGCGTCCGTGAAGGTCAGACGACTTCACGAACGCTGCTGGTTTCGCAGTCTGCTTGGCTCCGAAATGCCCGACCGATGCGAAGAGGGCTTGTCAGCAAACACCCGACGGCGATGGCTGACAGACCGTGGTTCCAGCGAACGCCCTCTCCGCGTCGGTCAAAAACATTCAGGCCGATTTCTCAGCCTGATGACGGTTTTGAAAAGACCGCCAACTCCCTCTCTCTCGCTGTGAATCAGTCCGCGACCGACCGCAGGAACGGTGTCTCTCTCTGGCCCTGCTCCGTCCCGCCGGGCTCAATCAGCGGTTCAAAGCCTATGGCCTCACAATCCCTGCGACCAACATGATCGCGATGTCACAACGAATCAACATAATTGGCAGAATCCGTGCCATTCCTGCAACCGACACAATCGCTACAACCGGCACTGCGCGCAAGATGTTTGCTGTCAACGCTTTGCAGAAAAACGGCAGGGAGCGGCGTCGCGAGAATACCGATTCTGCTGATTACGCGGCTTATCAGATCGTTAACGGTTATGTTCATTCTGCCGAACACACCGATTTTTCCGACTCACGCCGGATAGCGTCCGGATGGGAGATTTCCAAGCCGTGGCTCAGGCTGTGAGAGGCACAGGTGCTCCGTCGAGCGCTGCTCGGTCTTGGAAGCGGAGTCTTCCGCGCTGCGTCGTGTCGACACCGTGAGTCGTGACGGCCACGGTGAAACGGAATCGCAGCGGCGGGGCAGATGCTGGACGTTCTGCTGCGGTCAAAACGGCTCCCCCCCGTTTTTCGCGGACAGTTTTCAGCCGACGGTTGAAGATTCGACCGCAAGTCGCAATGCTTCGTCCCGACACGCGCTTGTGGCTTTGCTGCAGAACGTTTCCGAGATGCCGGTCCCTGCGCGTGGTGTCCTGCTGAGTTCGGCTTAGATGAGTCCGTGGATTTCACGGAACCCGGCGACCGGAGGCGACTGAATCGCATTCCAGCCTTCGGCGGTGTTTGAGTCTGAACGCTCTTTTGTTTGATGTTTCAGTGGATCAACGAGACGTGTGGTCGCGGATGGGTCAGCTGAATGATGGCGTTTGAAGATAAAGGATAGTCTGATGTCAATGTACGTTGGTGAATCGCTGGTGGGCGATGGTGAAGAGGTTGCTCACATTGATCTGCTGATCGGTGACAAGAGCGGCCCTGTTGGTGTTGCCTTCGCCAACGCTCTGTCAGATCAGAAAATGGGCCACAGCAACCTGCTGGCCGTATTGGAACCCAATGTCGCTGTGAAGCCGTCCACCGTGATGATCACCAAAGTGACCATCAAAGGTGCTCGTCAGGCTGTTCAGATGTTCGGACCTGCTCAGAAAGCTGTCGCGGACGCTGTCGCTGACTGCGTGAAGAGCGGCGTGATTCCAAAAGACCAGACCGAAAACCTGTGCATTGTCTGCGGCGTTTTCATTCACTGGCAGGCAAAGGACGACAAGAAGATCTACGAATACAACTACGCGGCCACCAAAGAATCCATCGAACGAGCCATGAAGGGTTCGCCTTCTGCCGACGACATGCTGGCCAAGCGAGACACCGCGGCTCATCCTTTCTATAAGGCCTGATCCACACAGCCCGCTCACGGGCAC
>JAGQPY010000166.1 GCA_020426485.1 Planctomycetaceae bacterium
ACGAACTGATTGATCAAGGTGCGCAATACCAAGGCCGGTCTGACTTGGTTCGGCGTTACGGTTTCCACCGTGAATCGCTGAACGTCAGAACCGGCCTGGATTGTTGAAACAGTTTCAGGTTACTTCAGTCTGCTGAAGGTCGATTGGCACGTTTTTTCTTTTCGTGACCACGACGACGGAGCAGGCTGGGTGTCAGCATGGCCAGACTTGCCAGCCAGCCGCCGGAAGCCTGCGGTTCGCTCTCGTTTTCGCGAACGATCGCGGACTCTTCCTGCCAGATTGCGGAATCCCATTCCACCATGACCAGATCCGCTTCCGTCGTTGGAGACGCTGGGGCCTCTTCGGTGGCCCGTCCATCGATCGTCAGAGCCGGGAAAGCGACCTGGTCCGCCGGAACTGTGTCGGTGGTTGCGACCACTGACGTTTCCGTTTCCTGAACTCCGCTGATTTGTTCGACAGAGGCAGAGGTATCTGTCACCGTGACGGAATCGTTTCGCCATGCGGACGGAGCCGCATGAAGGCTGACCACAACTGTTTCGAGGTCTTCACTCACGATTGCCGGCTGAGAATCAAGAGCAGCTGTGATGGTGAACGCAACAGCAGTGCTCCACGGACCAATCGTGTTCGTGCCCGTGATCGCTCGTACCCAGACGCGATAGTTACCCGGTGGCAGTGCGGTGGTTGATGTGTAGGACGTTCCTGTAATGGAGTTGTCCCGAATCAGGGAAGTGCTGCTGGCAGAAACGTGAGACACGAAGATCTCGTACCGAGTCGCATTGGAGACGGGACTCCATGAGAACAGCGGAGTCTGATCGGATGACGCTGCAATCGCATTCACGACCGGTGTCGTGATCAGGTTCAGGGAAATGGATTCCGGATTACTCCACGGCGACGCTGTGCCGGTGGCCGAGAACGCTCGCACCCAGACCTTATAAGATCCCGACGCCAGAGCCGTGGTTGTCTGGTAGGAAGTTGTTGTCACTCCCTGCTGATTGATGACAGGCGTGCCCGGTGTGGCCGACAGAGCGACATACACCTGATACGACGAGGCACCTTCAACCGGCTTCCATGTGATCAGCGGCGTGGTGTCGGCTGTCTGACCGATGGCGTCGACAACCGGGCGACCGCCTTCGTTAAAGATTTCGCCAACGCTCCAGCTGGTGACCGTCTGTCCAACGGCCGTATTCGTACCGGAAATAAATCCTCGAACCCAGACCTTGTAACGTCCGTTCGGAAGGGTGTCGGGAATCTCATACTGCGTTGTCGTCAGTCCATCCTGAACATGAATGATCTGGTTTGGCGACGTGTCGATGCGATTGAGCCACACCTGCCAGGTGACATTGGCGTCACCGGCGTCCGGATGTGTCCATCGAATCACGGGTGTGCTGTCGAAGGTTGAGTAAATCGGTGTGACAACCGGAGGTGTGACCACGTCAAATGTGTAGGCACTGCTCCACGCGCTCTTTTCACCGACGCCACTTTCAGCTCGCACCCAGTAGCGATATTTTCCGATCGGAAGATCGGAGGGAAGTGTATAGCTGGCCGTGTCCAGACCATCAATCACCATCAGTGTCTTGTTGTTGGTGACGTCGCTGATCCAGATCTGAGACTTCTCTCCGGCCAGTGACTGCCGCCATGTCAGCGTGGGCTGATTATTCTCCGTTCGGCGGTATGGAGCAGATCCAAGACCGGTTGATGGTCCCAGCAGCACCGGAGCTGAACCGAGCTGGAAGACGTGGTCGGTGCTCCAGTCGGAGACAGTCGTCAGGTCGGCATTGGTTGACCGAATGCGTATGCGATACTCGCCGGGCGCCAGTGCTTCTGCAGACGACAGTGTGTAAGAGGTCCCCGTCACATTTGTTTTTGCCAAAGCCACGGCACCGGCGGTCACACTGAAAATCTCCAGCTCGCTGGATGTGGCACCGAGCGGCAGAGTCCACGTGATCTGCGGGGTCGAGTCGTAGATGGCGACTGCTGGTGTCAGGATTTCGGGAGCGACGCTGACCGTGAAGTTCGATGCGGCGCTGAATGCTGACACCGTGGCACCACTGGATGTGGCGGCCGGGCGATTGTTTGCTCGAATTCGAACGGCGTAATTTCCAAGCGGCAGTTCATCGGCAATCGGCAGCGTGTAGCGAGTTGCACCGAATCCGTTTCGCTGCAGCACGACCTGAGACGTCGATGTGTTGACGATTTCCAGATCATAGGTGTCTGCACCCGGAACGGCCTGCCATGTGAATGTTGGCGTGGAATCCTGCAGTCGGCCGGATGGAGCGGTGACAGCCCCGGGGATTTCGACTCGGAATGTCCCGCCGCTGCTCCAGTCGCCTGTCACACCCAGTGTTGTTACTCCGCGAACTTCCACAGCGTATTCAGCCATCGGCAGATTCTGGCTGACCACCAGTGTGGTGGCACCAATCCCTGTTGCGGTGAACACATTGTCGATGTCGTCCGTCAGATTATGAATTCGAACGTCGTAGGACACTGCACCCAGAACCGGCGACCAGGTGATGGCCGGTGTCGTGTCGGACGTGACGCCTGTCGGAGCCGAAATCACCGGTGAAGTGGCCACCACGAAGTCCTGGAACGGACTCCAGTCACCCACGTTGAGAGTGGTGTCTTCGACAGCTCGGACTCGAACCTGGTAACTGCCAAGCGGAAGCTCAGTGGTGACGCTGTAGCTGTTGGCCGTTCCCGGCAGGCTGTTTTCCACCAGTACGCTGGCACCGGTCAGAGCGTCACGGACTTCCAGTTCGTAGTGATCGGTCACATCGACTGCTGTCCATGAAATCTGCGGTGTGCCATTTGGCACGCTGGATGTCGGTGCTGTGACCGTCATCTGAACGACTTCAAAAGGCAGCAGAGTGGTGGTCGGACCCTGGACGCCCGCGCGATTGAAAGATGTGATGACGGCGACGTAGCTTCCTGGTGGAAGCGGGTCGCTGACTTCAAGCATTTCGCCCGCGAAGTTTTCTTCGAATCCTTCGACGTTACCCTGACTGTCTCGCAGTTCAATGTTATAGGTTGCGTTGGCTCCCGGAGGACTGCCCGCGACCGGTCGCCACTGCAGGATCGGCGTCAGGTCGCTGGTCTGAGAGTGCATGGGCTGCACCTGTTCCACGGCGACCGCGTCCTGCAGCGGAGCAATATGGATTTTATAGTCTTCCACTTCGCCGTCCGCTGCACGGCCTGTTGCAGGGAGCGAGCCCGTTGAGCTGAAGCGGGCTCGAGCCCACGTGTCTACTGCGAAGACGGTGCCTGCAGGTACCGTAAAGTTAAACGAATTCAGGCCGGCGGACAGATCGTAGCTGGTTCCGCCATTTAGATGTTCGCTGGCTTCGAACGTGCCGTTGTTGTTGAAGTCAATCCAGATGTCCAGCTTGCCGGCGGCAGAGGCAGTCGCATTGAAGTAGGCTCCGGTGTCGACGGTTGAACTGGCCTGAATACCCGGGTCAATTTCAATCCCGTCTTCGTCGGCTCCATCTGTTCCCGGCGGTATCTGTCCATTGGTTTCCTTGTCGATGGATGTTCCCAGGAAGAAGCCCGGCACAATTGTGTGGGCGGCTCCTGTCGACGTTCGAAGGGTACCGTAGGTATCCGGTGCATCACCGTAATCGACCGTCAGAATGTTCAACGCTGCGGTCGTGATGTCGGAGGTGCCGGCGAAGCTGTCGGTGACTCGCAGAGAAACCGTGTAGCTTCCGGGTGCAGTCAGTCCCAGAGTCGTGAGTGTTGAGTACGGAACGGTGATCTGGGCATTCGTATCGTTGACGATGTCAAAGTTGCCGTCGTTATTCAGATCCCAGCTGTAGAACAGCTGTTCCGTTGGAGCTCCCGGGAATGCCAGATCCGGATCCGTGCTGCCGGATGCATCCAGAACAAGCGGATCACCTTCGTCGATCGTGTAATCCGGGGAAGCTGCGAGCGGTGGATCCGGCTGAGCGTTTACAGCGATGGTGACCGTGATGGGTGTTGTCGCATTGTCGTTGGGGGCAACGCCCGAGCCATCGTCCTGCAGCCACAGCGTGAAGGTTGCCGTTCCCGCAGAATCCGGTACCGTTGCGTAGGTCAAGGCTCCGGTTGGTGAAATGCTGAACTGCGTGAAGGCCAGATTTCCAGCTGTATTGACAGGCTGTGTCACCATGAACGTCGCCGTCTGGCCGGACAGCTCGTCGGTGGCTGTCGCCGGTCCGGCGTCGGACGTCAGGACAAGTTGCAGCGGGGAAACAGGATCCTGATCTTCGTTTCCGCTGATGATCGGTGTGACGACGTTTCCAACAACCGCAGGGTCCAGTGCAAAGACGGGCTCATCGTTCACTGCGTTGACTGTCAGGGTCACGACCTGAGGCGTGCTGAACGCTGAAACGTGGTTCGGATCGCCCGGATTCAGGTCGCGCAGGACAACCGTCAGAGTTGCGGTTCCGTTGGTGTCGGGAGCCGCTTCGTAGGTCAGAGTTCCGGACGGATCGATAGCTGGCTGAGATGTAAACGCCAGATTGCCGCTGGTGACCAGCGTGGTGACGACGAAGTCCGTCGTCTGGGCTGATTCCAGTGGCCCCGGATCCATGCCGGTGGCATAGCCGGAAATGCTGACGGGACCATGATCCTCGTCAACGGCCGGAGGATTCATAATGGGATTGAACGTCGGCGGATCATTGACGGCCAGAACGTGGACCGTGATCGTGTCGATGTCCTGCATCGGAATATTGTTCGGGGGACCGGCAAAACGGCCGCCATCGTCTGTGGTGATGGTGATAATGGCCGGGTCCGGGTTGGTCGCCGTGGCTTCTCCCGGAAGCAGATTGAAGTATTCCGGATCGGGCTGGAACGTCAGCCCGGCCAGAGCAGCATTCAGGTTTGCCACGGTGCCTTCAAGGATAATCGATGCCTCGTTGACACCTGTGCTGCCTGTCGGGAACGTGACATTTTGAGTTGTTCCGAGTGACAGCAGTCCATTGGTTGCCCCCACGGTGACTCGCAGTACGGCAGGGTTAGCCAGGTGCACGTCGGCATCGCTGACTGTAATCGCGTTGGCACCGTTCAGGACCAGTGCAGCATCCTCATTGATCGTGAATTCACGCTGTGCAATTCCGTTGATCGGCGGATCATTGACACCGTCCGTCAGCAGAATGGTGAACTGCGTCGTGCCATCGGCCTGGTTAATTTCAACGAAGTTGCCCGCGAGGTCTCGAATGCCAACGATTCCGTCATTCGGAACCGGATCAGGTGTACTTGATGGCAGATCGACTCGAGCACCAAAGGCTGGGTCGTTATCCACGATTATCGTGTAGTTCCGCTCCAGCGGGAACTGCGTCAGGTGAGTGAAGATGGCTTCGTCAGTGTTGCTGTTCCAGACAAAGATGTAGTCCGTGCCTTCGACCAGTGGCTGTCCATCCTGCAGCAGTGTGAACGGTAGCGGTGTATTTCCGGTTGGGTCATTAACCGCTGCCAGAATTGGAGCGTCATCAATACCAATTCCGACGTCGCTGAACCGCAGAATGAACTGTCGAACAGCCTGTGCGGCACCGACAGCCAGACGATTGAATTCACCCACCGCTGTGTCCGATTCACCAATGATGACGGCACCAGTGGTGTCCAGTCGAACCTGTTCGTCCAGAACCTCAACCGCACCTTCCAGTCGAGAATCAATCACTAACACAGTTGCCTGAGGATCATCGAAGTCCACTCGATCGACAGCACCCCGGTCCTTGCGAACGTTGGCACCCGGCGCCCCCGGACCTGTCCCAGGAGAATCGTCATCCGCTCGTGTTTGACCGTAAATGTCCAGGTCCGGCGAACTGACCGGGGATTGTGCCAGTCCAAGCGGGTCTCTCAGGGTAATCATTTCCGAGCGATCGGGAAGACTATCCAGCGAGCTGTCAATCAGCGGAGACCCGGGAGCGGGATAAAGATTATCAACCGTGACATCCACAAACACATCGTTGATGGACCAGTCCGGATTCCCCGCCTGTTTGTCAGAGGCGTCGAAGGAGCCGTAGGCCGTGACACCTGCAAGGTCGTTGACATTATCCACATAGGTGTTGGCACCTAGAATCGTGCCTGCCGCCTGCGACCCCGCATCAATATTGATAGCGGTGTTCAGTCGTGCCAAAGCATTGTTCAGGACGGTCGGGCTGGCATTGTCGCGAACACGAATTCCGACTCCGGAACCGACCAGAGGAATGCTTGAGATCGCTCCGATCGCATCAATTTCAGCTCCTGGGGCGACTCCACCCGGCTGGTCGGTGGCCACATCCGTGATTCGCACAAATCGGTACAGTCCCGCGGGATTGATACCGGTTGCAGCGTCAATATCAATGCTGGACGGCTGGCCTGCAATGCGGCCCACGTCAATCCACACCAAGCCATCTTCGCTGATTGCGACATCCATCTGCTCAATCAGGGCGCCAGCTTCGAAGATGTGGAGGTCAGCGTTCGCGTCACCACTGGCGATCAAAACATTGTCTACAAATTGCACAATCAGCGTGCCACCGTCACCCAGTCCAACCACTGGTCCGGGGATTGGGTTACCGGGGTCGTCCGGAGCACCCAGTGCGAGATTGGGATTGTTAAATGGGTGAGGAGACCCGGGAGTATATTGCACCACCGCATCGGCAAATGATGCGAGTCCGGTCGGGAACGTAATTCCGTCAAACGTGACAGAACTGCCCGTGCCTGACTGAGTGGTTCCACCCAGAATTGTGTTGTTCACAATACGGCCAAACGGGGTCGCACCATATCCGTTATTGCTGATGGTTGCGTCGCCGGCGAAGTCAATGCCTCCCTGTTCGTTGCGGATCAGCAGGTTATTCTGAATCACAATCCCGGGGACGAGTCCATCGTCGTTGAATTCGACCGTCATTCGTGGTGAACCAGGAGACGGCAGAATGCCGGCCAGCGGTGAGTAATTCCCGAGGTCGCTGTTGTTCAGATTGTCGACGCCGGGGCCGGAGAAAATGCCGTAGGTCAATGAATCGCTGATGATATTGGATTCAATGATGATCTGACCCTGCTGGCGGACAATGTTGCTGTCGCCTTTCAGGTCGAAGACATCAGCTTCCAGACCATTGACACCCAGCACTGCTTCCGATCGTCCGTTGTCGTAATCGAAGAAATCGCTTTCGAAGAATCGAGCAGTGACATAGCGGTCCAGCAGGTCGGGTGCACCTGAGGAATTGCTGTCGAAGGTGACTGTTACGGTCGAGTCAACCAGGTGACGGCTGCCCGAATCCGCCGTTGACAGGGACGGGGTCAGCAGGCTGAGAGAGTCCACATCGATGTAGTGTGAAACACCGATGTTAAACAACAGGCGTTCGCCCGGTTCAAAATCAGTGAAGCCAATGTAGGCCGTTGTGTCACCGTCCTGCAACGGAATTGTCATGGCCGGATCTGACCAGAACGTGGCTCCCACGCTGTCGGACAGCGGGCTGACGACCGGGTCGGCACCGATGAACAGCACAATACTTCCCGGAGTCGGGTCAAACGTGTCCAGCAGGTCAAAGAACTGACCTTCGGGAAGCGTCAACGCGATCTGAGTGATGTTCTCTGTCGACGAAGTGTTTTCGAACTGGAATGTGTCAAACGGTCCCAGTGGTGCCAGTTGATACGTGGTTTCCACATTGGCGGCAATTCGACCCGTGACGCCCAGTTCGGGCTGAATCGGTACGACCTGTCGGATCTCTCCGAAGATTTCGACGCGATCGTTGATCGCTGTGGCACTGATATCAAGGATCGCCTGAACGGTTGAACTGTTGATGATGGATTCGATGGTTCGTGCGATAACATCGGCACTGTCGACATTGAATCCGTCCAGAACCGGATCGATGGGGACTGCGACGTCGCTGGAGGACGCAATGCCGTTGCCGACGTTGATGTCTTCGAACTCAAAGACAACTTCATCAATGCCGTCGCTCAGCGTGAACGTCATGCCGTCTCGGACATCGGCCACGGACGGTACGTAAAGTGTCAGGGCCTGAGTCAGTCGATCGTTGGGATCGAAGCTGCGATACAGGTGGGTCTTGATGTTGTAGTTTTCATCAGCGAGGGCATAGTCTGAAGCCTGGCGGATCTCCAGGGTGTATCGGCCTGTCAGCTGTTCCAGACTGTCCGGGGCGTTCAGATAGTTCGGATGGTCGCGGTCCACATCGCCATTGGCAAAGAAGCGGTTGGCATAGATGCGGGTATCGATGGAGAAGGAATCATTTACCGGAGCGTCGACGACGATTTCTCCGCGTTCCACGAGACCGATGACAATGTCGTCAACCCAGACGCCTTCGATGCGGTTATTGACGCCTCGCAGAGCTCCCGCACTTCGATTCCAGCCACCGACACTGGTGGCACTGACACCGAAGGCTCCAAATTCGTCGCCGGGCAGCGTATTGCTCCAGCCCAGTGGGCCGTTGTTACTGACCGTATGGCCGATGACTTCGATATAACCCTGTTCGTCCCAGCCTTTGATGTTCGACGGGTCGATGTTCGGGATCGTTGTGGTTCCGGCCGCTTCAGGGATTTGTGCCAGAAGTGCACTGTTGTCTGTCTGGCTGGGGACGGAAACATGAAGTCGGTATCCAGTCGATGCCGGGCTTGGTGGCCAGCCAGTGACTTCGACAGTGAAGGTGTCGGTTGATCCCACACCGTTACTGCTGGCAACAACCATGGTGATCACCGGGTCGACGTTGTTTGGCGAACCCGTATCGTTGACAAAGGTAATGCCTCCGAAGAAGTTTGTGCCGTCATAGCCTGCAATCTGCAAACCATCATCGTTATAGACGTTTAATATGAAGAAGCCGCTTGATGTCAGGCTGTCCAGGTCCAGGTTGATGGTTTCCCCATCGGTAACCGTGAATGAATAGAAGTCCGAACTGCCGACATTCGTTCCCACCACTGTCAGGTGAGGAGCCGTGGTGGAAACATCTGTATCAAATTGGTTATTGATCGTTGTGTCAGATGTTGCTCCCCAGATTTGGCCATCAAGACTTTCTGCTGTCAACAGCGTATCGTTGGGTTCGGTTTCACTGACTTCAGGGCGAGCCTGCAGCTGTGTATGTCCGGTGACCGTGATGTGTAGTTCGTAAGTTGCTCCCTGAGGAATGGCCCCGGAAAGATTCGAAACTCGCACAACATAAGTGCCCGTCACAGTCGCCGTGAATTGCAGGAAACTGTCCAGGCTGGTGGACGAACCCGCGTCGTTCGGAAAGGTGTCATCGTTGCCGGCCAGGAATGCGCCGCTGCCATCGAGGAGCTGCAGAAAACTGTCGATTCCACTGGATGTGTTATCAATGTCCAGAGTGATGGTGTCCCCGGCATTCGCCGTGAACGAATAGAAGTCCGCCAGGTCGCTGAATCCGCCGTCGTTCAGATCACCACGTCCAATGATGGAGATATGCGGCGTCGCATCCAGTCCGATGCCGTTGGCAACGTTCACATCGGCATTGGTGCTCCATGGTGCCAGATCGACGTCAAATGCTGTTGCCAGAGTGTTGTTTGGATTGGCGGTTTCGTTGATATATCCCGAACGGAAACTGCCCGTGCCCACAATGATGGGAGCGGAGAAGACCTCCGACATGGCGGTCTTCACGGCCAGTGCCACGTCACTGCGATCCATGTCCAGAGTAATTGGCACAGCCTGGTGTCCGGTTCGAACTCCGGGTGCACCATCCACGATTAATGCAGGTGTGCCCGTCGCGTTCAGAACACCGGAACCTGATGTCGGAATGTTGGTTGCCCCGACAATGTTGACTCGGTTTCCAACGACGATGGCCGTAATTCCCGTCAGCCCTGCAGAATTGACGGCATTGGCAATCGCTGTGGCGACCTGACCCGTAGTGAACTGATCTGTCACCACGACCGCGTTGGTGGCAACGGCCGGGAAGTCCTTTTCGAATTCAAAGACCGTGCCATCGATCGTAAAGGTGTCGCCGTCGGCGATGGAGCTTCCGGAAGGAGCCATGAAGACGTAACCCAGGTCGAATTCAAAGTGCTCACCGAGCACCGTGACCGAAGTATTCCCTGCGTTGAAGGCGTCTATGTCGGTGAAGTTTCCGTCGCCATCGAACTCAAATCGTTCACCATCCGTCAGCATGGACGCAGGAAGCGTGCGAATTTCTTCGTTGCGATCGCCATTCAGAACGTCATTCGAGCTCACGCCGATTGTGTGGAAATCGCCGTCAGCGAAGTCCATTCCGCCCGCCGTACTGAAGTCGAACCGCAGTCGCAGGTTGTCGCGACCAGCGTAGGAACTCAGATCGATGCGAGCCGCTCGCCAGGCCTTCGCGGAACCGGGTGCGAAATTCGGATCGTCGTAAAGTTCCACAACGTCCGGGTAATCCTGTCCCAGCGGGAAGTTCGAAAACACGCCGGTTCCGTCGGTGATAGGCTCCTGAATGCTGAGTGGATCATTCGGATCAATCGGACCGTAATCGAATTCGTCAATTCGCGGCGCGGTCTGCGGAGGTTGCAGCGAGTTGTTCGTCGCCACCAGGTTCCAGACGCCGTCATCCCCGCCAACAAAGACTCGGAACGAGTCTCGCATCGGGTTGTTGTCTGCGGGTGTGTCGGCCGCCCAGGCAGCGTCGGTGTTTTCTGTCTGCAGATAATAGTTGAACTCCAGGAACGGCTTGTCGTCGGAAGTATAGGGACTGAGGTCAAACGCGTTGCTGATCACGGACCCCTGAGCCCCGTTGGGGAAGTCCAGGTTGTTGATATCCGCAGCTGCGGTGTTCATGCCGCGGTTGTTCTTGTTTCCAGCAGTGCTGCCACTAAGTTCATTGCCAAAGAAGAGAGCCGTGCCATCGTCGTTGAAGTCGTCTCCCAGATCGCGACTGAAGTCGAACGGCGTACTTTCTCCGCTGCCGGTGTCACCGGCATGCCGCGAACTGACGTGCCACAGATTTCGAGTCAATGTTCCGAAATCCAGACCGGTCACGTTC
>JAGQPY010000167.1 GCA_020426485.1 Planctomycetaceae bacterium
TCGCGCAGCGCGCAGCGGTCCGGGCGCAATCGACCTCGATGAAAACCTACATCACAGACTGCCAGGCTGTACGGATCGCGCGCGATAGGCAGTCTGGTTGAGAAAAATCGTCATTCGACTTTGCCAGTCGAAAGCCCTGAACAAAAAAGGCGGACTATGCTGTGTGGGAACGATTTTCTGCGTGTGCCGGTCGTAGCGTCCGAATGACATCGCCCTGAAATGCCGCCGATTGAGCAAAGAAATCGCGGGTTTACCAGTATCTCACGAGACACGGACCGGCGTTGGCTTCAGGCCTCGGGCCTGGAGAATGCAGCAACGGCCTTGCAGAGAAAGCAACTTGCGACGCAGTCGCCCCAACTCAGCAAATCAGCGTCGCGTCAGCACACACAGGACTTCCATGTGCGTCGTGAACGGAAACATGTCGAAGGGAGACAGCCGTTCGATGCGATAACCCGGCAGCAAACGAAAGTCGCGTGCCAGTGTCTGCGGGTTGCAGCTGGAGTAAAGAATCAGCTTCGGCTGAAGATCCTGCAACAGGTCGACGACGGACGAATCGAGTCCTCGCCGCGGTGGGTTGCAGATCACGGCATCCCATGCTTCGCATTGAATTCCAGTGGCCTGTGCCAATGAGGTCTTTGATGCTGTCGCGTCGTACGGGATGAACGTCAGCAGCGGCAGTTCATTCAGCCGTGCGGCTTCCTGAGCACATGCGACCGAAGACTCGTTGATTTCAATGCCCACGCATTTCATGTGCGGCTCACAGCAGGACAGGCTGAAGGCACCGACGCCGCAGTACAGGTCGAGCAGTGATTGGGAGTTGTGATGTTTCAGAACGTCGGCGGCTGTCGAATACAGATCCAATGCTGCGAAGTAATTGGTCTGGATAAAGCTGTGTGGAGAATACAACACGGTCCGTTGGCCATAAGTCACCGGCAGATGCTTAACGTCTGACAACCAGGTGTCGTCGGTGCCCTGCATCAGTGAGGTGCGCAGCGGCTGCAGACTCGCGCACATGACGGTCAGATTCAGCGAGGGGTCTTTGTGCTGCCACAGCTTCTTCAGGCGATCGATACACTCACGAGATCGGACGATCCACTGGACCATCAACTGCTGATGCGTTGGTGAGCAGGTGACCAGCACGAATTTGAGTTCGCCGCGATTGGTCGCCACATCAAACGGTGTCAGGCGGTAGTCACGAATCAGCTGCGGAAGCTGTTCAGTGAACCTGCGAATCAACGGATGGTGCAGGGGGCAGTCGTCGACGGGAACGTGAGTTCCATTCGCTCCGGGAAAGCCAACCAACGGCGCGTCGGCTGTTCCCGCGATCGCCAGTTTGGCTCGAATGCGGCTGCCTTCGGCTGTTCCGGAAGACCGAACCGGCTGAATGCAGTCCACATCCGGAAACAGCGCCTGCAGTGACTGTTCTTTCTGACGGAGCGAATCCGACAATGTGCTGTTCAGCAGTGAGCAGGAACGGCACAGATTGTCGCGAAAGTAACGACAGAACATGCTCAGTTTGGACTATTCGCTTTTCTTCTTCGCGGTCTTTTTGGACGCCTTTTTCGCAGCCGATTTCTTAGCGGCCTTCTTCCCGGGAGCCGCTGATTTCTTACCGGCCGTCTTCCTGCCGCCTTTTTTACCGGCCTTCGCTTCCAGCCATTCCAGCGCCTGCGTCAGCGTGATGGAGTTGATGTCGGTGTCTTTGGGAACGGTGGCGTTGATTTTTCCGTGCTTGACGTACAGACCATATCGCCCTTCGAAGACGCCGATGGATGCGTCATCGTCCGGATGTTTGCCGATTTCCCGCAATGGTTCGGGGGCAGCTCGCTTGCGAGTGTTCTTCAGAAGTTCAACGGCCGCATCCATCGTGATGTTCAGCACGTTGTACGTTTCGCCCTCAAATTCATAGGTGTGAGTTTTACGATCGTAGCTGCCATAAACTTTGTCGTGCAGCACATACGGACCAAACCGGCCAATCCCGGTGTTCACAACCTTGTCGGTCAGCGGATGCTTGCCGATGCGGCGAGGCAAAGCCAGCAGTTGAACGGCGGTGTCCAGATCAATGTTCAGTGGATCGAAGCAGTTGGGAATACTGCAACGTTTTGGTTTTGGCTGCTCTTCGGTGACTTCGCCCAGCTGCAGGTAAGGACCGAAGGGGCCGTTCAGCTGATAGATCGGCAGACCTTCTTCCGGGTGCATTCCCAGAGCGGTCGGGCCTTTCTGTTTTTCTTCAATCAGACGTTCGGCCAGTTCGTTGCTGATATCGGCGGGAGCGATATTGGCGGGAATGGAAGCCGTCAGCTTTTCTTCGCCCTGCATCTTTTCGAAGTAGGGTCCAAACTTGCCGACTCGCACTTCCGCTTCGACACCATCCAGCCGAATCGTACACGCTTCGCGCGGGTCGATATCGGCTTCGCGCAGCTTGACCTGTTCGCTGATGCCTTCCGTTCCGGAATAGAACTCGCGCAGGTAAGGCAGACGATCCGCTGACCCCGTCGCAATGTCGTCCAGAGTCTGTTCCATTCCGGCCGTAAAGCCCAGATCGACCAGCTTGGGGAAATAGTTTTCCAGCAGTTTTGTAACGGCCAGACCCTTGAATGTCGGCACCAGCTGGCTGCCGTTTTTGTAGACGTATTCTCGGTCCTGAATCGTGCCGATGATGCTGGCGTACGTTGAGGGCCGCCCAATACCTTCGGTTTCCAGCTTGCGAACCAGTGTCGCTTCCGTGTACCGCGCAGGGGGCTTGGTTTCGTGAGCGATCGCTTCGACTTCGTTGCAGTCAACGTTATCGTTGACAGACATCGGCGGCAGCGGTGAATCCTGATCGTCCAGAGCAGCTTCCGGATCGTCCGAACCTTCCACGTAAGCTCGGAAAAAGCCCGGAAACTCGACGGTGCGACCGCTGGCTCGAAATTCGGCATCGTCGACTCGAATGGTGACGGTATCAAACCGCAGGCGAGCGTCGGCCATTTGAGTGGCCATCGTTCGCTTCCAGATCAGCTGGTAGAGACGAAATTCCGGGCCGGACAGTTCCAGTTCTTCGGCCGTCTTCATCTTTTTACCGGCGGGCCGAATCGCTTCGTGAGCCTCCTGCGCGCCTTTGGACTTGTTAGTGAACTGGCGCGGCGACGGGCTGAGAAAGTCGTCTCCATACAGATTCTTAATTCGACCTCGCGCGGCATCGACGGCTTCGCCGCTCAGATTGACGCTGTCGGTACGCATATAAGTAATGTGACCGGCTTCGTACAGTCGCTGAGCTGTCTGCATGGTCTGCCGAGCCGACATGTTCAGTTTGCGGTTGGCATCCTGCTGCAGTGTACTGGTTGTGAACGGAGGATACGGGCGGCGAACCTGTTGTTTCTGGTCGACATTGGCAACGGTCCACTGTCCGTTAGCGATTCTGTTTTGCAGGTCCCTGGCGGGACCTTCTTCCAGCAGCAGCACGTCCGAACCATCTTTGAGGCGTCCGGTATGTTCGTCGAAGTCTTTGCCGGTGGCGATTTTCCTGCCGCCGATGGTTTGCAGAACAGCGTCAAACGCGTCGCCGGATCGAGCCTTCAGGTTGGCCTTCAGGTCCCAGAAACTACCGCTGCGAAACTGCAGGCGCTCGATTTCGCGTTCCACCAGGACTCGCACGGCCACACTTTGAACTCGACCCGCCGACAGCTTAGGAGCGATTTTCTTCCACAGCAGCGGGCTGAGCGTATATCCGTAGAGGCGGTCGACAACGCGGCGGGTTTCCTGAGCGGCGACCAGGTTTTCGTCCAGTTGGCGGGTATGTGCCAGAGCATCCAGAATGGCTTCGCTGGTGATCTCAGAAAACACCATGCGGCGAACGGGAACTTTGGGTTCCAGCAGCTGCACCAAATGCCAGCCAATACTTTCTCCTTCCCGGTCTTCGTCGGTCGCGACGATGAGTTCGGCCGCGTCTTTCAGAAGGTCTTTCAGTTCTTTGACCGTCTTTTTCTTTTCTGCGGGAACGACGTACAGCGGGTCGAAATCGCTGTCGACGTTGACTCCCAGGCTGGCCCAGGACTCTTTTTTCAGCGCAGCGGGAACTTCGGCTGCCTTGGCGGGCAGGTCACGAACATGTCCAACGCTGGCTCGGACGACATAGTCGTTGCCGAGAAAACCCTGAATTTTCTTTGCTTTTGCAGGCGACTCGACAATGACGAGCGCCTTCTTCTTGGCAGCCATGCTGTATGAGAAATATCAAAGGGTGGACCTTCGAAAATCAGAATCGAAGGCGGAACTGAACGAGCAAATCTGCCGGTTCGTCTGGCCCGTTCATGGTCGGCCCCGACCCATGAAAGGTGAATGCCGCGAGGAGCAAACGCCACGCTTCATTCTCGGGACGCCGATTGAGAATGACGTAACCTGAGACTTGGGTTGACCTTGTTTCGTTCCTGACGACAGCTAAAATCCGCGACTTTCCGACCTGTCAGCTGGTTGCTGGCCACGTCGCTCTCACCCGGATCCGTCGCTCGTTTGCTGGGTGGAATACGACATCGCCACTCGATCTGTCAAGCCAGGGGCGGAAATTGAGTCGACGAAGCATTGGGCTTCTGTCGACCAACAGCCTTCAGATTTGCCAGGTCAGCTTCGCGCTGTTGCCGGTTTTCTGAAGACATTGGATCAGTTATTTCGTTCGACGTCATTTAGTTCGACCCTTCAACAAGGCGTTTCCCAGAGATGGCCTCACCGTTCACGTTCTTTCGCAAATATTCCGCCGGCATGATGATCGTTCTGGTCATCCTGTCGATGCTCATCTTCACGCTCGACAGCCTGTTCAGCGATTCTGCCATGAATCTTTGGTTGCTGGGGCTGCTGATCGGAGGAGCAGTGTTCGGCATTGCCGGGATCGGACAGGGTCGCTGGCTGCAGTGGGGACTGGGAGGAGCCGCGCTGGGAGCCATTATGGGCTTCATCCTTCCGGGATTTGTTGAAGGAAATGGTCTCAGCACTGCTCTGGGAGTCATTGACGAAGAACACATGCTGGATCTGGAAATGCGACGCTCCATCGCCAACCAGTTCCTGTTTCAGGCCACGGAAGCCAGTTTTGGTGAAGGAACCGGCCGCTTCGCTCCGCTGTTCGGGTTCGGACATGGTTCGAATCGTGAAGACGTCGTCTTCGGAAAGCTCATGCGAGCCGAAGCGGATCGACTGGGCATTGCCGTCGACAAGACCATGGTCAATGACTACCTGAAACGAGCGACAACGGAAAAGCTGTCCGCGGAAGACTTCGTGAAGATCCGCAACAATCTGAGCTACCAAAACCGTCTGATCACCGACAGTCAGTTGTTCGAAATCCTGGGCGATGAAATCAAAGCCAGGATGGCCTATCAGATGCTGCGTCCTCGCACGACCGCTCTGCCTCCCGGCCCCGAAGTGTACTGGGATTACTTCCGAAGACTGAATGTTCGGCAGCAGCTGAACACCGTGGCGCTGGATGTCGACGAGTTTCTGGAACAGATTCCCGAGCCATCCGATGTTGAGGTCAATCAGCTGTTCGCTGAATATAAAGAGAAGTTTCCGGGACAGGAAAATCCCGGTGATCCGGGCTTTCGACTGCCATTCCGTGCGAAGCTGGCATGGCTGGAACTGAACTCCGCCGACGTCGAAAAAGAAATCGCGGAAGTCACGGATGCGGACGTCGAAAAATACTACAACGACAACAAAGAAACGCCTCTGATCCGTACGCCGATCATTCCGGATTCAAAGCCCGCGGACGATCCGAAGTCTGACGAAAAACCGGCCGCAGACACCAAGCCAACGGAAGAAGCTTCGGACGAAAAGAAAGCTTCTGCCTCAGAAGAAGCGAAGAAGGAAGAACCGACTGCAGCCGAACCAAAGCCAGCTGAAACAAAGCCCGCCGAGCCGGAAAAGGCCGCCGAAGAAAAGCCGTCAGAAGAAAAGCCTGCGGACGAGAAGCCGTCCGAATCAAAATCGGAAGACAGTGCTGCGAAGCCGGAAGAGTCTGCGACAGACGAAGCGAAGTCGGACGATGACAGTTCCTGCGGCCCTGTCTTCGATGAGTCGACAGAGAAGGCTGCGGAGGAGAAGGCTGCCGAAGACAAGCCAGCCGATGAGAAGCCGGCGGCAGAGTCCAATGCTTCTGAATCCAAAGCAGACGAAGCAACTACGAAAGACGACGACGCTGCGGCGAAAACGAAATCAGACGAGGAAAAACCGGCGGCTGCACCGTCACTGACGATTCCGAGCGTTCCTGCGGCCCCCACGATTCCGGGGACCGAGTTTCCTGAAACAGACTCCGAAAAGAAGCCGGAGATTCAGTATTCCTATCGTGTTCTGGACGACGAACTGAAGAAGGAAATTCGAGAAGAAATCGTTCGCCAACGAACTCGTGAGTTGATTGAGACTCGAATCACGGCGGCTGCCACTCAGATGGAAACGCTGGCCCGTGAGCGTTCCAAAAAGCGGTTCTCTTTAATTGAAGAGAATCCGGAAAAGTACGAGGGCCGAGGTGAGCAGCAGCAGAAGGCTCTGCAGCAGCTGAGCGAAGATATGGCACCATTCGATCAGGAAATTGATGGTCGCCTGAAAGAGTATGCTCAGAAAAACGGGTTGGCTGCGGCGGAAACCCCACTGGTCACGTACGCCGAACTGCTGGACGCGGAAGACTATCCCATTGGTTCTGCAACCGAACCGAATGAAAATCCCATGCTGGCCGCTCAGTCAGCCAACGTGGCGATGACCGTCTTTCAGGCGTTTTCCAATGATGAGCAGAACAATGATGCTCAGCTGTATCTGGTCCGACGTGCACAGAAAATCAACATCGGCCTGGAAAACAGCGAAAGTCACTACGTCTATTGGGCCACCGATTTTTCCGCCGCTCACGTCCCAACGCTGGATGAAGCCGGTGTGCGCGACATGGTGGTCAAGGAATGGAAACGTATCAAAGCTCGCGAGCTTGTCAAAAAGCGAGGTGAGGAACTGGTGAGCATGATTCAGGAGAACCTGAAGAAGGAAGGCGAAGAAAAGAAAGACCTGCCGACGTTGCTGAAAGAACAGACCGTCACCGGCAAGGATGGCGGCGCGGCTCTGGCTGTTCGCAAGACACTTCCGTTCTCCTGGCTGCGAACATCGTCCGCCTCTCCCATGAGCTTCCAGACACCTCCGGCAGCACTGTCATCGATCACATTCGAAGACGCCAAGGGTGGCGTTCTTGAAATGGCAGGACCTGAGTTCATGGAAGCAGTGTTCGACAACATGAAGGACGAAGAAGTGTCCGTTGTTCCCAATGCAGACCGATCCATGTACTACGTGGTCCATGTGACCAATCGCTTCCCAACACCGGAAGTCGGAATGGATGGCCTGCGTGATCGATTCCTGACCGAAGGCAAACAGTTCGGGTTTTCTCAAAGTCCGTTCGTGGGAGCGATCCAGCAGCAACTGGAAGGACCAGCCAGCATCGAATGGGAGAAAAGCGTCTGGCGACGTTACGGTGTCGATCCCGATTCCGAACCCGATTCGAACAACTGATTCTGTTTCAACAACACGCCTGACATTCGCTTCCGGCACCGACGGGAAAGTTTCTGCCAGTCGTTGAACTTGTGAGCCTTCATATCTCCCAAGGCTCACGCCTGCGGCCACACGCGCGACCGATATTCTGGTTTACAGCTGATGCCTTAAAACGTTTGCTGCCGACAGGTCGCGGACGAAGCGGCGAGTTTGTGTTGCCTGAAACTCGCCGCCGTGTCCACAACGGCATCCTGCAAGTGGCCGATCGGCTGAGAGAAGTCGTCCGTAGTCAGCGCGGAGGAGTCTGTGTCTGCACTCTGAACATTCAGCGGGGTCTGACACCTGCAGTGCGCCGCTTGAGGATCATCAGACACCCTTCGGCATCCCTTCCGGACAAGTCGCATCGATTTCCATCGACGGCCCTCAGGCACATGCGTTCGCGACGGACAAAAAAAGGCAGGTGCGGTTGATGATCGACCGCACCTGCCGGATCATTACTGGTGCTGACGGTCCGTTATCGGCGACCACGACCTGAAGAACGGCCAGGAGGGAAGTTCTTTCCCTTTCCCTTGTCATTGCCCCTGCCGTGGTCATTGAACCTGCCATGACCTCTGCCCCGGTCGTGGCCTTTGCCTTTGCCGTGACCGCGGTGATCTCCTCGACCGTGGCAGCCATCATCATCATCGTCGTCTTCGTCATCATCGCAGCCGGGTTGAGTGACCAAAGCGACCAGCACGTCAAACTCGTCTTCGGTCAGATATCCAGCCGTCAGAAGTTCAAGGGCGAGTTCCGTGACGCTGTCCGCATAGTCACATGGATTTTCTGACGCATCCGCAATGTCGGCCAGCAGCTCAGACAGCAACTGCCCTTCGTACTCAAAGTCGTCAATGCCCGTGTCGATTCCGTCAATCACGATGGTGGAATTCGTGGCAACGTTGAATGAAGTGACGGTATAAATCCCGCCGTATTCCGTATCTGTTTCCTCATCATAAACGATCAGGTCAATTCGGTTCGGCTGAGCCGGTGTGGCAGGTGCCACAATATTCCATGGGTCCGGAATTTCCACCGCAGTCCGAGTCGTGAAACCAACGAATTCGATACGGTGCAGCGGTAATCCGTCATCGGGCTGCGTACCCGGGCGATCTTCGACATTCAGAAGTCGATCGATTGATTCTCCCGTGATCACATTCTGTGTGAACACCACTGGCCGTGACTGACCACGTGACGTCCCGGCCATCCATCCGTCGCTGGTAATCGCATCGATGGACAGCGCTCCTCCGTCCCAGCGACCCTGAGTTGCCGATGAAGTTGTCACGGGAGCGTTCAGATCAAGCGTCAAAGTCCCGACAATGGTTTGTCCGGAACCGGGACGTGTACCGTACGCCTGATCAAACTCCCCGGTGAACTCATAGGTGACCAGCTGTGCACTGGCGGTTCCGGCAAAGCTGACGCAGATGGCCAACATTCCCAGCCGACAAACATTCGTTTTGAATAACCGTTCAACTAACATGCCTGCTCCTGAAACAAAAAACTGGTGAAAAACGGGGCACCACTGGGGTGTGACATTAGGCACACTGGACAGGCGTGTCAAGAATCAGTGTGGCGATCATCCGTTCACCCTCAGGTCAACGAACCTGGAAAACGAACAGGCAGGGGGTGTCGAAGTTAAAGAATCACGGCGCTGATTCGGATTGTGACCGTCCGGCAAACCAGTGCGGTTCTCAGGTCGATGTCCGCTCCGGGCGCTCAGAAATCGCCGACCGCCAATCCGTTTGATCTGCGCAGGACTCACCCGCTGAGTGTGACCGGCACTTCATAGACTGTCGTTTGGTGAAGACTGTCGTGTGGCGAAGGGAATCGAAACACTTCTCGCCGCTGAGTGAGGCGTGCGTCAGCCAGACGTCAGCAACTGCTCGATGGGTGCTGCACCATGATCGGCCAGAGGAATCGGTCGACCGATATTGCTGGGATTCGTCGATTGGTGGTCGAGACCCAGAGCGGCACAGACGGTGGCAATCAGATCCGGAACTCCCACCGCATGGTCAATCACTTCCATGCCATCTGCGGACGTAGCGCCCAGAACCTGTCCGCCTCGAATGCCGGCCCCGCAAAGAGCCGTGCTCCAGCACTTGGGCCAGTGATCTCGTCCGGTGTTCTCGTTGATCTTCGGTGTCCGACCGAATTCGCCCATCCAGACCACCAGTGTGTCCTGCAGCAGACCTCGTTGCTGCAGATCGTTGATCAACGTGGACCACGCGGGATCCAGCACCTGGCAAAGAGAGCCCACGGCGCTGAAGTTGTCCTGATGAGTATCCCACCCCGCACCGCCGCCTGTGCCGTCTGCTCCACTCAGAGTCACTTCCACAAACGAAACACCGTTTTCAATCAGTCGTCGAGCCAGCAGGCACCCCTGTCCGAACGGGTTTCTTCCGTAAGCGTCACGCAGCATCGCGTCTTCGCCGTCCAGATCAAACGCCTTCACCGCGCTGGACTTCATCATTCGCACGGCCTGCTGATAAGCCTCCTGATGACTGCGGCCTGGGGTTCCGGGTCGCTGAGCCAGAAAATCGTGCTCGAAACCTGTGAGCAACTGCAGTCTTCGAGCGGATCGTTCTGAGGCGATGTCCGAGGCGGGCCGAAGATTGCTGACTTCAAAGGAAAGCTGTTGATCCGTGCCCTGTCCGCCGGTCTGCGATTCCACCACCAGCGGCGACCACGACGGGCCCAGAAATCCCGGCCCAAAGGCCGCCGGACTGAAGGCTCGAAACGGATTCACGCTGACGAATGCCGGCAGATCACAACCGGCATCCTTCAACTCTCTGCCCAGAAAAGAACCCATCGTCGGATAGCGAAGCGGCCCCTGCGGCAGATACCCCGTGTGATTGAAATAGGTTGCTCGACTGTGGTCACCTTCCTTCGTGGACATCGACCGAATCACGGCCATGTGTTCCGCAACTTTGGCCAACTGCGGCAGGTGTTCGGCAAAACGGATGCCCGGAACGCTGGTTTCAATCGAACCCGTTGGTCCGCCGTTCTCATGACCGCTTTTGGGGTCGAACGTCTCCAGCTGGCTGGGACCACCGGACATCCACAGCAGAATGCACTTCTTCTTCGGTACCACCTGATTGGCTGACGCCCAGGCGGACAAAGCAGGCAACCAGCCCGAACAGGAAAACCCCAAAACTCCCAGCGCCGAACAGCGAGCCCACTGACGTCGATTCATCTGGCGGATCATCACGTTACCCTACGAGAGCACAGCCCTCGCCTCAACTTAAAACCTGATGCAGTTCGCCCCAGTCCAAAAAACGAAGCGACACTCGCAGTGTGGCCGATCTTAACTGCAAAGCGCCAGGTTGTCGTTTGGAGTGCGGGGACTTGTCGCCGCTTTGGCTTTG
>JAGQPY010000168.1 GCA_020426485.1 Planctomycetaceae bacterium
ATCGTCGCGGTCGGTTGCACGTTTGCGATGAATTCTGCATGCTTCCGCCAGTGGACATTCGTCTCCAAAGAGAAGGCATCGTTTTGGACGGTGAACTTCGGGAAGGCGGCACCACTCGATGTGTGTTCTGGCCGCAGCTTTCCGACAAGTACGGCGAGCGGCGGTGTGTCAGCATAAGATTTTGAACCTGTTCAGATTTGGGGAGAAACCACCTGTGAAATACGGAATGAACCTGTTGCTCTGGAATTCAGTGATCACTGAAGAGCACTTTCCGGTTCTGGAAGCGTTAAAGAACATGGGCTACGACGGCGTCGAGTTGCCGATGTTCGATCTGAACGGTGAAACGTACAAGAAGATCGGTGGGAAACTCAAAGAACTTGGTCTGGGTGCGACGGCCGTCACCGTCTGCACCAAGGAAGCCAATCCGATCGACGCGGATGCATCCGTCCGTCAGGCGGGGTTGGATCACCTGAAAAAGGTGATCGACATGTGTGCTCTGGCAGGTGCGACTCACCTGTGCGGCCCCATCCACTCGGCGCTGGGCGAATTCTCAGGGGCCGGGCGAACACCGGACGAATGGAACCGAGCGAAAGACGTCCTGGCTCAGGCGGCCGACTACGCCAAAGAAAACAACGTGACATTGGTGGTCGAATATCTGAACCGCTTCGAATGCTATTTTCTGAACTGTGCAGCCGACGACGCTCAGTTTTGCCGCGAGGTTGGCCATTCCAACCTGAAGATGATGTACGATACGTTTCATGCAAATATCGAAGAGAAATCGATCACGGCGGCCATCGAATCGTGCAAAGATCAAATGGTTCACGTCCACATCTCAGAGAATGACCGCAGCACTCCCGGTCAGGGCGGCATCAACTGGGACGAAACTTTCGCTGCTTTGAAAAAATCCGGCTACAGCGACGGATACCTGATGATCGAAGCCTTCGGTCTGGCTCTGCCGGAACTGGCCGCGGCGACTCGAATCTGGCGAAAGATGTTCGACACCGAACTCAAACTGGCCGAAGACGGCCTCAACTTTATGAAAAGCCGCTGGGAAAACGCCTGACAAGAGCTTCACCCTTGACCTGAGGGCGTGGCGTGTGGTTTGAGCTGGCGAGCGTGAAGCGCCGAGACGCTTTCGTTGGGCGCTGGGACTAAGGGAAGCGTTGTTGGACGACCGACAGCGATGTAGGTCCGGCTGTGCCGGACGAGTTGTCTTACGCTACTCGCGTTGCTGATTCAGGAATTCATCGTTGACGAAGAAGGTTCAAATCGTCACGGTCAGCAGAAACTTTTTCAACATAACAACATAAAGGGTACTCATGCACAGGCTGCGGATTTGTTGGTCAACGTTGTTGGTGTTGCTGTTGCTTGTTACTTCCAGCGTTGAGGCTCAGGAGAAGAAGAAAAAAGAAGCCTTTCTGACACCGGCGGAAGCCGGGCCGGATTTTGAGATTCAGGGTGAGTATTCCGGGTTTATCGGATCCGGATCGGACATGATCAAAATCGGCGTTCAGGTGATCGCGGACGGCGACGGGAAATTTCGTTCCGTCGGTTACATCGGTGGGCTTCCGGGCGACGGTTGGGATGGGACAGAAGAGAAGAAGGTTCCCGGCCATGGTCAAATGGAAGGCGACGTCTGCGTTCTGAAAGCGGACAAACAGGACGACGACAATCCGGGCCGTGCGGAAATTAAGGACGGCAGCCTGTTTCTGTATACGGGCAACAACGATCGCATTGCGGAATTCAGTAAGGTGCACCGCCAGAGCCCCACGCTGGGGTTGAAACCCGCCGACGGTGCTGTGGTGCTGTTTGATGGATCATCAGCCGATCAGTTTGAGAATGGTCGAATGACGGAGGATGGTCTGCTGATGGAAGGCGTGACCAGCAAGCCGCGATTCGGAAGCTATAAGCTGCACCTGGAATTCCTGCTGTCGTTTATGCCTCACGGTCGCGGACAGGGCCGAGCCAACAGCGGTTGCTATCAGCAGGGACGGTACGAAGTTCAGATTCTTGATTCCTTTGGTCTGAGCGGCGAAGACAACGAATGCGGCGGCATTTACAAGATTGCGAAGCCTCTGGTCAACATGTGCTTTCCTCCGTTGTCCTGGCAGACCTACGACGTGGAGTTTCACGCGGCCAGGTACGAAGGTGATACCAAAACAAAGAACGCATGGATGACCGTGAAGCACAACGGAGTCACGATTCACGACCACCTGGAGATTCCTGTCGGCACGGCCGGTGGTCCTCTGAAAGAAGGCCCGGAAGATGGCCCCATCTTTCTGCAGAACCACGGCGACCCCATCCGATTCCGCAACATCTGGGTTCTGCCCATTGAAGATTAGCAGGGGCGACGCTCAGCGCCGTGAAGAGATTCTCGGTTTGACCAGATGCCGCACGCCAGGTTGATTGCGCCCAATACTGGCCTCGCCTGCGGCATCGGGCTGAACAATCAGTCTTTTTTCCGGGTGTTGGGTGATGACCTTGGCCGAATGGCGTGGCGAGCCGTTTGACGTGCGAAGTTCCATCCGCCGAGACACTCCCGTTGGTTGCTTTGACCGAAGAACGAATGACCAACGGGACAAAGTTCTGTGAGTGAGGGTTTCATGTTATCTCGCTGCCGCTTGTTGGTCTTTCTGTTGTGCGCGCTGATCACTTCAGCGACGGCGGAGGAACAGGTTGTTCCGAAGGAAGAAGACTTCTACAGACTGCTGACGTTTTCAATTCCGCATGAAATCAATCTGGAAGCGGGCGCTATTGAATCGCTGCCGGATGGAACGCTGGCCGTTTCGACTCGCCGAGGCGACATCTACCGCGTTCACAATGCGTGGAGCGATGATCCGGCCACGGTGGAGTTTGAATTATTCGCCTCCGGCCTGCATGAAGTGCTGGGACTTTCGTGGCACAAGGGCTGGCTCTATGCGACTCAACGCGGCGAAGTGACTCGCCTTCGTGACACGGATGCTGATGGGTTGGCGGACGAGCTGGAGACGTTCAATGACGACTGGGAGATCAGCGGCGACTACCACGAATACGCCTTCGGGACACCGTTTGACCGCAATGGTCAGATGTGGGTCACGCTGTGTCTGACGGGTTCATTCAACAGTAATGTGAAGTACCGCGGCTGGTGTCTGAGAATCGACGAACAGGGTCGGTCTGTTCCCACGTGCAGCGGAATTCGCTCCCCTGGCGGCATGGGATTTAACGCGGCCGGTGACGTTTTTTACACCGACAATCAGGGACCGTGGAACGGGACGTGTAGTCTGAAGTGGCTTCGTCCCGGATCATTTCAGGGACACCCGGGAGGATTTCGTTGGTATTCCGACGCCGAGACTGTCATGGGACCGGTTCCTCAGGAACCGGAAAGTGGCAGTCGGATCATGGTGCAGGCGGACCGGATTCCCGAATACGAACCGCCCTGTATTCTGTTTCCCTACAAGAAAATGGGGCAGTCCGCCAGCGGCATTGCCTGTGACCTGAGTGCCGGAAAGTTTGGCCCGTTCACAGAACAATTCTTCGTGGCCGATCAGACTTTCAGCACGGTGATGCGATGTGATCTGGAACAGGTCAACGGACACTATCAGGGAGCCTGTTTTCCGTTCCGTGAAGGATTTTCGTCGGGCAATCTTTCTATGAAACTCACGGACGATGGTTCATTGTTCGTGGGGGGAACCAATCGTGGCTGGGGATCTCGTGGAACAAAACCGTATGCTCTGGAGCGTCTGGTTTGGACCGGAAAGACGCCGTTCGAAATTCAGCGCATGCGAGCCGCATCGGATGGCTTTGAGCTGACGTTGACTCAACCGGTCGATCGACAGACCGCCGGTAACGTTCAGTCATATTCCATGAAGACGTACACCTACATCTTTCAGTCTTCGTACGGCAGTCCGGAAGTGGACGAGACGTCTCCGGTGATTAAAGCGGCGGAGGTATCGGACGACGGTCTGAAGGTTCGACTTTTAGTGGAAGGGCTGCAGCGAGGCCACGTCCATGAACTCAGTGCGGCGGGGGTTCGCAATACCAACGGAATCCCGTTGCTGCATGCCGACGCGTATTACACGCTGAACTACATTCCCGGTGAAGGCCTGGATCTTCCGGTCATCAAGTCAAAAGAGACTGCGAACTCGCAATGACACAGCCACAAACGCAGAAATGACTGTGCACACATTGTTGAAAGGAAAATTCAATGAAGTCTGACAACGTCCCCCTGGCAGCTGCCAAAGCGGTTCCGCAGGTCCCTGCAGAGACTTCTCGACGAGCGTTCCTTTCCACAACGGCTGTCACGGCCGGATCATTGCCGCTGCTGACGTCACCACTTCAGGCGGCCGTCCATCGTCAGGGCGACGAGACTCTGAAGGTGGCCGTGATCGGCTGTGGAGGTCGCGGTTCCGGAGCGGTGGCTCAGGCATTGGGCACGTCCGGACCCGTGAAATTGTGGGCCATGGCCGATGCGTTTCGGGATCGACTGGACGTCAGCCTGGGCAGCCTGAGTCGTGGACTGGAAAAACGCTACGATCAGGATGCGGGTGACGTGTCCGGGCGAGTGGATGTGTCGGAGGACCGTAAATTCGTGGGACTGGATGCGTATCGACATGCCATCGACAGTGGTGTGGAGGTCGTCATCATCACGGGGCCTCCAGCGTATCGGCCGCTGCATTTCGAATACGCCATCAAGGCGGGCAAGCACGTCTTTATGGAAAAGCCGGTGGCGACCGATGCCGTTGGTGTGCGCCGAATTCTGCAGACAGCAAAGCTGGCGGACGAAAAGGGGCTGAAGGTCGGTGTCGGTCTGCAGCGACATCATCAGGCATCGTACCTCGAAACTCTGCGACGCATCAATAACGGTGACATCGGCAAGCTGCAGTCACTGCGCTGCTACTGGAACACCGGCAATCCCGCCAAAAAGCCGTTTCCGCGCGAGGGTCTGACAGAGCTGGAATATCAGATTCGCAACTGGTACTTCTTCACGTGGCTCAGCGGGGACCATATCTGTGAACAGCATATTCACAATCTGGATGTCTGTAACTGGATCATGAATGATCACCCTGTCAGTGCCGAAGGCGTGGGTGGACGACAGGTGCGAACGGGCGCGGAATATGGTCAGATCTTTGACCACCATGCCGTAGAATATACCTATGCCAACGGCATGAAGATGTTCAGTCAGTGCCGACAGATTCCGGGCTGCGTGAATCAGGTTGCCGAGTTTGCTCACGGCGACAAGGGAGTTGCGGAACTCAGTCAGGTCCAGTGTTCCATTCGTCAGGGTGCACAGGAAATCTGGAAGTCCGAACGCAAGGCTGCCAATCCGTACCAGGTGGAGCACGATGATCTGTTCGATGCCATCCGCAACAATAAGCCGTACAACGAAGCCGTCAACGGCGCGATGAGTACCATGACGGCGATTCTGGGACGCATGGCGACGTACTCGGGCAAGCGCATTCAGTGGGACGAAGCAATCGCCTCAGAACTGTCGCTCACCACCGACGCCGAAGACTGGAACGCCGCCGCTCCCATTCTGCCCGATGAAGACGGTCGCTATCCTGTGGCCAAACCGGGCACCACAAAGGTGTTGTAGACCAGTAACACATTCCATGGCTGAGATGATCGGTCTGGAGATTCCTGGCGGCGATCTCGGGGAGCCTCACCAGCCCGGATCAAGCCGGATCAGTGGCGATCTCTTCCTGCCGCGCCTGCAGGTCCACGTTGAACCCGTTGGCCGGAAGTCCAACGACTTTCAGGGCGATTCTGAACCGTCTCCGGCGTGAGTGCTGAATTTTCAGCGTTTTTTTTGAGGCATTCGCTGCCTTTCAGTCAACCGGCCTGAAATTGCTGACGGTCAATCGAAATCCGGCCATTTCGGTGGAGCAAAGTCCCCGTTGCCGCGACTTTTGGGCACTTTGAACACATCCGGCCCAAACGGCAAAATCGGCAATTTCGGCCGAATGATACTTACTTTTCCCCCCTGTCCGGAGGTAATCTGTGCCCGTCCCAGGAGCAGTTCGGGCAATTTTCCCATGTACTTGTTTTCGTATTTCGGACCATTTTGTCGCCCGACTTCGCCCTGATCATTCCCGTTAACCGCGATGTTAAGTTGAGGATGTTCCGTGGCTCGCAATACCCGCCGGCACCGATTTTCTGACCTTGTTTCTCGCCTCTTCAGCTCAGGTTCACGCCGCTCGCAAAGAAAGAACCGCCACCTTCGCCGCGAGCAACAGCAGGCGTCTCGAAATCGCCATCCCGCCGCAGTGCTGGAAAGCCTGGAAGATCGATCACTGCTGACACTGATCGGCATCGACTTCGGCGGTGGAACAACTCCGGCCAACTGGACCGGCTATGCAGGGACGACCGACACGTCGTTTTCTAACCTGATTGATGAATCCGGTGCGGCGACTGCGATTGATGTGGATATCAATTTCAACTCCGCATTCGCCGCCACCAATGTGAGTTTCGCGCCGACCTCTGCTCAGTTGCCGGTTCATACCGGATCGCTGGCCGGAGTCGATGGAGCCGTGACCGGACAGGACAACGTCGAATTGACGTTCTCCGATCTGGTACCGGGACAGTCGTACGAGATCTACGTCTTCGGCGGAGACGTGTTTTCCGGAAATCAGCAGGTCACAATTACCGCTCCAGCAACGGCAACCACGCTTGATCAGTTCACCCAGAACCACGTCGCCAATCAGTTGATCGTCAACAGTGAGGTCGGCGACAACAGTCGCAGCATTGCCAGCTTTGCCAGTTACTCGACGGCCGATGCCAACGGAGAACTGCAGCTGCGCGTGGAAGCGATTCCTGCAAGTGGCGGCGTTTACGGTTTGGCCGGAGTAGCACTGCGAGCCGGTTCTCCTCCTGCAGCGACGTTAAGCATTGCGGCAACGGATGCGGATAAAGACGAAGGGGCTGCCGGCAGCACGGTATTCGAATTCACCGTGACTCGTTCGAGCGGCGCAGGAGCAGCCACGGCAAACTATGCTGTGACGGGAACCGGCACGAATCCCGCAACGGCCGCTGATTTTACCGGAGGAGTCTTTCCGTCAGGTGTTGTTTCTTTCGCAAATGGCGAGACAACAAAAACCATCAGTCTGAATATCGCCGGCGACACGATCATTGAAAACGACAAGACGTTTTCAGTGACTTTGAGCAATCCCTCGGCGGGAACGGGAATCGTCACCGCTCGGGATGTGGGCACGATTCGCAATGACGACATTGGAATCTCAATCGCGCCGACCGATGCGTCAAAGAATGAAGGGGATGCCGGAACAACGCCGTTTGTATTCACGGTGACTCGCAGCGGAGATACCGGCGGAACAACAACGGTTGAATTCACTCATGATGGTGGGGCGGACGTGACGAGCGTGTCACCCGCCAGCCCGATCTCATTTGCCCCCGGAGAGACCACAAAACAGATCACTGTCAATGTCACGGGTGACACCGTTGTCGAACCTGACGAACTGTTTACCGTGACGTTGCAGAACCCGACCGATACGAGTGGAAATACTCCGGCATTGACCAACGCTACTGCAGACGGCCTGATCATTAACGACGATGAACAGTTCAGTATCGCTCCGCTGACAGCGGTGCAGTCAGAAGGCAATACGGGGACAAAGGCTTTCACGTTTACAGTCAGCCGGACCGGCGATCTGACCGGCAGCACAACAATCAACTACTCCGTCGCGGGCGCGGCACCGAATCCTGCTGACGCGGCAGATTTTGGCGGTTCATTTCCGGCTGGTTCGGTTGTCTTCGGCCCGAGCGAAACGTCGAAGGTTATTTCCATTCTGGTCACCGGCGACACCGTTGTTGAAGTAAATGAAGACTTCGCCGTGACGATTACGTCACCGGATTCCGTGTCGTTTGGGACAGCGACAGTCAATGGCCGGATCAACAACGACGACACCAGCACACTGGCCGTAGTCGCTACGGATGCCGTGAAAAACGAAGGCAACGACGGAGCTTCGCCTTACACCGCGTTCACGTTTACCGTCACCAGAAATGGAGATGCGTCGAACCCGGCGACCGTTGAGTATGCCGTGACAGGTAGCGGTGCCGACTTCGCGGAGCCTGATGACTTCGATACCGGGAGCATCGCTCCGGTGGGCACAGTTTTCCCTTCGGGCACCGTTACATTCGGAATGGGAGAAACATCCAAGACGATTACCGTTAACGTCGTGGGTGACACAAGTGTCGAAAACAACGAGGGCTTTACCGTCACTTTGTCGAATCCGAGTGCGCTGGTGACGATTGTTGGAGCAACGGCCGTTGGTGAGATCACTAACGATGATTCCACAGTGGCAATCGCCGCGACGGATGCCAACAAGAATGAAGGAAATTCCGGAACAACATCGTTCACATTTACGGTGACGCGAAGCGGGGATCTCAGATCGTCAGCGTCCGTCGATTATGCCGTGAATACGAGTGGTGCCACCGCGGCAGACGACTATGTCGGAAACGTTTTCCCGTCCGGAACGATCAATTTCGGTGCCAATGAGTCGTCTCAGACACTTACCGTTCAGATTGCCGGCGACTCGCTGATCGAACCGGATGAGAATTTTGTTGTGGAGCTCAGCAATCCTGTTTCCGGCAGTTCCGCGACGTCGATCGCTCTGGCGACGGGAGGCGATACGGCTGGCGGAACCATCGTGAACGATGATGCTCGCACGCTGTCGATTTCTGCGATCGACACCAGTCTTGATGAAGGCGATTCCGGCGACACGACGACATTTACCTTCCGAATCACTCGAACCGGCGATCTTTCCGACACCACCAATGTTGACTGGGATGTCACGACAATCGTTGGGGAAGCAGATGCCGCCGACTTCGACGGTGGTGTTCTGCCGTCCGGTACGGAGACATTCGCGATTGGTCAGTCTGTCATCGACATTCTGGTTCTGGTGAACGGTGACGACGATATCGAACCAGACGAAGACTTTGCTGTCACATTGTCTAATCAAGACGCTCCAGCAGTCCTTGGCACAGCGTCAGCAACGGCCACGATTGTCAACGACGAATTCACATTGGTGTCGATCGGCCCGGCGACGATTGATCAGGCGGAAGGCACCACCGGCAATACCACCTATACCTTCACGGTTACTCGCAGTGGAGATCTCAACACTACAACGACCGTCAATTACAGCATTGCAGGCAGCGGCACCAGTCCAGCCAATGCCAGTGACTTTACGACCACGCCGTTGACGGATTCATTCGATTTTGCCATTGGTCAAATGTCTCACGACATTATTGTTGAAGTCAGCGGTGATTCAGCGGTTGAACCTGATGAAACCTTTACGGTGACTCTGGACAGTGTTTCAGCACCGGCGACGATCACGACGGCCATCGCAAACGGCATCATTCGAAATGATGATTCTTCGATTGCCATTGCAGCAGCGGATGCCACCAAGGCCGAAGGTGACTCCGGCGTCACACCATTTACGTTCGCAGTTCGTCGAACCGGCGATCTGAGCGTTGCGGCGACCGTGGAATACTCCGTGGGCGGCAATGGTGCCAATTTTGCAAACGCGGCCGATTTTGCCCCGGGCGCACTGACCGGCACGGTGGCGTTTGCCCCCGGTGAAGCGACTCAACTGGTGACGATTAACGTTCAGGGTGACACCGCTATTGAGCAGAATGACGGCTTTTCCGTCACTCTGTCGAATGCTCAGACAATCACGTCTGTTCCCATTGATATCACGACCGCCACGGCCAACGGTTTGATTCTGAACGACGATACACCGACCGTCTCCCTGTCCGTCGCTCCCGTTTCCGGCAACATCAGCGAAACGGGTGGTTCCGCAATTGTCACCGCCACACTGTCTGAAGCGGCCACCAACGATGTGACCGTAAACCTGGTGTACTCCGGCACCGCGACCAGCGGCGTGGACTATGTCACACCGGTGGGCCAGATTCTGATTACAGCTGGAAATCTCTCAGGCTCAGTCACGCTTTCCGCCACGTCTGACACCACGGACGAGGTCGATGAAACGATCATTGTGGACATCGACACCGTAACGGGTGCTCGGGAAATCGGCACGGAGCAGGTGACGGTTAACATTCTGGACGATGACGCCGCACCAGTCGTGACTTTGTCAGCGGCGCCACTGACCGTCGGTGAAAGTGGAGCAGGAACATCGACAATTACGGCGACACTGGCGGCGATTTCCACAAAGCCGGTCACCGTCACGCTGGCGGTGGATGCCGCCAGTTCCGCCAGCCCGGGCGATTATTCTCTGTCATCCACGACCATCACCATTCCGGCGGGACAGCTTTCCGGAAAGATCAATCTGACGGCCGTCCCGGATGCGCTGACAGAAGCTGACGAAACGGTTGTTGTCAACATTGCAGGCGTGGTCAATGCGATCGAAGCGACTCCGCAGCAGGTCACCGTGACGATTCTGGAACTGCCCGACGCAGATCCCCTGAAGGGAATTTTCACGGAGATCGGTGGAGCGGGAGCGGGAAGTGCGAATCTGCTGCAGGTTGATACCGTTGGAGCAGATCGAGTCGCTGGTGCAGTCGAAAAACTTCTGGCTCACCCAACTGACCCGAACATTCTGTATGCCGGCACGGCCAACGGCGGCGTGTGGAAGACGACGAACGCCACCAGTTCCAATCCCACGTGGGTTCCGACGACGGATTTTGTCCGTGATTCTTCAGGCAACCCCGTGATCGAGGGACTGTCAATTGGAGCACTGGCGTTTGACCTGACGGACACTATCGATTCTCGGCCGTATTCGTCGATCGTTGCAGCAACCGGTCTTTCCAGTAGTTATGGGAGAGATGACACGGCCGCCCAATCGCTGCAGACGATCGGTGGTCGAGCAGGTTACGTTTACGTGTCACATGACGCCGGCGACACGTGG
>JAGQPY010000169.1 GCA_020426485.1 Planctomycetaceae bacterium
AGTATCCGCAGAGCTGCTCAGAAAGCCATCGACGCAAAGCGAGCGGGCCATCAGGTCGTTGTTGTCGTCAGCGCTCGAGGTAAGAAAACGGACGAGCTGATTGGTCTGGCCAAAGAGATTGCCCACAAGCCTCGGCCACGTGAAATGGACATGCTGCTGGCCACAGGCGAACAGGAATCTGTCGCTCTGATGGCCATGGCGGTCCACGAACTCGGGGAAGAAGCCATCAGTCTGACGGGTGCTCAGATTGGTGTCCGCACGGACGGCAGTCACACAAAAGCCCGCATCATCAGCATTTCGACGCAACGAATGAAGGATGCTCTGGATCGAGGCCAGATTGTGATCGCGGCCGGCTTTCAGGGTGTGGATCAGGACTTCAACATCACAACGCTGGGGCGAGGTGGCAGTGACACAACGGCCGCAGCGCTGGCTGCGGTGCTGGATGCGGAAGCGTGCGAAGTCTATACCGATGTGGAGGGCGTGTTTACGACCGATCCGCGAGTCGTCCCGGAAGCGCGGAAAATCGATGTGATCTCCTGCGACGAGATGCTGGAAATGGCCAGTTTGGGGGCGGGTGTGATGCATTCACGATCCATCGAATTTGCCAAAAAGTATCGTGTCAACCTTCTGGTCAAGCCGTCCTACAGCGATGGCCCCGGCACTCTGATTTCGCCGCATCCGGCCGACCCCGCTCCCATGGTGACCGGCGTCGCGTTTGTACGTAACGAAGCAAGAGTCAGTCTGATTGGCGTCCCGGATCAGCCTGGAATTCTGAGCCAGATCTTCTCGCGTCTTTCGGAAAACAAAATCCCCGTGGACATGGTTGTTCAGAATGTTGGCGTGAACGGGACCGCTGATATCACGTTCACCGTTCATGAAGACGATCTCGAGCGCGCACTGCAGGTTGCCGAAGCGGCTACCGCGTCGTTTGGAGGCCATGTTCAGCACGTCGGCAATCGTTCCAAGGTTTCTGCTGTTGGCTACGGAATGCAGACACACACCGGCGTTGCAGCCGAAATGTTTCGAGTCCTGGCCAGGGCAGATATCAACATCAATGTCGTGACGACCAGTGAAATCAAGATCTCCGTTCTGATCGATCGTGACCATTGCGAAGCCGCCGTCCGGGCCGTCCATGAAGGCTTTCACCTCGGTGACAGCAACGCATCCACTCCGCAGATTGGCATGGTTGCCGACAAACGTACGGCAGTTTCCGGCAACGATCCCGAAAAACTGGAAGCGGATATCGTTTCCGGACTCAGCGGTATGGAGGATATCGTTGTCAGCGATGTCTACGGTGACGAATCACAGGCGCGAGTAACAATTACTGACCTGAATGATCAACCGGGCGTTGCTGCCGACATCTTCTCAGCAGTCGCTCAGGGTGGAGTTCTGGTGGATATGATCGTGCAGAATGCTGCACAAAACGGTCGTGCTATCATTTCCTTCACCGTTCCGACGGACGACGTTGATCAGACCGTGGAACTTCTGAAGACGCCACTGCTGAGTCATTCGGAGGCAAAGGTAACCTGCGACCGAACGATCGGAAAGATCTCCGTCGTCGGCATCGGACTGCGCAGCCACACGGACGTAGGCTCTCGCCTGTTTCGAGCACTCGCGGACAACAAAATCAACGTTCAGATGGTCAATACAAGTGAAGTGAAGGTCAGTGTGGTCGTTGCGTCCGGTCAGTGCGATGCTGCTCTGACCGCATTGCGGACGGTGTTCGCACTTCAGGCGTAGAATCCCGTTCCGCCGATCGCAGGCACAACGCGGGCGGTCCGCAGAACCGCGAATGACCACGTCCCGATGGTTCTGCTCTGACGGTGACTTTCGTCAGCAAATCCCGAAAGGGTTCCGTCATCGCCATTCGGTTCACTTGACCGGATGACACAATGGATTGCAACGGATCGCTTGTCGCTACGGTCTCAACGGTTAACATGACTGCGAAGAGACCTGCTTCCGTATTTCGGACCTGGGAACCTGAATTGCCTCAGGACCGCTGACAAGACCCGGACTGGCTTCCGTCACGGGGCAGCACCCCTTTGAAATTCATGTCGAGAAGGGTGCCTGTCCCCGTCTTGTTCTAAGAACCCCCTAACAAAACCTAAGAGATCTCTCAGGTTTTGTTAGCGGTTCTGAACTTGTTCGACTGAATCACCCCCAAAGCTGAACTCCACTTGAACGCAAACGTCATGGAACGAGTCGTCGATACAAATCAACTCAAATCAGGCGATCGGTTGTCCGTCGTTGTCGACGACATTCCGGCACTGGTTGTCCGTCTGGGAGACGAATACTTTGTGATTGAAGATGTGTGTTCACACGATGGTCAGCCACTCACAGATGGCCCGATTTCAGAATGTTCAATCATGTGTCCGCGACACGGTGCAAAGTTCGACCTGAAAACCGGCGCAGCTCTCTGCATGCCGGCAACAAAGCCCATTCGCACATTCCGAACAGAAATTCGTGACAACGCCGTGTGGGCTGCGGTCGAATAACCAACAAGCCTCGGCAGAGGAAATCTGGGCAGGCAAACAGATTTCTTCCGGATCACAACTGCAGAATTTCCCAGCAGCGAATCACCAAACATCATGAACACCGATTTCCTTCCGACCCGTTGGAATCGGATTTCAGAAACGGTCCCGACGTGGACTCAGCAACAACATGGGGAGCCTGAGAATGGCAGAAGAAAATACGACCGCTGATTCGACATCGAACGAACCTGATACGGGAACACAGGAATCACACTCACCTGTCGATCCCAATCCGTCAACCGAATCAGATTACATCGAAGCCCTGCGACAGGTTATTGATCCGGAGCTGATGATTAACATTATTGATCTGGGTTTGATCTATTCCATCGAACAGGATGAAGACAACAGTCGACGCGTCAAAGTTGAAATGACTCTGACCAGTCCGGCATGCCCGGCGGGTCCGCAGTTGGTGCAGCAGTCAAAAATGGCACTCGAACGACTTCACGACGTCGATGAAGCGGCCATCACGTTGGTCATGTCACCGCCATGGACACCGGAGCGAATGACGGATGAAGCCCGTGATCAACTCGGGATCTTTTGACAGGAACATCGTTCGGAAACTGTCAATTAAGCTCACGTCTTCGGAAACGCGTCCGTAACAGAAAAGACAATGGATCATGACACAACAAATTCTCACCGGTGGCGAGTGGACCTGCTCAACGGGCACGCAGACATTTCAGGCCGTCAATCCGGCAACGGAAGAAGCACTGCCGGGCGAGTTTCCGATCAGCCCATGGTCAGAAATTGATGCTGTTCTGCAGGTCGCCGCGGATACGGCGTCGCAGATGCGTGGCTGGCCGGGCAGTCGCTTTGCGGCCTTTCTCAACGCCTACGCGGACGAAATCGAGAAGCGGTCCGAAGATCTGGTGGCCGCTGCGCACGCCGAAACAGCGCTGCCGATCTCGCCGCGTCTGAAGGATGCCGAACTTCCTCGAACGACAAACCAGCTGCGTCAGGCCGCGGCGGCAGCGTTGACCGATGCGTGGCGAAATCCGGTGATTGATACTGCGGCCGGTATTCGTTCGATGCTTGCTCCGATTGGTCCCGTTGTCGTCTTCGGTCCGAACAACTTCCCATTTGCCTTCAATGGCATTGCCGGGGGCGATTTCGCGGCGGCCATCGCTGCCGGGAATCCGGTGATTGCCAAAGGGCATTCCTGTCACCCTGAAACAACGCGAATCTTTGCCGAAGCCGCCCTGGCCGCCATCAGGTCAACCGATATGCCGCCCGGACTGGTTCAGCTGATCTATCGAACCAGTCATGAAGACGGTTACCGACTGGTTTCTGACCCTCGCATTGGCGCCGTGGGCTATACCGGCGCAAGGCACACCGGCCTGAAGCTCAAGGCGGCGGCAGACGCCGCAGGAAAACCAATCTATCTGGAACTCTCCAGCATCAATCCGGTCTTCATTCTGCCCGGCGCGCTGCGAGAACGGCTTGACGCGATTGCCGATGAGTTTTCCGGAAGCTGTCTGATGGGCACGGGTCAGTTCTGTACGAATCCCGGTCTGGTCGTCATTCCCGCTGACGAAACCGGTGAACAGCTTGCTGCCGCCATACGCGAACGATTCGAAAAGGCAGCGGTCGGCACCATGCTCAGCGAAGGCGTTCGCAGCAGCTTTGGGCGCGGAATTGAAACCCTGAAAAAAGCGGGAGCTGAAGTTCTGACCGGTGGTGAACCGGGCGGTGGGCGAGGCGTCTGTTTCCGTAATACATTACTTCGAGTCAGCGCGGCTCGCTTTCTGGAGCATCCGGAGGTCTTTCAGACAGAAGCCTTTGGCAACGGTTCACTGCTGGTGACGGCAGAAGGTGTTTCTGAGATGGCAAAGGTTGCCGAAGCCCTGGAAGGAAACCTCACCGGATGCATCTATTCCGACGGGCAGGGCAGTGATGACGCTGCTTATGCCGCACTGGAACCTGCTGTACGCACAAAAGTCGGCCGACTGCTGAATGACAAAATGCCCACGGGTGTCGCTGTATCTCCGGCGATGAACCACGGTGGGCCATTCCCGGCCACCGGTCATCCCGGCTTCACGGCCGTTGGCATCCCGGCATCGATCCCCAGATTTGCAATGCTGCAATCGTATGACAATGTCCGCCCGCACCGGCTTCCCGCTGTGCTGCAGGACAGAAACCCCTGCCCGGAACTGTGGCGACGAATTGACGGACGATGGACAACCGACGACGTTCGCGGCTGACAGCCTGCTGAACAGAAACGCCGAATGCCGCCAAACGGGCGTGGGTCTGATGTTGTGACCAGCGGCTGTGGATCGGCAGATTCTGCAGCAATTCCTCCAGTGGCATGCACAATTCCGGCATGATGGAGCCGACTGTCCGGCAGGAAATGCTGTCAACCTGCCGTCGAATGGAATGCCAGCCGCCAAAACACCTGACTGGCTGCAGATTCAGTTAAAAAGACTGTAGGCTCCAACCGGGGTGAAGATTTAAAAGACGGCTCCTGTCCGTGGTGGTGAACTCTGCCGCTGTTCCTGCGGCGTCATCATCACAGAAAGTCGTTTCATCGCTTCCTCACAGAATCAACCCGGCCACACGCACCCCATACGGTGACGGCCGCTGATCCGGAAGGCGAACGTCCGACGCCCCGATTTGCTCTGCGAAAGCAGCCTGCCATGCCTTTTAAACGTTCATACTCTCTCCTGTTAACCGCTGCCATTCTGTCGGTTTCCGGGGGATGTTGTTTTTACCGGCCGAATTCCGGCAACCAGCTTCTGTCGGCAAGTCAGTTGCGGTCACAGGAATTGTTCGCCGAAAACGAACAACTCCTGATGGCTCAAACGAATCTGCAGCAAACGCTGGCCTCCGTCGATCAGGAACGTCAGATGCTGGCGCAGGGGCTTTCCGATACGCAGAATCAACTGGCAACCGCCAACACCAGAATCGATAACCTGCTGGCCGAACGGGGTGAACTGAAAGACCGCTATGCCAGCGCGCTGACGGGAACCGTAACAGACAGCCTGTCCATTGGTGGTGCCGCCGACGTCCCCGGTTTTCGGTATGATCCGGTGACGGGGCTGAGTAAGTTTCCTGATGACGTCCTGTTCGATCTGGGCAGCGCGGAACTTCGCCCGGAGGCCCTTCCGGTGCTGAAAGAATTTGCTCAGAAGGCCAACACTTCCACTGCTGCAGGAATGCGAATTCTGATTGTTGGTCACACAGACGATCAGAATATCGTTCGGCCGGCCACCGCCGCCAAACACGCAACAAACTGGCACCTGTCCACGGATCGATCTGCTCAGGTGATCACGGAACTGGAAAAACTCGGCGTTGCCCCGGAACGAATGGCTGCCATGGGCTACAGTCGATTTCAGCCGCTGGAAGCGTCCACGTCAGAACCTTCTCGACAAAGAAATCGCCGAGTCGAACTCTACATTGTTCCGGAAGCAACCAACCTTGCAGCCTGGGACCCGGTCCGTTCGCTGAACTGATCGACATTTAATTTCAGCTCCAACGCCCTAAGCATCGGCATCTTCACAAACGGTGGTCGGCTCGACCGGCGGCAGCATTCCTGGTGACAGTCAGTTACCACGACAGAGCTAATCTTCCGGCTGTTTGTTCAAGGTCGACGCTGTTGTCACAATCGTCGGTTTCTCAGTTCGCGGCTGACGCGTTCCAAAGTACGACGCTCTGAGTTCGTAAGTGAAGCTTCGCCCTGTTCGCTGATCTTTTTCAGCAAAGCATCCATCTGTTCGGTAAGTTCATCTTCGCGCCGACGAATTCGATCGGCATCCGTTCCCACGACGCGAAAGCCACGGCGCCGCCCCTTCCACCACACCAGCCATCGATCGATCAGCGGACTGATGCGAAGACTTCTCTGAGCGTAAACATAGCCGAACGCCAATCCACCCAGATGAGCCGCGTGAGCGACCCCCGTGGCCTGCGGGTCGCCTGAGAGCTGCAACAACACAGGATGCAGGTCATAGACGACATAGAACAGCACGACCCAGCGGATCTCAACGGGGAAGATAAAGAAGATGTAGATAATCTGCCGCGGAAAATGCACGGCAAACAACATGGTCACCGCCATCACAGCGCCGGACGCGCCGATCATCGGAACCCAGTCGCCGGTGAACAGGTCGATCGCTATGTAGGCAAGACTGGCGGCCAGAGCTCCTGAAACGTAGAACCACAGAAACTCCCGAGAACCGTACATCGATTCCAGCGTCCGTCCGAACCAGTACAGAAACAGCATATTAAACAGTATGTGCCCCACGGAATGCCGATCATGACACAGCGCGCAGGTCAGCAATCGCCAGATCTGTCCTTTCAGCACTTTTGACGTGTCCAGCTGCAGCCACTCCTGAACGACAGAAATGCGAGTCGGAAGACCCAGCCCAAACGCACCTGGTGGTGCCTGCTCCACCGCACGGATCTCTTCGTTGATGGCTTCCACATCCTGACCAGGCTGCTGCTTCAGACGATTCAGCAGGTCGATCTGCTGCTGACGCCGCTCATTCAGTTCGTCAGAAGTTGCCGGACGGGTCGTCATGATCTGGAGAACAAACACCACCACGGTTGTGATCAGAATGACCTTCCACATCGGCTGACCAATTGCCGATCGGCCGCTCCCGCCGTAGGAATCAAATTCGTCCCGAAGGTATTCCCGGTTTTCCAGTCCCATTGAAGACCGTTCGCAATAATTGGCTCTGCAGTTACCTGCAGCAAAGATATCAACAAATCCCTCGCAGCTCACATCTCCGATCTGCAGATAGTCCCAACCGTCTCAACATCGATTCGAGCGATCATTCGTCTGCCACGTGCGGAGCATCCACCAGGAAATCCATGCAGGGATTCACGACAGCGGACATTGACCCGTTGCGCAACTGTCTCGCTGTTGCCAGATGCTAGCCGCAAAATCCGTCCAATTCCACCGTGATCGTGCCACACCGAAACCACGACGTCTCAGATCAACGCCCATCCGATCTGCCGACACCCGTGAGAGAACGGTTGACTCCCTTAGGTTAATGCATCAACATGACAACGCTATCTGCGCCGTCGATGAATCTGAACTGGTTTTCACGGTTGGCTGCATCAGAACGGCGGAAACAAGTGCATGCGGAGAAACAGGTGAAGCGTGGCGAGGAAAGGTCGTCTGCAGATGAACAGTGACGTTGCCCCCGAAGATTGCCATTCGCCGACGGCTGCCCCTCAGGGAAATTCCGGATCAACCTTTTCGCCGCTTGAAATCTCAGCGAGTGAGTTCGAACGGAGTTTCCCTATTCTGATGACACTGGTGCTGTCGCTGTTCCTGATCACAAGCGTGAAGTGGTTTCAGTGGCGTTCAACGCCGGCTCGGCGATCACCGTTGGCCGTTGAAGGCACTGCACCAACCTTTCAGGTCGATGTGAATCGATCAACATGGGTGGAATGGGTCCAGTTGCAGGGAATCGGTCCCGCTTTGGCACATCGAATTCTGGCAGACCGCGAAATCAATGGGGACTTCACATCCATTGACGATCTGCAGCGTGTTCACGGATTTGGACCAGTAATGCTCGACCGAATCCGTCCGTGGCTTACAATCAGCCATGATCCACACCAATCACCACAGCACCCCTGACGAACCATCGAACGAGCGCCATCGGCCGAAAACCGGCAGCCGAACTCGCTATCTTGAGTACCAGCAGAAAGCAAAAGCCGGTGGTCTGCCCAACGGCAGCGTTCACTCAAAAACGACAAGGCCGCAACGCCACACCCGAGTGCGTTCTGCCGGTGAATTACTCCGACGTTTTTTTCGTCTGCTCGCTCCCTACCGATCACAGATCGTCTGGATTCTGGTTTCCCTGACGATATCGACCCTTCTGGCACTGATTCCGCCAGCAGGGACAAAGTTTCTGGTCGACTATGTTCTGGGCAGCGAAAAACTGCCGCCGGAATTCGTCCGCTGGTTTCCCACGGTTTCCGACAAACACGCGCTGCTGACCGGAGTCCTGTTGACCGTCTGCTGTGTTTCTCTGCTTCGCATCACAGTACATATTCTGGGACGCTGGTATGCCACCCGAATCACCAAGCGAATTCAGCTGGATGTGCGTCGACGTGTCTTTGAACATGCAGTTCAGCTGCCGCTGCATCGAGTTCAGGAAATCCGGTCCGGCGGCGTGGCATCTATTCTGCGTGAAGACGGTGGCAGCGTTGGCGACCTTGTTTTTGGGCTGATTTACAATCCCTGGCATGCCACAATCCAGTTGACAGGCAGTCTGCTTGTTCTGGCATGGGTCGACTGGAAGCTGATGACGGGAGCAGTCGTACTTCTGCCGGTCATTTTTCTCACTCATCGAACATGGATTAACCGCATTCGCCCACAGTTTCGAGCTGTCCGGCAACAACGAGAAATGATCGACGCCAGCGCCACCGAAGCATTTGCCGGCATGCGGATTGTCAGAACGTTCGGGCGTCAGAATCGCGAAGCCCGAAGATTCATCACCGAAAACAACCTGATGGCACGGCAGGAACTCTTTGCATGGTGGTGGATGCGCTGTGTGGAAATGACCTGGGAAATCATGATCCCGATTTCCAGCGCTGCTCTGCTGTACTACGGCGGATGGCAGGTGCTGGAAGGGAACCTGACGGTGGGCGATTTGATGATGTTTCTCGTTTATCTGCTGATGCTGATTCAACCGCTGGCAACACTGGCCAGCAGTGCAACTCAACTGCAGAACAGTCTCAGCGGACTCGACCGAGTACTGGACCTTCTGGAAGAGCCAACCGAAATGCCTCGCACCACGGACAGCATTCGGATTCGCAAAGGAGAAACGCCGGTCAACCTTCAGTTTCAGAACGTGAGTTTCACGTATCCGTCATCTGAAACACCGGCACTGAAGGACGTCAACCTGACGATTCCGGCGGGCACGACCGTCGCGCTGGTCGGTCCCAGTGGTGCCGGCAAGACGACTCTGTGTAACCTCGTCGCCAGATTCTATGATCCCACAGAAGGTGCCATTCTTCTGGATGGAACCGACCTGAAACAGTACGACGTTCAGTCTTTCAGAAGTCTGCTGGGAGTCGTCGAACAGGACGTCTTTCTGTTCGATGGAACGATCGGTGACAACATTGCCTATGGCCGCCGCAATGCAACGGACACAGAAGTCCGTGAGGCCGCAGAAGCTGCCAATGCCATGGAATTCATCAAAAAAATGCCCGATGGGATGAACACCGTGATCGGTGAACGCGGAGTGCGACTCAGTGGCGGACAACGACAGCGTCTGGCCATCGCACGAGCAATTCTTGCAGATCCCGGCCTTCTAATCCTTGATGAAGCGACCAGTAATCTGGACACGGAGAGCGAGCGACTGATTCAGCAATCACTTCAAAAGCTGATGCAAGATCGGACGTCCTTTGTAATTGCTCACCGCCTGAGCACCATTGCCGGTGCCGACATGATCTGCGTCGTGGAAGATGGCCGCATCACTCAGACAGGCACGCACGAGGAACTGATGCAAAAAGGCGGGAAGTACCGTCACATGGTCGAACAACAGGTCCAGATGACACTGGGCAGAATCCAACCGGCCGCCTCCCTGACCGCTCAACAGTAAACCTATGGTGTTCTACAGGTCTCCCATTTTCCTTCGTTCGTGACGTCTGCGTTCGGCGCTGCTCGATTTGTGTCCGCCAGGAATGGGCTATCGCATCCGGTGTCAATCAGCGACGTTCAGCAGTTGTCCAACGACGACTCTGTCAGGACCGCACAGGGCGCATAGATTGGTGCTGATCGAAAAGCGGTGACACCCAGTGTCGCACTCAGGAAAATCACCTTCAGAATATGTCGCCGGAACGTGAAGAATTCACTCAAGGCGAACACTTCCAAAGCTTGCCATGCGCGAGGGACTTGCCTCCTGTCGATTATCTGATAATCTGACACAACTCGGCTCAGGTTGCAATCGGTACAGGAATAAGCATGAAAACAATTCGTCGTTCCAGGATGCGGGATCAGGTCACAGAGCAGATCAAGCAGTACATCGTCGAACGAAACCTCGCTTCCGGTGATCGGCTGCCGACAGAGACTCAACTTGCGGAAACGTTCGGGATCAGTCGGCTCAGCCTACGCGAGGCGACCAAGACGCTTGAGTTCCTCGGCATCATCGAATCGAAGACCGGTGTCGGGCTGACCGTCGGACGGCTCGACATGGAGCAACTGACCAGCCACCTCGGATTTCACTCGGGGCTGATCGATGCTGACCCGCAGCAGCTCATCGATTGTCGCGTGATTATCGAAACGGGTGTGTTGCCTCATGTGGCGCGTCGCATGGAAAGTGATCCGTCGAT
>JAGQPY010000016.1:0-26691 GCA_020426485.1 Planctomycetaceae bacterium
TTTCCGATTCTGGAACTTGGCACCAGTGCCAAAATGCTGTCCATTGTTCCACTTCTGGATGGCGGCGGACTGTTCGAAACCGGCGCTGGTGGTTCCGCCCCGAAACACGTTCAGCAGTTTCTGGAAGAAGGCCATCTTCGTTGGGATTCGTTGGGCGAATTCCTCGCGTTGGCCGTCTCTCTCGAAGACCTGGCTCAGAAGACCTCTAACGCCGAAATCGCGGTTCTCGCGGATACCCTGGATCTGGCCAACGGCCTGTTTCTGGACCACAACAAGTCACCGTCCCGCAAAGTCGGTGAAATCGACACTCGGGGCAGCCATTTTTACTTGGCTTTGTATTGGGCTCGAATGCTGGCCAATCAGACTCAGAATTCGAAGCTCAGCCAGCTTTTCCAACCTGTGTCTGCCAGGCTTGATGACATGGAAGAGTTGATCATCAGGGAACTGACTTCCTGTCAGGGTTCTCCGGTCGACATTGGTGGCTACTATCGCCCCGATACTCAACTGGCTTCCACTGCCATGAGACCCAGTCAAACGTTCAATCAGATTCTGGCTGACTTCATGAACTGATCTTTGATCTCCCTGTTCGTTTTTTATTTCCATCCCGGTAACAACCTCTGGCATCTGCTCCCCTGACTCCCGTCGCCCCTTCTCTGTTTTTCAAGGCCGCTACCAGTGATTCGATTCTCTCCCTGCCTCCTGATCGCCGTTTACCTGTTCACCACTGTTGGTTGTCAGAAAAACGCTCCCTCAAACAGCGGTTCCTCCACTTCCAAGCCTGATTCTTCTGCTTCGACCGTTCCTGCGACCTTGCGCCCCGACGATCCGGCTCTGATTTCTCGACTGGAAAAAGCCGGTGCCGTCTTAAAAAAATCGCCCGATGGCCGTGTCACTGATGTATCGCTTAAAGGTGTTGCCGATGCCGACGCTTTGATGACTGACCTATCGTACCTTGAACACGTCACTTCGCTGGTTCTGGCTGATTCCGGCATCACTGACAGCGGTTTGGCCGCCTTAAAGTCGTCTCAACAGGCTTTGTCCAGTCTGGACCTTCGCGGGTGTTCCATCACCAACGCTTCGCTTGACCATCTGTCTCACTTCACGACTCTTCGAGCACTCCGATTCAACGGTTCCAGCGGCGCTACCACCGTAGACGACGATGGTATGGCCAGCCTTTCGCCGTTAAAAAACCTGCGAGTTCTTGCTCTTGACGGACTTTGGGTCAGCGAAGTTGGCCTTGAAGCTCTGGGAGATATGCCGGTTCTGAGTGAACTGTACATGAAGTCCTCGACCATCAGTGATGACGGACTTGCTTTGTTGTCACGCTACCCGTTGCTGAAGAAAGTCCGACTGGCCTTCAATCAGATCTCTGACAACGGACTTGTTCATCTGGCTAAGCTGACCAACCTGGAAGAGCTTGATCTGAGTGAAAACTCTCAGATTTTCGACGGCGGCTTGGTTCATCTAAGCGGACTGACTGCTCTTAGAAAGCTGAATCTCTGGCGAGTGCCGATTACTGATCAGGGTGTCAAATCCCTGGCGAGTCTCACGAATCTCGAATGGCTGAATCTTGACAATACTCAACTTTCGGACGCCGGTCTTGTTCACCTGCAAAACATGAACAAGCTGACCTTCCTGCACCTTGGGTCCACTCTGATCTCTGATGCGGGGCTGTCTGCTCTTGAGCCTTTGAAAAACCTTAAGGATCTTAAGGTCACTCGCACCTCTGTCACCGAAGCCGGTGTCGCTCAACTACAACCCCTCCTTCCAGACACGGCCATTCAACTGAAATATATCGAAGGTGAATGAGGAACCTGTTTGTTGATAACCTGTTGATCACTTTTGATCGCTGCCGTCGTTACCGTCTGCTTTGCTCTCCCTTCCCCCTGACGTTCTTATTCCGCCGTTGACATCCCTCGTTGATGTGCCCCGGATACCAATCTGCTGCCATCGTTGTCTTCCGACGATGTTCACCATTCCGTTGTCGACGTAAACAGTGTTCCTTAGACGTTTTACGGTTCGTGATGTCCCGGTTATCAACAGCAACCAGCCTCCTTTCTATTACGACTACTTTTCTTTATTTCTTCTTTTAAAAATCAACACCCATAAAAAAACACTCGGCACTTTTCGTTGCCGAGTGTTCTTCGCTTTTCTATCTGTGACTTTCAAACTTTGTCAGCAGCTCAAGTGAAGCTGCTTTTCACCAACGTCTGATTTTCACCCGCTTCAACGAAACATTGATCTTCAGGCGACTTCCCAGCCGCTGCGATATTGTTTGGCTATGAAAGCATCAGCTTCCGGACAATTCGTTGCTTTCAAGGCGGCTGCGTCCCAAGTCAGCGCTTTGCCGGTTCGATAGGCCACATTTCCCAGCAACACAGTTTCCGTCAAAGCGCCGGAATAATCGAAATTGCAGGTGGTGGGTGAACCATCTTTGCAGGCTTTGATCCATTCGGCATGATGGCCGATGGAAGCCGGAATCGACTGCTCCGGTGGTTTGAAGCTGCTGAACTTATCCGCCGGAAACAGTCGGTATCGACTGTAGTCCGCGAACATTCGTCCTTCTGTGCCGACAAACATGACGCCATTGGCCGGTACCCGTTCACCGGCGACTTCTTTGGGAATTCGGTCACCGTCGTACCACGTGAGATTACAGGCCACCATGTCTTCCCGTGCGGGAAACTTGTAGCGAACAACAAGACCGGTCGGACACATTTGTTCATGAGGCTGATCGCCTTCCGCTTCACAGTGCGTCGGATGGCGAAGTTTGAGAGCCCAGAACGGCAGGTCCATGTAGTGACAGGCCATGTCGCCGAGAGTCCCCTGACCGAATTCCCACCAGCGACGCCACTGAGCAGGATGATATCGACCGGCGACAAACGGGCGAGGTTGTGCCGGACCGAGCCACAGGTCCCAGCTGAGCCATTCCGGAGGCTCAGATTCGACACCGGTGAGTTCAGTGATGCCCCAGCCCTTTCCTACCCAGACGTGGACGTCGGTGACGTCACCAATCGCACCGGACTGAATGATCTCCACGACACGGCGATAGTTATCACCGGCATGAATCTGAGTACCCAATTGAGTGGCGACACCAGCTTTCGCAGCGGCTTCCGCGATGATGCGAGCTTCCTGAACGGTATGAGTCAGCGGCTTTTCGCAGTAGACATGCTTTCCAGCTCGAATCGCTCGAATGGAAGCCGGTGCGTGGTGATGGTCGGTGGTAGCGACGGTGACAGCGTCAATTCGGTCGCCTTCCTTGTCAATCATTTCCCGGTAGTCGGCATATGTCCGCGGAGTAAGCTTCTTCTGTTCGGTGAGCATCGAGCAGGAACGCTGAAGATAATTCGCATCGACGTCGCAGAGGGCGACAATGTTCTCGGAAAGCACACCTCGGACGTCTTCGGCAGCTCGATTGGCGGTACCGATGCAGGCGATGTTAAGCTTTTCCAGAGGATTGTTGCTTTCCTGAGCAGGGGAACAGGACGCAAACACGCCCGTGGCCAGGGTGGCAGCAGACGTCTGAAGAAAAGCGCGACGATTAGGTCGAATCATGGGGGTTACCTTTCAGGCAGGGAAGGACAGAGAGCAAGGTGAACAGCGGCAGGAACAGAGGCGACACGGAGTCAAAAGAAGAAGGAGAAGCAATCGAACTCTCAGAACAGGGAAGTTCGCCAACCAGCAGGATAGCCAAAGAGGGTTGGAGAGAATACGAAAACAAAGAATAGCAGGGCAAGGAATCCAGGGAAAACGGCGTTCAGGGTGATGTCAACAGGAAGAGACAGATCACAGGCGGCAGAAGGAAGAAGGAACCAATGGGGTCAGAGGCAGTACAGAGTCTGATCGTGGGACAGGGGTTGGCAGGTTCGGCGTTGGCCTGGGCACTCCACTGGCGGGGTGAGGCTGTGCTGATCATGGATGACGGTCGGAAGAATTCCGCATCGCGAGTATCGGCGGGATTGATGACCCCCGTGACGGGCAAACGGGCGGTGAAATCACCGGAATTTGAGGCCGACTGGAAGGTGGCAGTCGAGTTTTACAGACGAGTCGAACGTGAAACAGGGGAAAAGCTGCTGAAGATCGGCGGTATGATCCGGTTGTTTGAGGACGACGAGGCCAGAGAAGAGTATCAGAGCCGCAGCGACCTGAAGGGCGTCGAGAAATGGGAAGGTACACTCCAGCCAGGAGCGGAAGCAAAGAAGGGGTTGAAGATCGCTCCGGCCGGGCGGCTGGACGTGAAAAGATATCTGGAAAGCACACGGCGGTACTTTGAGGAGCGAGGCCAGTATCAGGAGGGGACATACGAAGGACCGGAAACGGGTGACTCTATCCAGGGAGACGTTCACCGGACAGTAGTGGGCAGGACCTTCCGGTGGGTGATCTGCTGTCAGGGAGCAGATCAAAGCAGACAAGTGGCAGGCATCCCGGACAATCCCAGCAGCGGAGAAATCATCAGGGGAAGGATCGAGGGATTCGACATACCGGAAGTGGTGCATAAGAGCATCTGGATCGCACCAAACGAAGATGGAAGTCAGACGGTGGGAGCCACCTACAACTGGGCGAGCCCGACGACAGACATCACGGAACAAGGGCGGGAAGAACTACAGTCAAAGGTCAGGGAGTTGATCGGCAGGCGAATGGACGTGGTCGAACAGGTGGCGGGGATCAGGCCGACGATGAAGGACTATGAACCAGCGATAGGGCGATTGAACGAGGGAAAAAACGTCTACATATTCAACGGTCTGGGCTCGAAGGGATCGTTGAAAGCACCCTCGCTGGCCTTCAAGTTGGTGAAACTTCTTCTGGACGGAAAAGAGCCGGAAAAACGAATCAACGTTAAGAGACTGGTACAGCGGAAAGAAAATACTCAGGGACGAAAACCATTGACAGAGTTGGCGCAGGACATCGTCAGGGGCGTTCTGAGAACGGGAGATCTGGCGATCGATGGAACGGTCGGTAACGGTTTCGATACGGTTTTTCTTTCTCAGCAGGTGGGCGATACCGGAACAGTGATCGGCTTTGATATACAGGCCCAGGCAATCGAAGCCACAAGGCGGCGTCTGGAGGCGAACGGGCGAGGGAATGTGGAGCTGAAACACGAGAACCATGAATTCATCGGCAGGCTGCCACGCAGATCAGAAGTCACAGCGGCGATGTTTAATCTGGGGTATTTGCCCCACGGCGATCATACAGTGGTGACGCAGCCCAAAAGCACGGCGTCGGCGATGAAAGCGGTCGTAGAACGGATGCGGACGGGAGGAGTGATGACAGTGATCGCCTATCGAGGACACGAAGGTGGTCAGGAAGAAAGTGAAGCAGTCAGAACTGTTTTGGGCAGCATGAGCAGCGGAGCGGTCGAAGAGATCGAAAGCGAAGGTCGCAAGCCAACGGCACCGGTGTTGTTCGTCTACAGGCATCAGACACAGAAAGACGGCGAGTGATGATAGAGGCAGCGAAGCAGAATAGCCGCGGGAAGCAGCTGGCAATGATGCTGGTAGTCGTGGCAGTGTTGTCAGTGAAGGAATCAGCAGCGGACGTGGCAGGGGACGCAGTAAGGCGGCCGAACATACTGGTGATCATGACAGATGATCAGGGATGGGGAGATTTGTCAGGCAATGGCAACGTAAATCTGAAAACACCGAATATCGATGGATTGGCGAAGCAGGGAGCCGTGCTGGAAAGATTTTATGTGTGTCCGGTGTGTTCCCCCACTCGAGCAGAGTTTCTGACGGGACGGTATCATTGGCGAAGTGGTGTGTTCAGCACATCCTCCGGTGGTGAGAGGATGAATCCGGAAGAGAGGACCATCGCCGAAGCTTTCCAGGCGGCTGGTTACAGGACAGCGGCGTTTGGTAAATGGCACAATGGAACTCAGGCACCATATCACCCGAATAGTCGGGGATTCGACGAGTTCTACGGTTTTTGTTCAGGGCACTGGGGTACGTACTGGAATCCGATGCTGGAGAGAAACGGAGAGCCCGTGACGGGTGAAGGTTTTATCACGGATGACCTGACGTCTCAGGCAATCGCGTTCATAGAACGGGATGAAGAAAGGCCATTCTTCGTCTATGTGCCCTACAACACGCCTCATTCCCCAATGCAGGTGCCGAATCAATGGTGGGACCGATTCAAGGACAAGGAGCTTCAGATAAAGAACAGAGAGCCGGAAAAGGAGGACATCCAGCATATTCGAGCAGCTCTGGCCATGTGTGAAAACATCGACTGGAACGTGGGTCGACTGAAGGATTCGCTGCGAAGGACAGGAAAAGAGGAAAACACGATCGTGATCTATTTCAGTGATAATGGCCCCAATGGCGTTCGCTGGAATGGTGACATGAAAGGAAGGAAAGGATCGACAGACGAAGGCGGCGTCAGATCACCGGGAATCATCCGCTGGCCAGCAGTAATTCAGGCGAGCACGCGAGTGACCGACAATGTGAGCGTGACTGACCTGTACCCGACTTTGACCGCGATGGCAGGAATCCAGGTAAAACATGTCAGACCGTTGGATGGAGTCGATCAGTCGGCAGTGATCCGTGAAGGAAAGACCGGCGGCGATCGGATGATCATTTCCCACTGGAATCGCAGAGTCAGCGTGAAGTGGAAGGAATTTCGACTGGACAACGAAGGTCAATTGTTCGATCTGTCGAACGATCCAGGGCAAAGGAAGCCAGTCAATGAAAAGTACCCGGAAGTGGTCAACCGTCTGCGACAAGAACAGGCGGTCGCAAGGGTGGAGATTCAGGCAGCACCACGAAGTGAACAGCAGCCATTTCCCATCGGATACTCAGCGCAACCAACGTGGCTGCCGGCAAGAGATGCTCATGTGACGGGGGAAATCCGGCGATCGAATCGCTTTCCGAACAGCTCTTATTTTGAAAACTGGGTTAATCAGAAAGACACGATTTACTGGGAGACAGACGTAAAGCAGGCCGGTGTCTATGAGGTAGAGCTGTTTTACGGCTGCTCAAAAGGGCAGGAAGGATCGGAGTTCGTACTCACGGGGGGTGGTGGGAAACGGGAGTTTGCTCTGGAGAAGAGTTTCCCGACGGAGATTATCGGGACACCCTATGATCGCGTGCCCAGAGCAGAATCCGAAGAGAAGGCGTGGGGACGAATGAACATCGGAAGAATCAAACTGAAGAGCGGCGTCACAGAAATGACATTGCAGTGTTCAAAACTCAGCAAACAACAGGCGATGGAATTCAGAATGCTGATATTCCGAAAGCAGGATTAGCCGGACAGCGTCCGGTCGTCTTTCGGAGTACGGGGATTTGTCGCCGCTATGGCATTGATTCGACACGTCGAGTATCGGCAAAGGGCAGATAAGAAAGGACAGTCACCAGAATCGGAAAGGTATCAGATTTACAAAGTGATTCAGACTCGTAGCGGAAGCCTGTCCGGATTCTCCAGGCGCGGTTCACAGCAGCGGAAATGAATACAGCCGCTGTCGCTTGATGCGACAGCGGCTGGCAGAGACAGGAATGATCAGGTCAGCAGGATTTGATCAGATGAGACGCTTCTTCTTTCGTAGAAGCCCTCTGGCAGCGAAGGAGGCACCGACAAAGAGTGCGGCGGCGGGATCAGCAGTACTTTCCTGATCACTGGTTTGGGCTGCTTCAAGTGCCACCGCGGCGACATCGGATGATTCGACATCGAATGGCAGGTGAAGGTGATCTTCGGGCAGTTCAATCAGCCAGTCACCGTTGGCCAGGACCTCCATAACGCTGTCCACAACCTGATCGGTCGACGTGGAAGGCCGAACAGCAGAGTGGGTGTTCTTCTGTTCCACAGAGCGTTCAGACGTGTCGGAAGTCTGCTGTTGATCATGCTCCAAAGTGCGAGTGAGGACTACGGCAGGATGAACCGTGTAATCAGCAACACCGAGCGTCTGGACCTCTTCGATTGTCGCGAGTGAAGTGAGAAGCGTTCGGGCCAGAGGATCATCCATGGTCGAAGCATCAGCAGCCGCGATGCGGAAGTCGAGTGGCTGACTGTACGGTCCCGGGCTGTTGTCGTCGTTCAGGCCGCGAATCCACCAGCGATACTGACCGGAGATAAGATTTGTCGTGGGAGAAAAGGCCAACGCCCCGGTCGCCAGAGTGGTGGGAGTAATCACCTGTTCCAGCACGATAGGCTGACCGGTAGTCAGCAGATTCTTGATCACGATTTCGTACTGCGTGATATTGGGCAGAGCATTCCATTGAAACTCGGGAGTGTTGTCGGCCGGAGCACCAATCGCACCAATCAGAATCGGAGCGTTGCTGACAGATGCACTGACATCAAAGAGGAACGGATTGCTCCACTGAGAAGCATTTCCATCTACGTCGAAGCCACGAACCCAGGCTCGGAAAGAACCATTCTCCAGCGGCAATGCCGGCGTATAGGACGTGGTTGTCAGGTTGTTTTCGTAGATGACACGGGACTGTCCGGTGGTGTCATTGTTGATCCAAAGTTCATATCGAACATATTCCGGAACACCTGTCCACGCGATGACGGGTCGATTGGTCGTGGTGACGATCCCGCCGGGTGTATTAATCACCGGTACCGGTACAAAGAACTGTCCAAATGAAGACCAGGCGGTGGCTTCACCGTCTTCATTGAAGGCTCTGATCCACCAACGATAACTGGAGTTTCTCAGCACGATGGAAGGATCGGTGTAAGTCATCGTCGTGACTCCGTCAACGTGCGGCACATTGACATCATGAATCACGCGAGGAATACCGCTGGAGATGTTGTTCACCCAGATTTCATAGTGATCCGCGCCGTCCAGAGCCTGCCATTCAAAGACAGGTGTACGGTCGGTCACATTGACCTTGTTGACAGGCGAGATCAGTGTGGCACCGGCAGACAGATTCTTAGTGAAATTGTACTGGCTGCTCCAGAGACCAGCTTCACCATCCGGGTCAATCGCTCGCACCCAGACTCGGAAATCACCGTCGCCAAGCGGCGTTGTCGGGGTGAACGAGGTGGCGTTCTGAACAATCTGATTGATGATAACTCGGGGCGAAGTCAGAGTCGTCGGAACACCATTGACCAGAAGCGTACCATTTACCTGGGAGAGCCAGATTTCGTATTGCTGAGCACCGACGTCCGTCCAGGTGATGGTTGGTGTACTGTCCAGCGTGACTCTGCTGACAGGTACCGGACCGGTGATCGTTGGACGAGTCACGGTGAACAGGCTGCCGGTGCTCCAGTCGCCGGGAGTACCAGCGGCATCGAAAGCCCGAACCCATACTCGATACACGCCTTCGGCCAGAACAGCAGAGGGTTCATACATCGCCAATGTCGTACCGGGGATCGCGGCCTGTCCGGCATCAACGAAACTGTCGTTAATCGGCACACCAAGGGATGTTTTGCGATCAGCAGGATCCAGTTGTGCCACATAGACCTGATAACGCTCAGCGTCAGGGATCGCGGTGAAAGTGATTTCGGGCGTCGTATCAGTGACCAGATCAAAGTTCAGAGGATCTGTGAGAGCAATCCGCTGGATCACGAAATCGTAAGGATCACTTGAAGCGGAACCACTGGCATTTGTCGCCGTCACCACTGCACGGTAGGTGCCAGGGGTCAGGGCGGTTGGTACGGTGAAACTATTCGACGTCAGACCGTTCTGCTGAATCACAACGGCGTTGGTATCGACACGGCGAATTTCCAGAGCAAAAGTACCGCTGCCGGCAACCCATTGAATGGTGGGCGTGGAATCGCTGGTACCTGCCTGGAATGGCGAGACGATGACGGGGGATGAGGGGATATCGACTCGGATCACGAGAGTTTCAAGATCCTGAGCGGCGGTGTCATCCGTGACTCGCAGCGCGACAGTCACATCGCCGGTGGCCAGGTAAGCCGTGCTGGCGGTCTGACCGGTGGCATCCGGTGTGAAGTTGACACCGTCGTAGTTGAAGTCCCACTCATAGTTCACAATCTTGGAGGTGCCGGGCACAAGAGTGTGCGTTGAATTGGCAGCACTCAACATGACCGTTTCACCGACACCGGCCGGATTCGGTGTCGCCGTGATGATGGCGACTGGTTGACTGACAAAGAATTCTGTCGCGCCCATATCGATGGCGAAGACGCCATCGTTGTTGCCTTCGACCAATCGAGGACTGCCGCCCTGATCGACCTGATTGATGATCTGTGCAACAGTAATCCCGGCATTGGTGGCATAAACGGCGTCACTGCCGGCATCGACCACCAGAGAACCAGCCGTGGGCGTATGTCCGAAGATACCATTTGTTGGACTGGCGGCCAGAGCATTCAGTCCGGCATTGGTGATCAGTGGATCGTCGTCAGCAGCGATGTCTGTCGAAAGAAGCGACGCTTCAGCCGGCGTCTGACCACCGAGGTCGCCCACAAAGTTATTTCCGAGTGAACTGAGGCGGCCATTCAGGTCAGGGAACAGGCCGGCGGTATTGGAATCAACAATCGTATTTCCAAGCTGGAGAGTGGCGATCCCTTCCTGATACAGACCACCCCCGGCAGCATCCGCATGATTGAAAGCGATGGTGGAGTTGACAGCCAGGAGAGTGCCAACAGCCTGAGACGGGGAGATCTGAGTGTTCAGAGTCGAAGAGAGGATCTCGTTGTAAATACCACCGCCACGAGAAACTGCCGTGTTCGTAGAGACCGTGCTGTTCAGCAGTTCAAGGCGGGAGTGGTTGAAGACACCACCGCCACGAGAACCGGCAACGTTTTGAGAAATGGAAGATCGAACAGCTTTGACCACACCAAGGTTGTAGATACCACCCCCCTGGTTGTAGGCCTCATTGTTGACCACATTGACCCGGTCGAGCACGAGGTTGCCAACGGATCCGGTCGGAACACCATTCACTCGCTGCCGACCTTCCACAAACACGCCGGCACCATCGTAGGCTTCACCACCGCGAATGGTGAGATTCTCCAGGGTCAGCTGCACACCGGGGAACACATGGAAAATGCGGTCCACCTGAGCACCATCAATGACGGTGTCCAAAGCGGTTGCCCCCAGTCCTCGAATCGTAAGATTTCCGAGAATGTCCAGGTCACCGGAAAGACCAGCGTCTTCAAATCGCCCCTGCAGCCCAAGGACATAGGTGCCCGGTTGCAGGGAAATGATGTCGAGACCGGGATTCGCGTTGGCTTCGTTGATCGCAGCTCGGAGCGACTTATTACCGTTGACGTCGGCAAACAAACCGTCACCAGGCACGTTATCCGTAGTGTCGGTCGTGAAACCGATCCGGTTGTCGACCGTCCAGGTAACGCTTTCATTTCCTGTCACTCGCAGCGGAGCCTGATCCAGATCGACGATGCCCGAGGTGGTCGCGTTCAGGGAAACAACGTAGACGCCGTTCGCGGCAGTGAACGAAGCAAGGTTAGAAATCTCATACGTTGTCGCATCAATCGGGTTCAGAATAGCGCCCGTGATGTCGATCGCAGCACCGTCCCGCGTCAGACGGAAATCTGCTAAATCCACGCCGGTCACATCTTCGCTGAAAGTAATGCGAATCGTGTCCGTCGACGAATTCTTGACCGTCGGAGTGCCGCCGGTGAAAGACTGAACAAAGGGGTTCTGACCAGCGATGGAAACGGCCGCCAGAAAACCAGGGCTCGTGACGGTGGTGATCGGTTCCGTCGTGACAGGTCCAGCCACAGCCGCAACGACAGGAGCCGGAGCAATCGGTGCATTGATTGTCAGCGAGTAACTACGAACCGTCCCGTACTGAAAGTTCTTGCCGGCCGCAGCGATGCCCAGATTCGACTGTTCATTGCTGATGACTTCGACAATGTAAGAACGGCCTGCCGTGACCGAGACAGAAAGTGTGGCGGAATTGCCGGCATTCACAGAAGTCCGCACCGGAGCCCCATTCGCTGACCGAACCATGGGGACTTCATTGGAATCGCTGTTGGGGTCAATCTCGTAGATGAGATACCGCAACAGGTCGCCATTTGCATCCGTTGCTGCAAGGTCGACGGTCAGAGTGCCGGAAGCGGCGGCGACGAACTGGTAATAGTCTCGATCGCCTTTGTGATCAATGTTCAAATTGGAACCTGTCGCCAGCGAGTTGACGGACAAGGTACCCGAGAGTGGAGCCTGAGTGTTCGTGACAGCGTTGTAGAGCAGACGAGTCGCTCCGACAAAGCTGTCGTTTTCTTCGAGCGAGTCAGCCGCAATGGGTGCTTCACCCGTCTGAACGTTGAAAACATCACCGCGTTGCAGGGAGTACGGTGTTTGTCCAACAAAACCGGGGACATTGACCCCGGTATCCCACTGATAATGTTCTTCGGCCAGGAAATTCGAAATATTGACAACGTCGTAGAAATCGCTGAAACCGGCGATGCCACCCGTCTGCTGAAAGTTGTTGAAATCGAAATCGGATTCGATTCGCCATGTCGGAGTTCCCCAGCCATCGTATGACCAGGATCCAGCCGGCCAGATAACCGTTGTGGGTGTCGTTCTGGCGTAACCGGGGGCAGGTGTGACATTCGGCTGAGCACTGGGCACCTCACCGACATTGTTCAGATAGCCAATCGTGCGAGTATTGTTTCGTCGTCGTTCAGTGCCACCTCGACCGTTGTTGTCTGAGAAAAAGCCGTCAGCGTTGGGGAACGGAGCGCCGTTCGCTGTTCTGGACTTGAAGACGCGTTCATTGTTGTCGAGAAAGGCAAAGCCGTTGATCACATCCAGTGAGTTGCCGCTGTTCTCACGGAAAACAAGGTCGAGACGGGCAAGTGGATCGCGAAAACCTCTGATCCAGCGATACGACGGCACATCAGTGTCGTTGAAGTGATCACCGCTTTCCGGCGGAACCAGCGAAACGAAGTTGTCGAAGTAGACGTCCGCTCCGAAGTTACCATCAAAGCTGTTCTTCCAGATCTCAGCGTCGATACCAGACAAACCAAGTTCTCGTTCCGGATCCGCTGCCGTCAGCGTTCCCACAGAGTCTGTTGTACCGACGCGAATCACGACGCCGCCCAAGGTCCCCTGAATCAGGTCGGTCAGGTGATGGTAGTCCGGGTTCGCTGTTGATGAGGCGTTATTAGCATCATTGGAGAAGTTGACAGGGACGGTTGAATCTTCGGCGGCAGTTCCGTTGGATTCGATCAGGTTGTCCTGAATACGAAGTTCAATATTCGGAGTTCGAGAGGGTGTGCCGTTTCCGTTCCAGTACTCAACGTCCAGCGGGTCAGCCGGGCTGCCCTGCAGCTGGAAGTGAGTCGAGGTGTTTAACACATAAATGCCGGAAAAGCCGTTGCCGATGACTTCGTTATTCACCAGCGTCACTCGAGAATCTTCACCAACGCGATTCAGAACATCGACACCTCTCTGTCCGTTGTTCTTAATGTCCGATCCGGAAATCGCGAGTGACGAAATGTTTGGCTGAGGTGGCAGATCCTGACCACTTCCGTCAGCAGGCGGCACACGCAGAACGCTGTCCGCGAGATACTCCACACCATCTCCAGCGTTACTGCTGATGTCGGCATCAGCGATGACGACATTGGTATCGCTGACAACTTCGAAACCATGCAGAACGTTGCCCTGTTCGGTCGCAACAAAGTGCCCGATATCAACCCCGTCGCCGCCATTAAAGCTGAAGACGTTTCCTTTGGTTTGAATCGTACGATTCAGCCCTTTTTCGCGGAGATAAGGCCCGGCATCCTGGACGATTTTCAAACCGTCAGCACCGTTTGGTGCCGGAGTGTTAAAGGCACCATAGTCAGAACGATTCTGATCCAGACGACCTCCAAACTCATTCGCGAAGTTATCCGTAGGGTCGCCGTTGCCAAACACCGCTGACACGCCCTGACCGAGCACGACACCGTTCTCACCATTGAGCTGGAAGTCGTTACCATAAGCGATGACATCGATATCCTGTCCACCGACGCGTCTGTTTGAGCGATCATTCACGTCCACGTTGGAGATAATGCGAGCACCGTCCACACCGTTGCCAACGAAGTCACTTCGCGTCCATTGGAAGGTTCCAAACGCCGTTCCAACGCTGCGGAAACCGGTCAGTGAGTTCCCATTGATGTCGCTGTCAGTGAAGCTGGCGTTGACGATCAGTGTGTCGAAGAAATTCTCCGCGTCGATGCTGAAGCCGTCGCCTTCATTATCCGAGAAGGTCGACTCGACGGCATTAAACACCACATCCACCTGCTGGAAGCCGTGGATACCGACACCACCCGCAGCCCCCGTCGCGCCCGCGCCGTCATTTGGGTTGAACCCGTTGCGGCTGGCCCCGTTCTGCCGGATCGACGTGCCGGTCACATCAATACCAATGCGAGCGTCCGCCTGGACTTCCACTCGCAATCCATATTCCCCGTTGTTGTCAACGCGACTGTTGCGAATCTGGAAATCCAGGCGGTCTTTGACCGTGTTTTTCGCAAAGATGTCGAAGCCGTCTCCCGCGTTATTGGTAGCGTCGTTGTCTTCAAAAATGACGCTGTTCAGGTCGGCGTCTGCTGAACGAACAAAGTGAAAACCGTCCTGCCCACTGTTCAGGAACGAGTTTCCGGTCACCTCAAGGTCCTGAATTTTTGTCCGATCGGTCAGAGAGAAAGAAAGTCCGTTGCCCTGATTCCCGCGAGCATCCACACCAATCTGATTATCCGTAATGATGGATTCGGACAGGAAACCGACAGCTTCAGAACCCAGGAGATCGCTTTCCAGCCGGACCACGATCCCGTCGCCAGCGTACGGGGTCGCGCTGTTAGCATCGTCAATGTTTCCGTTGATTCGATTTCCCTGGATCTCGAACGACCCAGTGGCAAAATCAAGGGCCTCAATCACGACCCCGGCTTCCACATTGGAGTCGATATTGTTTCCATCGGTGGCCGCTGTACCGATATTGACGTTGAAACTCAGATCCTGAACGCTGGGACTGGCGGAAGGATTCAACGGATCGAGCGGCAGGTCTGTGCCCAGACCGAAACTATGAGATTCAATGTGGATGCCTTTGGCATCGTTGCCCGACAGCGTATTGGAGACAATGTCGCCGTCGAATCGCGTGCCGGTTGTCAGGTTGACGTAAAGACCAGCCTTGCGATTTCCGTCGATCGAGTTTCCGGAAATGATCTGCGGCATGGTATCCCCGGTGAACGTGCTGTCAGCCACCGGAACCCAGTAACCGGAACCAACACGGTGAGCACCATTGGCGGTGGATCCCTGAAGGGCAAACGTATCGGCGGTAAGCCGAGTAACGGTCCACGTACCGTTTGCGGCCGAAGGAAGGCCAGTGACAAGATCTGCTCCCACAACGCGAACCTGATCACCGGTGTTCAGACCATGCTCAAGCGATGTGATGACGACTTCACCCGTGCCGGTAGCGTCATCAATCAGATTGGTTGTCCATGTCGCCAGCCCGCCGGAAGTGTCATAAGATCCCGTGATTCGGAAACCGTCCAGTGAGAAGGAATCGGCGTCGATCCGAGTGACCTTGAATGTCTGTGTACCACTAATGCCGGTGCCGGCGGCCCGACTGATTCTCACACGATCACCAGTGGCCAGACCATGATCCAACGACGTGACCACCACATCACCAGCGCCGGCCGGGTTCAGAATATCCTGAATGCGACCCTGCGGCTCAGTTGCCTGAAGGTCGATTTCCACCAGCCCACGAGCACTCCCGTCGGCCTGAATCTTTGGGATGTACCAGGAACCACCGCCCACGTAATTCACATTCGATGGAAGGCCACTGACTCCCTGAAGACTAAACGTGTTGTTGTCGATGCGAGTGACCGTATGCAGACCATTTCCGGGATGATTGACGTCGGGATCGTCATTGACCATTCCCTGAATCATGATTTGATCACCGGTCTGCAGCTGGTGATTGGTCGAGGTGATGATGACCGGATTGGTGTCGAAAGCGGCTTCCACCTCGCCCTTACGAGTCACGACGGGCTGGAAGTTGATCCCGTGTCCGCCGTTAACACCGATCACATTATCAATGATCGCTCCCGTGAAATTGCTGTCTGTCAGTTCAAAATGCAGGCCGTCCTGACCGCTGGACAGCACCTCATTGTTGTCGAAGATTGCAGAGACATCGCTTTGCTGTGACGCACTGACCAGAACACCATGTCCGGCGACACCGCTGATCGCGTTGTCTGAAACGATGCTGTTCGTCAGTGGTGAATTCTGGAGATGCAGGTTAATACCGTGAAAATCGGCGGCCGTACCAGCTCCACGAGCAAACTCAGAAGCGTTGAAGACATTCGCGTCACCGACCATCGTGCCGGAGACCTGCTTCGCACCGCTGTTGGCACCGGGTCCGAACGAGAAGTCCACGCCCGCACCAATCAGATGTCGTCCAAACACAGAGAAATCGATCGGCGCTCCACCGGGAGTCGCTGGAGCAGTGTCCACGTCAATGACGAAGAACAGCGTCTCACCGGGATTGAAGTCAGTGAAATCCAGCTGCAGGATCTGATTGTTGGAGTTGGGCACCAGGGACGGAGTTACCCCCGTCAGAACACCGGAATTGTTAATCGCGGTAAAAGGCTTCCCGGTGATCGCATCAACGTCAAACACCAACCCGACAGGTGTTAGGTCCAACAGAAACTGATTGAGGTTCTCGCCGTCAGTCGCGTTGTTCTTCAGTTCGAATGGTTGAACGAACGTGTCGCCCTCCGCTCGGAAAGAGACGTCCGCCCCCGGCTCGTTCCCGATGATGTTATTGGCGATCTGCAGACCATTCAGGGGGGCATCCACCAGGTCCACTCGGATGGTGTCTCGATTCAGAGCCTGTAGTTGGTGGTTGTCGATGATCTGGAAATCATCAGCTGTCGATCCGCTGCTGACGCTCAGCAGAATCGCTTCGGCATTTGCAGGTGCACTGACCTCGTTTTGAGTCACGACACCGTGTCCGATATCCGATCCATTGACGGCAGTCACAGCAATACTGGTGACCACAGAGTCTTCAATCGTCAGGGCGTACGTGTCGGTGTTGTTCAGGTTCAGGTCGATACCCGTGCCCGAGCCCGTGATGCGGATGTCTTCCAGCGACATCGTTCGGTTGCCCGTGACATTCGTCAGGTTGATGTCAATTCCCGTTCCGACGAACGAACTGACGGTGACTGTTTCGATCGCCAGTCGATTCAGAACAATCCCGGACAGATCAATCGAAATACCCTCGGTGAGGGAATTGACGGTCACCTCTTCGATGACCAGCCCGTCAAATCCTGCCAGATCAGCATTGGTCACAGACAGGTTGCCGGACGTATCGACGAAGGCGTCGACGTTCTGAGGGTTGATCACCAGTGCCGTCAGCAGCGATTTCGCTTCCAGAGATTCGGCCTGGCTGAATCGCAGCGGAAAGGGGTTACTGCGACGTCCGCCGGATCGGACGGATTTGCCAACGAGATGACGTTTAGCAGCAGCGAGCCATGTGTTCAGAAGCATGTTTGTACCTGGCAAAATCGTCGATTTTGGTGATAGCGGAAAGCCAAAAACTACCCCGGCGGGGCAGGGTCAGACAGGTCAGACCGCCGCGCGCAATGACGCAGTGATCCTCATAATAAGGACAACCCTTACATCTGGTTCGGTAGGAACGCGGCAATTGTTGAGAAAAAAGGGCTTGTCCGTCGCGTATTGACTCACGGAAAGGCAACTAAGCAGACGTTGCCACCACGGGTTTCCAACAACCCGGGACAGCTTTCCGGCCAGTGTCTGCCTCTGCACGAATCTCGGGTGCTGAACGTACCGGCTTGAGAGAGTCCTCTGCAGCCCACAGGGCTTGACACTGTTGGTTCAGATACTGCCAAACCAACACGGGGCTCCGCAAGACGAAAGTCACTCCTGTGAAAGAAGTTACGAAAATATTGAAAATCCGGACAGATTCCATGTCCGGTGTCCGACCACTGATTCGATCCCTTCTGTTGCACCCACGTCACCCAAAGCAACGCGGAACCGTTCTGAGGCCGATGTTGCCACAGAAACGGTTCTTCAACGAAGCCGGCTTGTGCGTTGGAAAGCTGGGTTTGCCTACGAACCCACAGTCAGACACCCTTGAGATCGCACCATCGATTCGTAGTCATCCCAGCTTTCCCGCCTTTCTTACAATGCCTACAATTCGCGATGCTGTCGCGGACGGGACGCTCCAAGCCGTGCACTCGCGCAGACATGCCACGCCGACGTCGTAGTTCAAGTGTCGGTTTGAGCATCATCTGAACAGCAGTTTCTGCCGATCGGCAGATTTCTCTTTCCGAATTTGCCGGGTTTTGCTAAACCATGCCAGCGGTCGACTCTACATGGAAGTGGTGCGATGGATTTGATACTGGGGCTGGTTTTTCTGCTGTGTCTGATGTTTCTCGCCATGCTGTTTGGGGAGAGGCTCAGCCTTTATGGCGCGATTGATGGTCGTTGGCTGACAGCGCCGTTTGATGCAGCCGCTGACTTCTGGGACATGACCTGCGAAGCCACCGATCGGTTGTGGTGTTTCGTCGCCGATCATTTTTGGTGGGTGGCCGCGACACTGTCCGGCGGAATCGGCGTGCTGCTGATCGCCTTAATCATGGTCAGTGGCCTGTCCCGAGAAGCGAAGGCCGTGAGACAGGACGAAAGCAGCCTGCTGTATGCTGGCGGGGTTCTTGACCACACGCCGCTTCTGAATGCCGAACAGGTGCTGATGACAAGCACCGCTTTCCAGCGCGAGTCCGAGATTTCTCAGCTGATGTATCAGGTTCCGTCCGAGGACCGATTCGCAATTCCGGCGACGATTCGTCGCCCGATTGTTCAGGATATTCCGTCCGAACGGTACATCCCGCCCCGGGCCTACGACGTCCCCCCTCTGGCGGTGACTCAACCTTCATGGCCGACTGCGCCACTCAGTCGCAGTCGCCTGAGTATCTCGATGGAGCCGTTCATCGAACGGGTCGGTCGCCCGGTCAGATCACCCGAGCTGGCTCAGTTGATTCAACGAACCGTTCAGAATCTGCGGAACGATGACTGGATGACGTTCAGCCAGGTGCAGCGTCAGCTTCAGGACAGAGCGGCTCAATCACTGCCGGAATCCTCTGAAGCCAGCGTACGGAATCTGGAATCGCAGGTCCGTGTCATCCCGGGAGCCGCTGTGTCATCAAACAGCCTGCTCGTGGAAAAATCCATCCCTGACGATAGTACCACCGGCCAGTTTGACATTCAGATTCAGATCACCAACCGAAGTCGTGATGAGTTGAATGGGCTGATCGTACGAGAGCTGTTGCCGTTTTCCTGGAAGCCCGTTCAGATGCAGCCGGAGGGTGTTTTTCGTGAGTCCGTCGTGACATGGCTCGTCGACCGACTTCGACCTGGCGATCAGGAAGTGGTTACTCTTCGGGTCAACAGCGGTGATTCGGGTCGCTACCAGTCCATCACAGAAGTTTCAGCGGTTTCGGCGGTCGTGGCTCAGGCCAGGGTTCGAGAAAATCTTCGCTGGAATGACGTGCCTCCGGAACGAACTCTGCCGGTCGTTGAGCGTCCGGACGTGGAATTGATACTGGTGGAGCCACCGCAAACGGTCGCTGTTGGCCAGTGGGTGGATGTCCGATTTCGCGTTCGTAACAAGGGCACCGCGGCCGCAGAAGGCGTTGTTCTGCGTGTCGAGTTGCCGTTTGGGCTGGATCATCACGACCTGACCGATCTGGATTCGGATCGACGCGTCAACGCCAGTATTGCTCGCCTTGCAGCCGGAGAAACCAGAGAAATGGTGTTGTCGGTGCGACCAACATCCCGTGGACGTCACTTCGCCGTCGCGGAACTGGTCCTGAAAAATGAATCACTAACGCTCCGAGACTTCGAATTGCTGGCCCGTGAATCCGGAATCGGCGGATCGCAGCCAGGTGGATCCGCACCGCTGACGCCCCGGCCCGACTTTTCCACTCCCGCGTTCTGACGGGAGAACCGGCTTCGGGTCATCGAACGCAATCGGTGGCGCAGCGCGGAATGCCCTCCGGCACCGGGATGTGTTGGTTTGCCGTGTTGACGAACAAGGTCGATCACGTTCCCCAGCCGATCGAATGTTGATCCGGCTCCAGCCACGGTCCGGACGAGAATTTGCAGGCGGATTCCTCCGATTCGAGTGGGACCTGACGGAATTGATCAGGAACGCCGAAACATTCCAGCGGCACGCTGGTTTCATCGAGAAGGCAGCCGCCGCTGAACATCCGGTCGCGGTGAAAATCAAGCGGACGTGACTTTGGGCATCAGCAGACAGCTGCAAAACTCACGTCGGAATCTGGTGAAAAGGCGGACCAAACTCATGAAAGCCAGTCTTCAGCACACCTTGTCGTTCAGCCTTTCGATACTGGTGACCATCACATCAACGCATGCCTCACCGCCCGATCCACGCGAAATCGGTCGCCAGCTTGACGAGATCATTTACGGTCCCGAATCCCTGTCGCAGGCACAGGTCGTTGATGACGCGACCTACCTTCGCCGAATATCGCTGGACCTTGTCGGTCGTCCTCCCAGCGCGGGGGAGATCACGGCGTTCGGGCTGAATCCTGCCGAAGACAAGCGGTCGGCACATGTGTCCGAACTGCTGGATCGGTCGGAGTACGCTGTCAACTGGACGCGCTACTGGCGTGATACGATCTTTAGTCGAGCGACCAACATTCGAGCGGCGCTGGTTCGGCCCGCGTTCGAGGAATGGATGGAAGAATCATTGAAGGACAATCATTCATGGAAGCAGGTGGCGACTGACCTGCTGACGGCGACAGGCGACGTCAACGAGAATGGCGCAACCGCCCTGATTTTCGCTCATGAAGGGGAGCCGGAAGAAATCGCTTCAGAAGCGTCTCGCATATTTCTGGGCATTCAGATTCAGTGTGCAAACTGTCATGACCACCCCTGGGATCGTTGGAAGCGAGAACAGTTTCACGAATTCGCCGCGTTTTTTCCTCGTGTTGCTCTGCGGCGCGATCCGGAAGGAGGAATGTTCGATTTTCAGATTGTGTCCATGAATCAGGATCGGTCTCGTCGAGCCGGTGTGTCCCGATTCGTGCTGAGTCGCATTGATCGCAATCGAGATGACATCATTTCCGAAGCAGAATCGAAGGGGACGCTGCTGGAACGGTTGTTTTCCGGCCAGGCAAAGGACCTGATCGACAAGAATGGCGATGGTCGGCTCTCAATCGAAGAGATCACGACGGCTCAGCCGCCGGACAACAATCGTCCCGGGCAGGGCTCCACCGAACATTACATGGCGGATCTGTCGGATCCGTCATCCCGAGGAACATTGATTCATCCCGCCTTTTTTGCGGATGAAGAACCCGTTCGACGGAATCTGAGCGACCTGGATCGTCGCGAAGCTGTGTCCGAACTGGTCACAAGCAGTGAATGGTTTGCGAAGTCGACGGTCAACCGGATCTGGTCGGAGCTGACATCCACTGCCTTTTACCAGCCCATCGACGACATCGGGCCGGATCGCAAATGTGAACACGAAGCAGCTTTGGAATTGCTGAGTACAGGGTTTCGGGACAGTGGCTACGACCTGAAATGGCTGATGACAGCGATTACCTCCACACGACTCTATCAACGGCCAATTGACAGCCAGGCGGAAGGATTTCTGCGGCTGGAACCTCGCCGCCTTCGTTCAGATCAGCTCTACGATGCTTTGTGCCAGACGCTGAATGTGACCGCCCTGCCCCTTCGATTCACGGGTCGTCGAGTTCCTTCTGCTCGGACACGAGATCTGGGCCGCGAACAGTTTGCAGACACGTTTGGGTTCGATCCGTCTGTGCCGCGAGACGACCTGACCGGTAGCATTCCGGAAGCCCTGTTTATGATGAATTCCCCGGAATTGGCGTCGTTTGTCCGCTCATCCGGGCAAAACAGCCTGATTTCAAGGATTTCCAGACAGGTACTTTCGGACGAAGACGTGATTCGTGAACTTTATCTGGTCACAGTCGGCCGCGAACCGCAGGGTACAGAATTGCAGATCTGTATGCAGCACCTCGCGGAATCACCGTCCAGAAGTGAAGGGCTTGAGGACATTCTCTGGTCTCTGCTGAACGGGACGGAATATCAGTCGCGGTCTTAGTTCGCGTTCGAAGGACGCACACAGAGATCGTTGCCTGAGTGGTCGGGGCTGATGTGTATTGGTCGGGGTTGAGCGGAATCGGCTATCGATTTTTGCAGGCTTCGGTCGTACGGACCGTTCAGCCCCAGCCAATGCGCATTGGCTGTCTGGAATCGGTCTGAGTTCCGGCAGGGATTTTCCACCACACAACTGCCGTCAGAGGGTCGCCGATACAGATCGGTCGGCAAGCTCATGTCCGAGGTTCCCCCCCAACAGCGGCCCATCAGGCGCGAGCTGGCCTGCAAAATCGAGCCTCGGCCGCCTACCGCTGGCCCCGTTTCAGGGTATCAATCAGCACGGCCAGCATCACGACCGCTCCCAGAACAACCTGCTGGTCGTAGGAATCGATGTTCATCAGATTCATGCCGTTTTTGATGACGGCGATGATGAAGGCTCCAATCAGGGTGCCGAAAATTCGCCCTTCTCCGCCCATCAGTGACGTGCCGCCAACGACCACCGCGGCGATCACGTCCAGTTCGTACATCAACCCCAGCTTCGGATCGCCCGTGCCCAGTTTCGAAGACTGAATGATGCCGCCCAGTCCGGCCAGAGCACCGCAGATCGTGTACACAGCCAGCCTGATCCGATTGACCGCCACTCCGGAAAGGCGAGACGCTTCGGCATTCCCGCCGACAGCGTATACGTACCGCCCGAAGACGCTCTGACTCATCACCAGGTGAGCCAGTACGTACAGAACGAACATCAGAATGACGGGGTTCGGTATTCCCATGATCGTACCACCACCGATCCACCGAAAGGTCGCCGGGACCTGAGAAATGGACTCCCCCGCACTAAGCCGCAGAGCCAGACCTTTGGCCATCATCATCATCGCCAGCGTCGTAATGAATGGCGGCACCTGAAATCGAGTGATCATGAAACCGTTAAACAGCCCCGCCAGACCGCAGACTCCGATTGCTCCCAGAAACGCCAGGCCAACGCCCCAAACATTCGACTGTGTTCCGGACCCGACGTCTCGAATCAAAATCGCCGCAGCGACCGAAGCCAGAGCCACCAGCGAACCGACGCTCAGATCGATACCTCCGGTGATGATCACCATGGTCATGCCAATCGCAATGATGGCGTAGATGGCCGTCTGGTTGGCGACACTCAGCAGATTGTCCAGCCGGGCAAATGTCGGCCAGTAATATGTCTGAGGGCTTCGGCACTTATCGTGGCCGACTTCGGTGAATCGATCGTAAATCGTCCACCGAGCCGTGTCCCCGGTCGCGGCGATGGCGTCGATCGGAGTTCCTGCGTCGACAGCCCGCGACAGCGCCTGACGAGCATCCGCGGGGGAACCGTTCACCTGTTCCAGGACGCTTGCGTCCGCGGACATCAGTGTTTTGCGGGCAGCATCAGCGAACGCGACGTCCGGAACCGTCGGTCCGGCGACGATGACCACTCGTGCTGACGGTCCGAATTCAGCCAGAATCTGCCGGGCCACCTGTTCACCGGCTTCCGCTCCCACCGGAGTCTGGCGGTTCAGCGTCAGCAGGCTGATCAGCACGACCAGCAACAGCAGCACAAACACCATCCCGTAGTCCTGGACGACTGTTCTCCAGCGGGACGATCTGAGGGAATTCGCAGCCAAGTATGCAGCCTTGTGAAGGTTGGGAATTCAAAAACAGCCGGAACCAGAGGCCATCGAACGACAGGAGATTCAACGATTGGTCGCAGAAGATAGTTGAAACAACCGCACTGTTCGAACCCGTCGCTGTATCAGGCAAGCAGGCGAACGACCCCAAAGCCTCAGATATTGATCATCCGATGGCCAGTTCCATCAGCTTTTCCTGAGTCACGTCCGGCCCCTGACAGACTTCGCCGGTGACACGGCCGTTATGCATCACCAGAATCCGGTCGCTCATGCCGATCACCTCCGGCAGCTCCGAGCTGATCATGATGATGGACTTTCCAGCGGCCGTCAGTTCATTCATCAGCTGATAAATCTCATGCTTCGCACCGACATCAATGCCGCGAGTCGGCTCGTCGAAAATCAGGATGTTGGCGTTCTTCTGCAGCCAGCGAGCCAGCACGACTTTCTGCTGGTTTCCGCCGGACAACTGATCGGCTCGCTGTTCCTGATGTGACAGGCGAATGCTCAGTGACCTCACAAACCGAGCAAACGCCTGTCGCTCATCCTGTTGTCGAATCCGCCCCAATGTGGAAAACTCATTCAGGTTTGCCAGCGAAAAGTTCTCTCGAACACTGCGGCACAGCACCAGACCCTGTGACTTGCGATCTTCCGTCAACAGACAAATGCCCGCCTTCAATGCGTCGGCCGGATTTCGAATGTCGATTTCCCGGCCGTCGACCTCAACCGTTCCGGAATCCCTCCGATCAGCCCCAAAAATCAGACGAACCAGTTCCGTGCGTCCTGCTCCGACAAGTCCGGTGATCCCCAGAATCTCGCCCGCTCGCACTTGAAAACTCACCTCTTTCACACGGTCACCGGAGCACAGGTTTCGGGCCTTCAAACGAATCTCTCCCGGTGCAGATCGGATTCGCGGAAATTCGTCTTCAATCGGCCGCCCCACCATCAACTCGATCAGTTCCTGACGGTTCAGCTCGGACACCGGCTTCTGAGTCACCCGTTGGCCATCCCGCAGAATGGTGGCCTCGTCGGCAATGGCAAAGATTTCATCCAGCCGGTGACTGACATAAATGATGCCAATGCCCCGCGCCTTCAAGTCGGCGATAATCCGAAACAGCTTGTCGACTTCCGATGGCGTCAGGGCTGCGGATGGCTCATCCATCACCAGTATTCGCACCTCCTGCGACAGAGCTTTGGCAATCTCGACCAGCTGTTGTTGAGCAATCGACAGATTTCGACAGGGAACATCCAGCGGAACGTGAACGCCCAGCTGCGCAAACAGATCCGCCGCTTCCTGCCGCTCACGGGATGGTTCCAGCCAAATTCGGCGTTGTTCGCGGCCCAGAAAGATGTTTTCACAGGCCGTCAGAGCCGGAACCAGATTGAATTCCTGATAGATCACCCCGATACCAGCGTTCATCGCGGCGGAAGGACTGGTCAGTTCAACAGCGGCACCATTGATAACGATCGCCCCGGCGTCGGGCTGGTGAGCACCCCCCAGCATTCGAATCAGTGTGCTTTTCCCGGCCCCGTTTTCTCCCATCAACGCCAGAACCTGACCTCGCCGCAGCGTCAGTGAGACGCCCGCCAGTGCGCGGACTCCGGGGAAGGACTTGTCGATGTTCGACATTTCCAGCAATGGTGGCGGCGAAGGCGAAGAGGATCGATCCATATTGAATGTTTTTCGCACTTTATGGGACGTCAAAAGTCCGCCAGACAGTTCACAGGTTGCCAATTCTTCAACCGCAACCCGACCAGTGGGACAGCACGAACCAGAAGCTGTTCAACCGCAGCATAGCCGAAATCCATCGCGACTCGGACGAAGGTGTCGATGCAGGTTATCCGACTGTACCGAATGTGCCGATAAAAACAGACAGGCAAAAGTGGCCAATGTTGCCGATTCGCGTGGCATAAGCCGAATCGGAGCCCAAAGGCGATCACTGGAAAACATGCGGTGACCAACAAGAGAGGCTGTCTGAAAAAGCAGTCTGACCCTCTCCGGGCAACCTTCAAAGGGTCAGGCCCCTTTATCAGGTTGCTTCCAGCGAACAGTCCTTCGCACGGCCGGTTGTTTCCCTTCCGAACAGGCCCGGCGGCTGCAGGATGTTGGCCATCAAAGAAATCGGGTTGAATCAGTCGCAGATTCCGGGGAGCGACAGACATTCAGAAAGCGGGCTCAGAATTCATAAGGAGCACAGCATGTCAGGAAGCAAAAAGGAAACCGTCGGTCGTCGGTACGTCGACATGTGGGCCGTCGCAAAGATCCATCCGACCAATATTGAGTTGCTGCAGAGACTCAAGATGGCCGACGACAGCCAGTTTGGCAATCACATGGACGTCTGCGGCACGGTGTCCGAGTATCAGCCAAAAACGGGCGACTGGGCGAAGACATGGGCCGTCGGCATTCGCAGCGACATCTGGAAACCAGACAAGCAGGAGATCGAGAAGTCTCTGCGATCACTGAAAGACAAACGGAAAACCGAACTACGAAAGGACGTCCGAAAATCAGGGCGGCTATCGGACGAACAACGCGAGACTCTGGCTGGCCTCATTGAAAAAGATTCGGTGACGGAGCTGACCGAGAAAGACATCGAACAGCGGCGGCTGATCCTGAAGCTCTTTCGGACCACCGGAAAGCGGATGAGCTGGCAGGGATCGATCGAGGAACTGACGACCGCGGAAGTCCACAATTCGCTGGGTTCGAAACACAGTCTGTTGTCGTTTGCCGCTGTTCTGGACGGTCACCAACTGGTGACTCGCGTGGAACAGAATCATCGAACGTTCCGAGTTCCCGCTGTCTTCAGCTTCAGCTTTGTTGATGAACGTAACGACCGAATCTGGCACATCAACATCCTTCGCAAATGGTTCTCCATGGGAGCGGATTTTGTGATTGAGGCCGATGGACGTCCGATCGGGCTGATTGACGGAGCCATGATCGGACTGGGCTACAACGCCACGATTGGAGTGACCGATCGAGACCTTGGCCTGAACCGCGATTTTCTGGACCTGGTGACTCTGTTTGCCTGTTCCGTCGGGTATCACAAGGCCATGAGGAAAAGCCTGAAGCGTCGA
>JAGQPY010000016.1:26790-28945 GCA_020426485.1 Planctomycetaceae bacterium
CCTTCCCGACGGCCAAAGCGCCTAACGGAAGCGTCTCGGCGCTCGTCACTGACCATCTCAGGAACGCTCTTCACGCCCCCGGTTCAAGGGCGAAGCTCTTGTTCGGCGTCGGCTTTGTAGTACAGGCTGGACGGGATCAGAACTTCCGGCGGCACTTCGTCCCCATCGAAGTATTTCAGAATCATTTCGATGGTGGTGATGCCCATGCGATCTGGAAACTGAATCGGGTCACACAGGATCTTCCCGGCCAGAATAGCTTCCTTTCCGGCCGGTGCGCCGTCGAAGCCGATGATCGAAACCTGATCCTGTTTCCCGGCTTCTTCCAGAGCTGTTCGGGCTCCCAGGGCCGACGGATCGTTGATGGCAAAAATGGCTGACAGATCCGGATTAGCTACGATCGCGTCCTTGGTCACAGAGTAACCTGCATCGCGGGCTCCCTTACCGTTCAGAGTTGCCACGACGTCGATCTTGGCGGCGTCCGGTTTCGCGTTGTGAGCATCAACGATTTCATGAAACCCCTTCGTCCGCAACTGGCAGGACTCGACATCCGGGTAGTCGACGATCAGCACCTTACCGCCGGATTCACCCAGCAGTTTGACCATCGCTTCCCCGGCCAGTCGTCCGCCCTGCAGATTATCGGTTGCCACATGACATTCGACTCGCCCTTCATCCCCGGCGTACTTGATGTCGTTCGTAAAGACGGGTATGCCTGCTTCATTGGCTCTGCGAATCGCCTGTCCAATGGATTTGGAGTCACAGGGATTCAGTACAATGGCGGAAACACCCTTCACAATGAAGTCGTCTACCTGATCCGACTGCTTGCGTACGTCCTGGTCGCCGGAAACGACCACAACCTCGTAACCGTGCTTTGCTGCCTCAGCAGTCATGGTGTCGGCAATGACCTTGAAGAACGGATTCGTCAACGTCAGCGCGCTGAATCCAATGGTTCCCCGAACGGCCGGTGTTTCCCCGGAATCACCCCCTGCGGAATCCTTCGCCGCAGACGACGTTCCTGAAGTAGTCACCGGCGGAGCCTCGCCCGATCCAGACTCCCCGCAACCGGTCAGACCGGTCAGAGAAATCAAACCAACCGCAAGAAGATACGCGATGAAGGATCGAATCCGTTGGGCCATGGGTTCACTCATAGTCGAAGGACGGACAAACGTTTTACGGCACGCCAAGTCCGTATCGTTTCGAAAACCGCCGTCAACCACCAGTCAACGGATCATTCTTTTCTGCGTTCGGGAGGCCGTTGGACCAATGCAGCCGTAGCCAGGCATCACTCCGTTGGTGCTGTCAGCAGTTCGACTCGCCGTAACTTCGTCCGCTCTATCCGGTGTCAGGCCTCAGGCAGCGACGGCAGGATATTCCATCAGTCGCTGCAGTCCTGACACTTCCGGCCTCCGAAGTCTCACAACTTCGGCGACACAGAAGTCACCGATATACGATTTTTCAACTGATATCTGAGCTGAGTTTGGTCTCCCGACCGACTGATCTACGGAGACAGAATGCCTCAGCGGCGGTCTGCAAACGGTCTTCGAAATGCCGTTAATCGGCCAGCGAGCTTTCCCACCAGTCTTTGTTGGGTTTGAAATTTTCATTCAGGAAGTTGGCGTGCTGTTTTTCGAGTTGCTGCATGCCGGTTGTTTTCAGGTTGGTCCAGCGAGCTTCTCGTTTGGCGGGGTCAAAGTCGGGGTCGGGGGTCGGGAATTTTGCTCCGGTGGTTTTCAGCCACAACCGGAGTGAGTTCAGCATGGGAGTCGCAATATCAGCTCGAGTGGCGGACAGATCGTGCTGTTCGGCAATGTCCTGAACGATGTCGTACAGTTCGATGTGCTGGTCTTCGTGGTAGAAAATCAGCTTCCAGTTGTTGTGCATCATGATGGACGAAGGCTCACCGCCCTGATTTCCGTAGTGCGGATAATGCCAGAACAGAGGTCGGTCGGGGCCGGATTTTCCCTGCAGCACATCAACCAGACTGATGCCGTCGACCTGCTGATCTTTCGGGATGTCCACTCCGGCCAGTTGCAGCAGAGTCGGATACCAGTCGATGCCGCTGACCGGATAATCGGAAGTGCTGCCGGGCTTTGTGATTCCGGGAGCGTGAATGTAAAACGGTTCGCGGATGCCGCCTTCCCACTGCCGCCCCTTGCCG
>JAGQPY010000170.1 GCA_020426485.1 Planctomycetaceae bacterium
TTCACAGAATCAGTGGGAAGAACGGCTGCGAAAACCGGCAGATTGGGTGACGGTGCGGCCCTCCGCCATCCAGCTTTCGCAAGGCGGCACTGCAGACATTGCGGCCGATGGATCTGTTTTAGTTCGCCCCGGCGACGTCTCAGTGGATTCATACACCGTGGACCTGCCTCTCGAAGCAGGCGACAAAGCTGGTTCGTCCGGCCTGGCTGCGATTCAACTGCAGACCCTTCCTCACCCTGACCTGCCAGGCAGCGGAACCGGTTACGGCGGCGGCAATTTTGTCATCACGGGTATTCGAGCCCAGCTGATTTCCGAGGAGCCGCAAGTGCCGGTTGCCAGATACGTTCGAATCACGAACAAGGGTAAGAATAAGATTCTGTCTCTGGCAGAGGTAGAGGTCTTTTCTCAGGGGGGAAATGTCGCTTCGCGAGGAAAGGCGACACAGCATTCGACGGCATTCAGTGGTCCGCCGGAGCGAGCGATCGATGGAAATTCGGATGGTGATTATCAGAAGAATTCTGTCACGCATACGGAAACTGTGGACGACCCATGGTGGGAACTGGATCTGGGGCGTGACATTGGCATTGAACAGCTTGTGATCTGGAATCGGACAGACAACGGTCTGCACAGTCGACTTGACGGCCTTCAGGTGCAGCTTCTCGCCAGTGACCGGTCCGAAGTGAAAAATTACTCCAGTTCGCAGCCTCCCAATCCTTCCGTCAGTTTCACGGAGGATGGTGTCCGTGGACTCGTGTTCAGGACTGCATTTGCGGACTACCACCAGCCCGGTTTTGAGCCAATGACCGTCGTTTCCAATGCCGGCAATGCTGAACAAGGCTGGGCGATCGGAGGTGCCACGACACAGCCGCATGAACTCACACTGGTTGCGAAAAAACCGGAGACCGTTCCGCACAATTCCGGATTGCGTCTGGTGATCGATCAGCAGTCGAAACATGCGAAGCATCTGTTGGGGCAATTCGCCGTTCGAGTCACTGGTGACCCGGTTGCTGTTGAGCGGTCTCAGCTCCCCGTCGATCTGCTGGCCGTTGTTGACAAACCAGAGGCAGGTCGGTCTGCTGAAGATCGTGATCGGCTGGCCGACTACTACCGACGAAACCTCGCTCCGGAACTTGCAGATCAGCGTCACAAACTGGCCGTTGCTCGCAAATCACTCAAGGAAATGAAGCCTGCGACATCCGTGCCAATCCTGCGGGAGCGATCCGATCAACCTCGCGTGACACATTTGCAGTATCGAGGAAACTACCTGGATCTCGGGCCGGTTGTGCAGCCGGGACTCCCGGACGCGTTTGATATCCCGGATCTCAGCCAGCAACCCGATCGAATGACTGTTGCCAAATGGCTGACGGACGACAACAACCCTCTCACAGCTCGCGTCCTTGCAAATCGAATCTGGGAAACGATTTTCGGGCGAGGTATTGTCGTGACCAGTGAGGAATTTGGTTCTCAGGGAGAACTGCCGACTCATCCCGAGCTGTTGGACTGGCTGGCGACGGAGTTGTATCGGAACGGTTGGAGCAGAAAAGAGCTGATTCGCACAATCGTCACGTCGTCCACGTATCGTCAGCAGGTGAGCGTTTCCGCTCAAAAGCTGGCGACTGATCCGGACAATCTGTGGCTCTCTCGCGGTCCCAGGGTTCGCCTGAGCGCCGAAATGGTTCGTGATCAGGCATTGTTCGTGAGTGGTTTGCTCAGTCTGGAGCAGTTCGGTCCACCGGTAAATCCTCCGCAGCCCAGTCTTGGACTGACGGCTGCCTTCGGAAGCTCAACGGACTGGAAGACCAGCCAGGGGAAGGATCGGTACCGGCGAGCACTGTACACGACGTGGCGGCGCAGCAATCCTTATCCGTCAATGGCTGCGTTCGATGCTCCCAATCGAGAAGTCTGCACGATTCGTCGTAATCGAACCAACACACCTCTTCAGTCGCTGGTGACACTTAATGATCCTGTTTATGTCGAAGCTGCTCAGGCTCTGGCCAGGCTGGTGCTGCAGGAGCAAAAATCGCTGGATGATCAGATTACACTGGCATTTCGTCGATGTCTGGCAAGGCCGCCGCGGGCGAGCGAACTGAACACTTTGACAGCTTTGTTTCGTGATGCCAGAGAAGGTATTTCGAAACAACCTGCTGAGGCTTTGAAACTGGCGACAGATCCGCTTGGGGCGCTGCCTGACGTTGTGAATGTTCATGACGCGGCAGCGATGACGGTTGTCTGTAACATTTTGCTGAACCTCGATGAAATATTCATGAAGCGATAGTGCAGGAAAGTAAATGACCTGACCATGGTGGTCGATGATTGATTCGCCAGCTGGCGAACGGAGGGATTGACCGTTGAGCACGTCTCAGCAGGACGACTGAACGATGAGTTGGCTCCGATGAACGAACATCTTTGTCGAGGCGATCTGAAAATGGGGCTGACCCTTTGGAGGGCAACGCTGTGAAGGATTTTCATTCCAGCAAAGACCGTCTTACCCGATCCAGAGGCGAGGCGCTGCAGGCGTGACCTTCCCTCTGGGTCGGGTTAAACGAAGAAATCTGCTTCACAGCGTTGCCTTTGGAGGGCAGCAAAAACACAGCGAAAACGGCTGCCCGAAGAGGGTCGACGCCTTTTTCGGATAGCCTTTAGCCACCGGGAATCCAGAGCGATGATGAACCGATTTGAACAGCTGCAGATGGTGACGCGTCGACATTTTCTGTCGACAGGGGGACTCAGCGTCGGGGCAATGGCACTCACAGCATTTTCCGATCAGACTGCACGTGCCGATATTCCAATCGACCCCGTTCAGCCGTTGGCAAATCGGCAGCCCCATTTTGCTCCGAAGGCGAAACAGGTGATTTATCTTCATCTGACAGGGTCGCCTCCCAATCTGGATATCTATGACTACAAACCAGAGTTAAACCGACGAGATGGTCAGGACTGCCCCGATGAGTTTCTGAAAGGTCGGACATTTGCGTTTACCTCCGGCGTTCCAAAGTTGATGGGAACGCCCCGGACGTTTCGACAGTGTGGAGAAAGCGGCACCTGGTTATCCGACGCGGTTCCCAATCTGCATGGGGTCGCGGACGACATCTGCTTCATCCATTCGATGACAACCGATCAGTTCAATCATGCACCGGCGGAACTGTTGATTTACACCGGCTCGCCGCGATCGGGACGTCCCTCGATGGGAGCGTGGGCTACTTATGGTCTGGGTACCGACAATCAGGATCTTCCCGGATTTGTCGTTTTGATCAGTAGTGGCGTACAGCCCAATGGTGGTGCGAATTCGTTCGGAAGCGGTTTTCTTCCGTCTGTATTTCAGGGAGTTCAGTGTCGTTCTAAAGGTGATCCCGTTCTGTACGTCTCAGATCCGCCGGGAATGGATCGGTCGCTGAGGCGTCGTTCTCTGGACGCGCTGCGAGAGCTGAATGAGCAGCAGGCGAATGATCTGGGGCATCCGGAAACCCTGACTCGAATTGCTCAGTATGAACTTGCCTATCGAATGCAGGCTTCTGTACCCGACGTGATGGACATTTCCAAAGAGACTCAGGCAACTCAGGACGCATATGGCGCGAAGCCCGGTGAGTCGAGCTTCGCGAACAATTGTCTGCTGGCTCGAAGACTCGTGGAACAGGGGGTTCGGTTTGTCCAGTTGTTTGACTGGGGATGGGACTTCCATGGAACGGGTGAATCCACGGGACTGACGTCGGGGCTCACGAATAAGTGGGCCGCGACGGATAAACCAATCGCTGCATTGATCAATGATCTGCGTCAGCGAGGTATGTTGAAAGACACGCTGATTGTCTGTGGTGGTGAGTTTGGGCGAACACCCTTTCGCGAAGGCCGCACCGCCGGCAGCAAAGTGCTGGGGCGCGATCATTATCCGGACTGTTTTACAATGTGGATGGCCGGTGGCGGAGTGCGCGGCGGCTTCAACTATGGTCAAACCGATGAGCTTGGATTTGGTGTTGTCGAAAACGCCGTTCATGTTCATGACCTTCAGGCCACGATCATGCATCTGCTTGGATTTGACCATGAAAGGCTGACCTACCGGTTTCAGGGAAGAGACTATCGGCTGACCGATGTGCATGGGCACGTTGTGGATGCTTTGATCGCATGACCAGATCCCGAGTTCCATGTTCTCGCTCGGGCAACGGCGCAGCGTTTCCGCAGTATGTTGCCACCTGAAGGCGTTGAAGCTGACATGTCAGAGTGTCCCGATTCCGAATTCGGATAAACGGGTGCGCAATGTGAAGAACTGGAGATTGCGCCGTTCGTTCATTCCGATTCCCTTCGGACCTTCGTTTTTCTGCGAAAGCAATGGCGGCATCGAGAGCCTGATTGGATCACCGACCCGAAATGCGGTAACCTGTTGGAAAGCACGGGCGAGAATTCTGTGCTGATTTTGCGCGCTGACTCAGGGAAAGATTCGCTCCGGAAATGACCATCTCGAATTTTGAAGAAGCAATCGGATTCAAATCTCAGAAATCTGAACAGGAAAGGAAGGCTCTTCGTCAGCAGATCGTCGAATACATCGCGCTGAAGCTCATCGCCAATGGTCAGCCGGTGCCTGAGCAACTGCGCTCTCGAGACTCGCTCGGTGCCGAACGCATCCTGGGTACCTATCACCAGCGTCTGAAGCGGCTGGACGCGGTCCGCTGTCCCGCAGACGATCGCATTGAGGCCTTTCTTCGCCGGTATTTTCCCGGAGTATCAGGAAGTGGGGCCGAACTGAAGTTGCCGGATACGACGCTTGTTCTCGATCGTCACGGGATCGCTCGCGAACTTTCCCTGCCCGTCAACGGTGAACAGTATTCCAATGACCTTGTTTCCAGCTACAGGGTCCACAATGGCGTGCTCCACAATCCGCGTCATGATCGCCGGACGACGAAGGGCACCTTCCATGTGTGCGAAGGCGGACTGCCGGTTCCTCAGGACAAAAAATCGGTTCCGAGGCAGACGTTTGCAATGCTGTTCCGCGAGGCCATGAATCCCCCGGCCGAGTCTCTGGAACTGCCGTTCACAGATCGGGAACCCGAAAAGGCATCGTTGTTTGTTTCGCTGCTGTTGCGACCGCTGCTGTGTCCGGAAGTGGAAGGTTTTTGTTCCGAGCAGACGATGGAAGTGCGGTTCTTCGCCCCTGGATCTTTGGTCAGCAACCTTGACTTTGTGGAATCAATCTTCGGAAATGCAGGAGATCCATATCTTCCGGAAAACGATGCTGGTCTGGATGTTCAGCACTGGAGTGGCCACACAGGCTGTGTGATTCTGGCACCACATCTTATTCACGTCACCAAGAAGGCTGTCGGACTGCCGCATTTCGACGCTGCCACAGAGCGCCAGCGGGCTGACGGAATGTGCTGGAAATCCGAGGATGAAAGATACAACGATGGCGTACCGTTCAAATTGACCTGCCGCGACGACGAGGGTGTCATTGTCACGCTCATCGCCGACAACTATTTCGGTTACTGCAAGAAAGAAGTGAAAACACAACTCAGCTACGCAGCCAATCTCGCCGGCAACTACGAAGAGGAGCATGCCGGCGGAGCGGTCGCTTACGCCAGTTACAATCTGGGCGAGGAATTCTCTGCAGACAGTCGTCGCTACAATAACCGAACTTTCGAAGATGTCGTTCGTGACTACCGTGCTCTGATGGACGTTCGTCCCGAGGGCTACGGCGTTGATCTGCGATTTCCGGAGTTGATCTACATTCCGGAAGACGCCCGTGCCACCGTGGCGGGGCAGCAGGTCACCTGGACGAAGGATGGCCAGGATCGGTCCATTCCTCTGACGCCCGGTTGCGTCTACATGACACCCTCGGGTTACAAAGTTCGGCTCGAAAAACACCCGGCTGCACCATCATGGCGACTGATTGGCACGTTGTCCGAAGGTGTGTTTTGCCACAAGCCATGCACCGTCAGCGGAGGTGGCAAGAGTGAAATCAGTAAATCCATCGCGGACTATCTGCTTCACGGACCGATTTTCGTTGCCGATGCACAGAAGGATCTGGAGCTCGTTCAGCAGATTTTTGATCGAGACTATTCTGACCGGTGGTGCCCGGACGGGCCGGTGCACCCCGATTATGCATCCACACCTTCGCGGTCTGTACTGGACCCGGGGCGTTCACTGGGCAGTGTGATTAAACTGCTGACTCCATCTGTTGACTACACCGAGTCTTACAACCAGTGGCTTGAGTCAATCCCCGGCTATATCTACGCAATCGTCTTCATCATCAAACGCCTGTATCGGCCGGAAAGCCAACGCGACTGGCGGCAGGACTTCACTGTCGACATCGTGAACGGTCATCCGGGGCATGAACTGAAGTATGGTGACCGAAAGGTCATTGGTACTTACCTTCGTGTCGGACTGCTCAACGAATCAACATGGAGGACCTTTAAACTTCGACAGGACTTTGCGCCTGCTCAGAAGGTTCAGACTGAAGACGACATCACAGCATCTGTTGTTGTGCCTGCGTCTGCACTGGATTTTCTGGGACGTTTTGCTCCGGAAGCGACAAGTTACAAATTTGCACAGAACTGCGAGTATCGTTTGTTTCAACGGCCGGACGACGCCATCCATCGGGGACTGGACAAGCAGACGGAGGCCGATCTTTCCCGGGACGACAACTTCATTGTCAACTTTGAACCTTTAAATCGCAGTCAGATCAAGGAGATCTGTGATCGGGCTGTGGATCTCAGTCAGTTCACCGAACCGATGCAGCAACTGCTGCTGGAGGCTCGTGATGCCGATGGCGGTTACGTCGTTTGTTCGGCGACACCCAGAATGATTGATGGCGAGCCGAGTAAGAACCCGCGTTACCTGCAGACGCGCCCCGATGTCATGTCGCCATTCAATCGCTACGTGGCGGAAATGGGGACCAGACTTTTCAGAGCTGTGCCGCTCGAAAAACCTGTTCGGCAGCCGGTCAATTCTGTTCTGGCCGGACGGCGCAATAATCCACCGGATTATAAGAACGGCATTCGGCCTCTGGCGGTCTACAACCCAATCCACTATCAGGAACTTCCTGAACTGTTCATGGATTTCGTCAGTGCTTTGACGGGTAAGAGTCCATCGACAACCGGAGCAGGCAGTGAGGGAGCGCTGACGAAAGGTCCGTTTAATGCCCTGCTTCCGGTCACTGACCTGAATGCGGCACTGGTCAGCTACCTGCTGACGGGGCTGCACGGATTTTCAACACCAGCGGGGCACATTGGCTCGGAGGTTCGAGTCGATCACGATATCAGCCTGCTGATTCCTGAAATCTGGTGTCGCCTGAGCGCTGAAGAGCGCGATCCGGCATTTTTACTCCGTGAAGATCTGCTGGAAAAGCTGGAAGATTTCGAACACGACGGACGACAGATTCCGGCCAGCCGACTGGGATATCGTATTACGTCGCGGTTCATTCGCAGATTTGCCGGACGCGTCTTTGACAATCCCGGCAAAGTCTTTGACGATGCCATTTTGTGTCCGGAAACTCAGGATCCCGCTGCCTTCGCCGATGGGATTCTGCACATCGCAGAAGCACATGAGCGCGTTGCCAAGAACTACTTTCTGGATGGCAGTATCGATCTGGCCTGCCCACCGCTGCGGGCACTGCTGCACATCATGGCCCACGGTCAGTATCAGGGAAAGGACGTGAAACATCCCGAGATTCGAAGTCTGTTCACGCTCGATTCCATGCTGCAGTCGGATTGGTATGCGGAACGACTCAAGACTCGTCGCCAGCGAGATCAGCATCTCTGGCAGCAGCGCGTGGCCTATGTCCAGAATATTATGGCTCAGAAGGAGTATGCAGCGGATGTTCACAGGCTGGACCTGCCCGGTCGTCTGGTGTACGCACAGCAGCAGTTGGACCATGTGAGTTCATCGGAATACCTGCAGAGACTACACGGGTGTATCGGCGCAGATCGTCTGCGTTAGAGAACGTCGGGTGGAACCTGAGCGTCGATAAGCTCCGGCAGACTACTCTGGGAGTCCCGGATTGATGCTCATCACCTGAGACTGAAGATTAAGGAAGGACTTCAGCAGTGAGGCCGGGGTCATCGGCTGCAGCGCTCTGAGCAGGATTTGTTCGGACCGAACGCTCATCACTGCCGGCACGCCTTTGATACTCAGATCACACCACGTGGCCGTTCGATCGTAGTTGATCAGGATTTCTGAGGATTCGTTTTCTTCCACGGTATCGATCAATGCTTCGACGTCGATCTGAGCGTCAGTGTCCATTTCGACAGCATCGAACAGTTTTCCAAAGACCGCTGCAAACTGAGGTGTCAACAGTGGAGCCGCCTCTTCAAAGTTTCGGATTTCTCGTCTCCAGACAGCGTCGGCAGGATCGTCATCCAGTCGTACAGAAACCACGTATTCAAAGTCAGGGGTCGAGATCTTACCTTCGCCACTGATTGGAGCGGAGACGTTCAGGTCGATGCGTTTCAGTCCCAGGTGTTTTCGAAAATCTGCGAAGCGAACATCGAGGTCTTCGCCGATATCTGCGTGAGCAATTTTCGCAACAAACCGTTGCGTATGGTCGTTGTTTTCTGTCGGAACTCGGTGAGTCTTGTGAAACCCGTTCAGCTCGCGCACTCGACAGCGTTGCTCATTGACCAGTCTGACATTGGAAGTCGAGTGCATGGTTGGTGCCAATGAAAACGGTGAGGTAGAGCGGAAAGACGATCCGGACCAGCACGTCCGCGAAGTTTCGCGGCACTTCTGCGGCAGTCAACTTGACCTGTCGATCGGTTCTGCCGACAGGTCAAGCGCTATTGCTCGATGGTCGTTTGCGGACTGAATCGTCGCGTCGAACAGCTTTACCGCTAAGACGCGCAGTCCCTCTCAGGAGTTGTCCGGACGTGCTCGACGTCGAACCGTAGCGCCGCCCGAAAGATTGGATGTATCGGGAAACCCTTTTTGTCGAAGAATTCGAGCAGCGACGTGGCCTCGCAGCCCGACACCGCAGCTGACCACGGTTCGCACGCCTGGGATCAGTTCCCCAAGTCTGTGTCGCAGTTCGTCAACCGGTATGTTGATCGCGACGGTGCAGCAGTTCAGCGGACTTTTCGTCACCTCGGCACTGGTCCGGACATCCACAACCTGAACATCCGTCAGGTCGACGCCGGGTGGAAGATGGTGAGTCAATCCGTCGAGCTGATTGCATGCTGCGAAGGCGGCCTGATGCACAGGATCTTTTGCAGATCCAAATGGCGGAGCGTATGCCAGATCCAGCCCGGCAAGATCGCGGACTGTTGCACCAAATGCCATGGCTGTTGCGATGACGTCAATCCGCTTGTCGACACCATCGAATCCAACGGCCTGGGCGCCCAAGACTTTGCCGGTCTCCGGGTGAAATGTCAGTTTCAGGGTGATGGGCCTTGCTCCCGGGAAATAACCTGCGTGCTGCCCCGCCACAATCACTGTGCTGGCTGCGGGGATTCCGGATCGCTGGGCCGCTTTTTCCGAGAGACCGGTCATTGCCGCTGTGTGTTCAAAGACGCGAACGATGGCGGTGCCGAATACGGGTGAGGCGGCGTCGCTGCTTCCGGTCGCAGCGTGCTGACCTGCCAGTCGCCCTGCTCTGTTTGCGGGTCCGGCCAGTGACACTCGCATCGATTCACCGGTCGGTCCGAAGACGTATTCACAAGCGTCCCCGACGGCGTAGATATCGGGATCAGATGTCTGGAAGAATTTATTGGTGGCAATCCCGCCGGTTCTGCCGGTTTCCAGACCAGCGTCGACGGCAAGTTTCGTCTGCGGTCGCACACCCAGACCCAGAATGATCAGTGAACCTTCCAGAAACCGACCGCTGCTGAGTTCGACGCCGACCGCCTGATTCTGTTCGTCGGCTCTGATTCGACTGATTCCATCGCCACGACAAAGCGTCACTCCGCGAGTCAGCAGATCTTCTTCGATCGGAGCCACCATCTCCGGGTCCATGGGGGGCAGAATCTGAGGTTGCAGTTCCGCAAGGGAGACTTCAAAACCGCGGCCCACAAGCTGCTCAACCATTTCCAGACCGATAAACCCTGCGCCAACGACGACTGCCTTTCTGTCTGCGGAAGAGTCGACGGCCGCACAGATCCGGTCCATGTCGTGGACGTTTCGCAGTGTAAAAACACCGGTCGCATCCACGCCCGGGACTGGCGGCACAAACGGTGACGCTCCTGGGGACAGGATTAGTTTGTCATATTTCAGCTCATACTCTGTGTCATCTGCTTTCCGATATACAGAGACGCATTTGGAACTCCGATCAATGCGACGGACCTCTTCACGGATTCTCACGTCCAGCCGAAAGCGTCTTTCGAGAAGTTCTCGCGATGCGACAAGGAGTCGGTTGCGGTCGGGAATTTCGCCGCCAATGTGGTATGGCAGACCGCAGTTGGCAAAAGACACAAAATCATCTTTTTCGATCAGAATGATTTCAGCGTCTTCATTGCATCGCCGCGCGCGAGTTGCTGCGGACGCGCCACCGGCAACACCACCCACGATGACGATTTTGATTGGTTGGTTCATGACTTCCTGCACTTACCCCATAAACAGAACAACCTCCGCGTCGAAAATGGCAGCGGAGGAGCGAATGCCCGCTGCCGAATCATAGAGAAACTCGGGAACGACCGGGAGGTTTTTCTGTGTAGTGCCGGAACCGTCACCTTGCGAACCACCGTCTTTTCATTTTCGAGATTCACATGCACGGCAGCTCTGCATCTGTCAGCACCAACGAGTGCCTCCGTATTTCATGCCAGCTGAACTTCATTTGCCAGAGACCTCGCCTGACAGTGATTTCTGCGGCCACGAATGGAGAATCA
>JAGQPY010000171.1 GCA_020426485.1 Planctomycetaceae bacterium
GAAGACGCCGTTGATTTTGCGACGTCAGCAAAGCTCTTCTTCGTGATCGGATCATCACTGGTCGTTGAACCCGCCGCCAGTCTTCCTCGCATTGCGAAGGAACAAGGAGCGACTCTGGCGATTCTCAATCGCGACCCGACGGCCCTGGACGCAGTGGCCGACTTTGTCTACCAGTGCTCTATTGGCGAATTCTTCCACACGGTCAACCAACAATGGGCGTGATGTCACGGCGTTTCACAACGCCACGGGACTCACTCTTGTCATGGTGCCGATGGCACACAGCGGTTATCAGTTGATGCCGGGAACCGGAAAGGATTTGGCGAAGTCCGCAATGGCGGACCGAATCTTCTGAAGTTCGGACTCATTCTCTGTATTGCGGAGAACGTCCAGAATCCACGCTCCGACTTGCTTCATTTCGTCCGTTTTCATGCCGCGTGTCGTCAGAGCAGCCGTTCCGATTCGAATGCCGCTGGGGTCCATTGGCTTTCGCTTGTCGAACGGAATCATATTCTTGTTGACGGTGATCCCGGCTTTGTCCAGAGCCACTTCGGCGACGCTTCCGGAGAGATCAATTGCGGTGACATCACACAGCATGAGATGGTTGTCCGTTCCCCCGGACGCAAGACGCAGACCACCGGCGATCAGTACGTCGGCCAGTGTCCTTGCGTTATCAACGACCTGTTGAGCATACGTGCGGAAGTCGGGTCTGAGGGCTTCGCCGAAGCAGACGGCCTTCGCGGCCACAATATGCATCAGAGGACCACCCTGCATTCCCGGGAAGACGCTTCGATCCAGATCTTTGGCGTATTTTTCTCGGCACATGACAATTCCGGAGCGAGGTCCGCGAAGCGTCTTGTGGGTCGTCGTGGTCACGAAGTCCGCCACGGGCACCGGGCTGTTATGAACGCCACCTGCCACCAGTCCGGCATAGTGCGCCATGTCCACCATCAGCACCGCGCCGTTTTCGCGGGCGATGTCCGCGAACTTTGCGTGATCGATTTCTCGCGGGTATGCACTGGCACCGGCGATGATCATCTTTGGCTTGTGTTCTTTGGCCAGAGCGGCGACCTGGTCGAAGTCAATTCGGTTGTCGTCTTCGCGGACGCCATAATGCACGGTTCGATAAAGCTTTCCGCTGAAGTTTAATCGCATGCCGTGGGTCAGATGTCCCCCGTGAGCCAGATCCATGGCCAGAACGGTCTCGCCGGGTTCCATCACGGTCAGATACACGGCCATGTTGGCCTGCGAACCTGCGTGAGGCTGCACGTTGACGTGTTCCGCACCGAAGAGTTCGATGGCTCGCTGACGTGCGATGTCCTCGACGGTGTCGACGTGCTCGCAGCCGCCGTAATATCGTTTGCCGGGATAGCCTTCCGCGTATTTGTTCGTCAGCACCGTTCCGGCTGCTTCCATCACAGCTTCACTGGTGTAGTTTTCGGACGCGATCAGTTCCAGCCCCTCGCTCTGGCGGACTCGTTCCTGACAAATGGCTTTCCAGACGGCTGGGTCACTGTTCTGAATGGCTGACATAGTCGTTGCGAAATCGATTGAAACGGATTAACTGAAGTTTAACGAATGAACTGTCTGCCCGATGGGAGTCGAGCGGTTTTCGAGCGTCTGACGGATTCCGGTTTGCGGGGCGTGGCTGTGTTTCCTGCTGTGAACCGGCGAATTTCGAGACTTATAACAGTAGTCGACGCGATTGCTACCGTTCCCCGCTGTCTGACGGTATGTTCGGAAAAATGATGACCGTTTTTTGGTCGGCGAGAATACCTCGTCGGCGTGCGAAACGGATCTTCAGGTCGATTTCCGAGGACCAGTAAATCGCTGTCAGCTTCATGGCTTCAAAGGATACATCTACGTCTTCCATTGTGTCGCTGCAGAACTCCATGCCTCTGTCTGGTGAATGTGTCACATTCACCGGCACGCTGGCATCAATGGTGCATCGAGACGCGATGGCTTTGGTGGAAACGTATGGCGGTCGTGCCATGCATCATGTGTCCGGTGCCACCACACTGTTGGTTGTGGGAGAAGAGGGCTGGCCACTTGAAGATAACGGGGAAGCTTCCCAGAAGCTGTTGCAGGCTTCGCAACTGGTCGTCGACGGCGAAAATATTCGGATTATCTCCGAGTCCGACTGGCTGCATCTGATCGGTCTCAACGAGCGGCGCGAAGAAATTCAGAGGTCCTATACGCCGGCCATGCTGAGTCGACTGCTGAACCTTCCTGTGGGCATGATTCGTCGATGGGCACGCGTGGGATTGATCAAGCCTGTGCGTCGCATCTGTCGCCTGCCGTATTTTGACTTTCGCGAAGTATCCAGTGCTCAGCGGTTGGCTCAGTTGCTCGATCAGGGCATTGGTGCCGAAAAACTGGAACGCAGTCTTTGTCAGCTCAATTCAACTTTGGGCGGCGCGGATCGCTCTCTGGCTCAGCTGAATCTTCTGGTTCAGGACGAAAAGCTGGTCATGCGCGATGCTCATGGTGTCCTGAATCCTCGCACGGGACAGCGACTCCTGGACTTTGATTCCATCGGCACGCCGGTCAGGCTTGCCGCTTCAGGTGAGCCTGAGCTTCTCGGTGATGCCTCAGATCGGCCGGAAGAAGCGGGCGATGACGCTGGTTCAGATGAAGATGTACCGGTGACACTGTCCATTGCGGAAGCTCGCCTGCGCCGCGACGATCGAAGTATGCAGGAATGGACGGCTGATGAATGGTTTTATGAAGGCTGTCGTCTGTCAGAAGAGGCCGAGTTTGAATCCGCCGTCAATGCGTTTCGCAACTGTCTGAGTCTGCTGGCAACTCAGCAGGTTCTGTTTCACGATACGCCCGCCGCCGTTCTTTCAGACAATCATTTTGATCTGCCCGATCCGGCCGACGTGCATTTTCATCTGGCCGATGCTTTGTATCGCTGCGGTCGTACGGAAGCCGCCATCGAACGCTACCACTGTGCCATCGAATTCGCTCCGGACTTCATTGAAGCGTGGACTCAGCTTGGTTGTCTCCTGGCAGAACGTGAGTACTGGTTGCCGGCAGAAGAGGCTCTGCTGACGGCAATTTCCATTCACGATGCCAATCCGGATGCCCTGCTGCATTACGCTCAGCTGTTGGAACAAACCGGTCGTGCAGGCGATGCCCTGCCCTATTGGAAACTTTACCTGCAGCATGATTCTCGCGGGCCGTGGGCTGATCATGCTCGCAAACAGCTCGAATCCGGCCAGAACTCCACCGCGGAGATCGCCAGTGTGATGGCCCGCGAAGATCAGATCAGCGACCTGTAGTTCTGCTTGCGATGTTCGAACCGGGGCCCCTGGAATGTGTTGATCGCTCCATCCGGCGGACGGTATAGTGCAAATCATTCGATCCGGCGCTATGATGTTGCTCAATCGTAGTGCTCAACCGTACGCACTGATTGAAGGTGCGATGGCTGCTTGATCCCGATGTGATCTTTTTGCGGTTCACGCGATCGGCGGAACTCATATCCCCCAGATCATCTTCACGGCTGATCTCGCAGAATCTGCGCTGCGTGAACAACGGGCTTTCAGCATGTCATTGGCCCACCCGGAAACAGAAGAACATGACAAAGTCAGACTGGTTTGCTCATCGAATCACCTTCTCCTCCGGCCGCCCTGTTCTGGCGGAGACCGGTCACGATCGCGCGACGGCTCTGTTGATGACGCTTTGTGTTTACGGCCTGTTGGTGTGTGCGACGCTGATCGTCGTCTGGGTGAAGTGCCTGGTGATGACTCCTGCAGTTCAGCCTGTTGTGCCCAAACCACCCGTGGTTTGGACCGTCAGTGAGTACCTTCTGTCCGAAGAAACGGCGTTTGAGCCGGTCGTCGTCGAAAGTCCGGACGATGAAACGCTTGAGTCAGAACTTTTTTCTGATCAAACGGTTTCCACACTGCTGAGCGTCATCAAAACGCCAACCATGATCCGCGAACTGGAAAACCTGGAGCAGGCAGTCGGGTCAGATTCACAGCGGTGAGATGCCATCTGAAAAGGGGGCCTCTGATTGGGACCGCAGTGGATCAAACGGCAGTGGCAGGCATGGCGGAGATGCAGCGTCGTCGACGTGGTGCCGTTGTCTGCAGCGGCATCTTCATCGTGACCAGGCGGCATCTGTCAAACGCTTCGACTATCTGGTGACGGAATAATGTTTCCGGCCTTCATCGGTGTAGTGACTGATCGTCAGTCTGGGCTGGCCGTCAGAAGCTTCCACCGTGACATGCATAAATCCGCCGGTTGGTGAATCGTACAGGAATGGCTGCCTGATCAATCCTTCAGGATCAGTCGATCCTTTCGCGCCGGGCTTTACGCCCTTGATGGAATTCTCATCGTTCAGTGCGCCGCAGCAGAATTCTTCGACACCGCAGGGGTGAATGCTGTGGTATTGCCAGTGCCGATCTCCACAGAATGTGAGGACGTTTTCGATCCTGTTTTCGGTCAGCCAACTGAAGAACGAATCTGCTTCGTGCCGGAATCCTTCCGGATTGGTGTGGTTATCTTTCTTGCTGGCTCGATCCGGGCCAACCATGGGCGTTGGAGTGATGATGATCTTCCAGCGAGCATCGCTTTGCTTCATTGTTGACTGCAGCCATTCGCGTTGCTCGGTGCCCCAGATTGTTTTGTCGGGACCATCCGGCATTCTGTTGGGAGATCGGTAGTCGCGGCCTTCGACAAACCACAGTTGCAGAAACTGATTCACGCGGTGAGTTCTGTAGGTCGGTTGATTGTCCGAGTGAGCGGGCAGAATCGGCAGTTGTTCCCGAAACAACGAAATTCCTGTGTTGGCCGGCGGTTGCTTCGCGCCTCCCAGATCCGCATCGTTGAAGCGAAAGTCGTGATCGTCCTTTGACCAGTACGCGGCGGTTGCTCCAAAGAAGTCGATCAGGCGTGGGAAGCGGAACTGTTCGTGCCACTTCTTTCGCAGTTCCGGCAGAGTTGACGCCGCGGTTTTCGCGGGATGGTCATAGTAGACGATATCGCCCGTTCCGATAAAGAAGTCGGGCTTCAGCGAAAGCATGGCGGCGAAGACCGGGTATCCCAGCCGACGATCTTCTTCCGTTGCCGTGATGGGGCCACCACCGTTCGATTTTCCGGACATGAACGAGTGGTAGTTCATGCAGCTTCCCATACAGAAGCTGACGGAAGTTGTGGATTCGCCGGACGGCAGAGTGCGAAAATGCCGTATCTTCCCGATACTGGTCTGACCGGCTTCCTCACGAAATCGGCATCGATAGTAGTAATCCGTCTCAGGCTGCAGTCCGGTCACCAGGCAACGGACAATGAAGTCGTCGTCGGCAGCCGCGGGCTGCCAGTCCGACTGGTGAGCATCCGCGAAGCCAAGGTCGTCACTCCACTCAAACCGAATCTCACCCGGATGCCCGGGAACGTCTCCATCTGCATCGGTCTCGGGGCCGGGGATTGAGGTCAGGCGGCTCTGCAGCAGAATGGTTGTCGCGGTGGGTTCGCCGGAAAGCTCACCCTGAGCCAGATAGGTCTGGCCGAGGACCTCAGACGTGAAAGCTGCCAGCAGAACGAGGGTGAAGACTTGTCGGATCACGGGCCGAAATACTCCGTAAAGCCGGCATTCCATTCAGCGACACTCGCTGTCGGAAAAGGCAATCAGTGCGTCGCTGAAAATCAGTGCGACGCTGAATGTGCCGACGAGGTTTCTGCAACGTTGTGATGTTCGGAAAGGGACGAGTACGTCCACCACACCACAAACGACATTGCCAGAACGGTGTAGAGAAACAACAACGAAAGCATCTTGCCGATGGCCGCACCTGCGACGACGTCGTCCGCTTCAAACTGTTCGACTTCCAGAGGTGTGAAGAGTGGTGCGTCAGAGGTCGTGGTTGCTGCGTGGTCGCTCATGGCATTCGATGGCGAGAAAAAGTGTTGAGTTCGAAAAGACATTCGATCGATCGGAAGACGACCGCCGCCAGCCCGCTCTTGAGCGGTGCCAATTCAGGCTGTCACCGGTGGAGGAACAGCAGGCCGCTGCGACAGCAGAATTCCTGTGAGTTCCTCGTCAGGAAGCGTAGCGAATCTTCCGTGTTCCGTCGAACAGAGATGAATTTTTCCAGCCTTTTTTGTCAATCTCCGGAAGCCTCCGCCTCCCGATCCTTCAGGACGCGCCGCGCGGGCACCCGGTTTTGTGCCGAATTTGTGACGAATGTGATTCGGAACAGTGGTCTGCCCTGCTTTGGCCGGACTGTCAGCTCTGAGCTTCTGAAAGCAGCCGGATCAGCAGATTGTCAGTTGGGTGCGGGTGACCTTTGTACTGGCGGAATCCTTCGCCATGTTCCGCGTCGATGTCCTTGCCTCGTTCTGTGCTCCATTTGCGACACGCATTCAGGTATTCGTCGACCCCGTGTTGCTGACGCAGCCAGTTCCGTTGGCTGGCGTGACAGGCGAGAGCTTCGATCTTGGTTTCAAACACCTCGGAAACATCCACGGTGAAATCGACGGGGTGCCGATTGCCGTAGTGATCCGTTCCTTCGACGGCGTCGACGTAATACAGGTACGGAATCTTTGTGCAGGGAGAGGCCGGGTCCCACTGACAGGTTCGGTAGTTCGGGACCGACGCGTTGAAGCAGGCATCGCGAACAAGCATGCTGGTGATTTCATGATCATGCATGTAGTCGACCGGTGGTGCTGTGAAGATCATGTCCGGTTTTGTTCTTCGCAGAAACTCGGCCATCCGACGACGACTGTCATTGTCGAACACAATCGACAGATCACGGAACTCCAGACACGTGTACTCCGCACCCATGATTTCAGCCGCCGCTGCCGCTTCGGCCCGGCGGACAGCCGCGATTTCGTCACAGGACATTTCAGCACTGCCACAATCCCCCGGCGTCATCGTGGCGACGGAGATCCGGTGACCAAGTGCCTTGAGTTTCAGCAGCGTGCCTGCACACTGAAACTCAATGTCGTCCGGATGAGCGTGAATGGCCAGAATGTGGAGGGATGATGTCGGCATTGCAGTCTGCTAAGCGGGGCGAACCGGGTCAGCGGAAAGTGGCAGTTTGACGGTCTGTTTGGTCCAGGCAGCCTGATAGATCGCCAGAATGATTTCAACGGACTTGCGGCCATCCACGCCATCAACTTTCGGATCGCGTCCCTGCTGAATGGCTTCGACGAAGTCCTGAAGCTGATCGCGATGACCAACATGCGAGATGGCCTTGGGATCGGCCGCCCCGCCGGTGTTGGCGGAACCCGGTTTGAACTGCTGGCGAATCTTTTCGTCGCCGTCATTGCTGTTCAGGAATTCCCACCGCAGCAGGTCATCCTGTTCGATAATGGCCGTTCCTTCGGTGCCATGAATCTCCGTCTTTTTCAGCAGACCCGGCCACGCACTGGTGGTGGCTTCAATGACACCAACAGCGCCATTGGCGAACCGGAGAGTCGCCACGCCGACGTCTTCCACTTCGATGCGTTCGTGAGCCAGCGTGTCGGTCATGCCGTTGACTTCGACCACATCTCCCATCAGCCAGTACAGCAGGTCGACCTGATGAATGGCCTGGTTCATGTACGCGCCGCCGCCGTCCATGTTCCAGGTCCCTCGCCACCCGCCGCTGTCATAGTAATCCTGAGTTCGCCACCATTTGACATAGGTGTCGCCCAGCGTCAGGCGTCCGAAACGACCAGCGGCAATCGCTTCCTTCAGAGCAATATTCACCGGGCTGAACCGCGACGGGAAAATCGCACACAGCCGAACGTTATTGCTTTGGCAGGCGTTAATAATGTCGTCACAGCGAGCCAGCGTGATTTCCAGCGGCTTTTCCACGACGACATGCTTGCCTGCATTGGCGGCTGCGACGGCCAGATCGCGGTGAGCACCGCTGGGCGTGCAGACATTCACGATGTGAACATCGCTGTCCGCCAGCATGGCATCCAGGTCAGTGTACGCTTTGCAGTTGTATTCTGTGGCAAACGCCTGAGCACGTTCTTCGACGGTGTCGAAGCACGCCACGACCTTTGCGTTGGGGATTTCCGCAATCGCCTTCGCGTGAAAATGGGAAATCATTCCCGTGCCAACTATGCCGAATCCAGTCATTGTGAGTTCTTTTGATCTGATTTCAGGTGGACGATAAGAGTGAAAAGAAAAGACCCAACGTGGCGTTCGAGTCTTTGAGCGATGATTCGTTCACTCGCTGAGTGGGACGCAGTGTAAGCGTTTCGACCACGGAAGAAAAATGAGGTCGAAGTTCTTTGAGACAAATGTTACCCTTGACCACAATCCAGCGAAAAAACGTTTGGCGATTCCGGGACCAGGCCGCAAGGACCTGATGAAACCGACCATGTCACTGGCTTCGAAGTTTGAGCACATTACTCCCGACGAATTTCTGCGAGCGGAGATCTCTGCGGATGCGAAGCATGAATACGTCGACGGTCGCGTCTACGCCATGGTGGGCGCATCGAATGCTCACAACCGGATTGCGTCAAGGGTGTTGGGCAGTTTCGGCGGTCAACTTGCCGGTTCGCCCTGCGAGGCCCTGAATTCTGATGTGAAGGTCCGAGTTCGCAGCAACTCGCGCACTTATTTTTATTATCCCGACGCGATGGTGGTGTGTGAATCGAATCCTGACAGTGATCACTTTCAGGATCAGCCGGTCGTCATCATTGAAGTCATTTCCGAATCGACTCGACGAACGGACGAGGGTGAAAAGCGCCAGAACTACCTGACGATTCCTTCGCTGCACCACTACCTGCTGCTGGAACAGGATCGTCCGGCTGCCAGAGTCTTCAGTCGGACGACGGGCGACGAATTCGAAGAACGATCACTGTCCGGCATTGATTCCGTCATCGATTTGAAACCACTGAACGCTCAACTGCGCCTGGCAGACCTGTACCAGACCTGACGCAGGCATTCGCGAATGCCATGAAGAGCGTTTGATGTTTCTGCTCTGACATCCAGCGCAAACACCCCGTTCCGATCGGTCTCCTGACCGAGCCACCCCGTTCCCGCCGTTCTCCCCGCCCCGTTCCGGCCGTTCTCCCCGCCCCGTCTCGGCCGGTCTCCCGACCGTGCCGCCTTGCCCTCTGTGTTCCGGTCCCCCGTTCCGGCCGGTCCCCCGTTCAGGCCGGTCTCCCGACCGAGCCGCCCAGCGGAAGCACAAGCCTGTTCCGGCCGGTCTCCTGACCGAGCCGCATCCGGAAGCAAAAGCCAGAGTCCGGCCATTTCTGTGGACTCTGAGCTTTTCCTTCGAGCAGCGTTCCATCACACCCCGACCGTTGCATTGACCACGGGGACACCGCCGCCCAGACGAACGGACGCCGGGTCGCCCAGCGGGCCGTGTTCCAGGCGTGAGTTCATCCAGTTGGCCGCGATCCACAGAGTCGCACCGAAAGGAGTGTCGTCGGGCATGGTGATCTCGTTGGTTGCCGTTGTGGTTGTTCCCCACACGGTCCAGTCCGACAGAGCTGTCGGCGGATGTTCGCCCAGATGCACGTACAGCGTTGCACCGCGCACCAAAGCGGGGCGGCGAGGTCGACCTTCGCGCTGAGCGGAATCGCGCAGAGCAAAGCTGACCGTATTCAGTCGCTGAGACCGAAATTCGATCACCGGGAAAGTTTTCGGAACCGGATGGCGAGTCGGCGACTTGCGAATCGTAATCCCCAGTGCTCGACGCTTGGCGTCGGTCATGTTGGGAGCCGACTGGCATCGATCCACCAGTCGGCGAGTCATCGCGGTCAGTTCGGCGCGCAGATCTCGCAGGCCGGTCACGCCGTAGGGTGTCCGAGTGACGGGACTGAGCGACAACTCATAGGCGGTTGCAAACGCCGTCTGCAGCGCCGCGTAGTCTTCGGCGTCAGAAGTTGTCAGCCCGTAGGCAGCCGGATCTTTGCTGATCTCGGCGGAAAAATCCCGGCAAAACACGTTCAGCCCCGCCAAATCCGAAGGCAGGTAACCATTGGTCATCGTGATGTCCTCCTGTTCAATGGAAGCCAGAGTGACAACCATTTCGGCAGAGCTTCAGGAAATTGCCCGACGCCGACATGGCCGGCTGACAGTCAGTCACAGTCAGCACCGAAACCTGGCTCACCTGTCCCCTCAGGTCAAAACTCGATCACCCAGCAGGGAAAAAATATCGAATGCCAGCGGATGAGTTGTTCTTATTACACGGGTTAGGCAAAAGTTGGATTAGTAGCCAATGCTGATACAGTCTGGCGTTCGAAGGACGTTCTCTCTCACGTCGCGAGCCATAGCGGATCAATGCCCCAGTGGTTGTTTCTCCTCGTCCCAGCACCCACATTTTCGGAACAAGCCGCATTTCCCAATCACCGACGGCCCTGCCAGCTCTCAAAAACAATTGTTTTAGGAGCTGGGGGAATCGTTTTAGCCGCTGCGGGAATTGTTTTAGGAGCTGGGGTAAATGTTTTAGCGGCTGCGGGAAATGTTTCCGGAGCTGCAGGAAATGATTTGGCCGCTGCAGGAAATGATTTGGCCGCTGCAGGAAATGTTTTAGGAGCTGCGGGAAACGTTTTCGCCGCGCCAACGAACGTTGCAGCCGCTGCAGCCAACGTTTCACCTGCTCAAGCGAATGTTTTCTTCGCTCCGCAGCCCGTTCCATTCCCTGCGGAGTCGCTTACACCCCGCTGGCCCAATCCCCTGGTCCGCGATTTCACCCAATTTCCCCCGAGCGGTGCTCTTCAAGGCACCGTATGATTCGACTGCCCACAGAAATCATGCTGCCGCAATCGAGGGCATGTTACCCGTGCCGGGTGCCGGGTGCCGGGTGCCATGCTTGCATCGCGCAGCAGGGCAAGCATGTGAACGA
>JAGQPY010000172.1 GCA_020426485.1 Planctomycetaceae bacterium
CACGATGAAGTTGTAAGTCAGCTTGTCGTAGTGAATTCCGCTGATGCCGTGGCGAGCGTCCGGGTAGACCATCAGTTCAAACTGTTTGTTTTTCTGCTGCAGCTGATGCACAAGTTGAAACGTGTTGGCCGAATGAACGTTGTCGTCTCGCAGGCCATGCAGCAGCAGCAGTTTGCCATTCAGGTTTCCTGCAGCAGCGACGACTGATGCCTGTCGGTAACCGTCCGGATTGTCCTGTGGCGTTGACATGTAGCGTTCTGTGTAGATCGTGTCATAGTTTTTCCAATCCGTCACAGGTGCACCGGCGATTCCCGCGCACAGACATTTCGAATGAGTCATGGCGTACGCCGTGAAGTATCCACCGTAACTGTACCCGCTCATTCCGATGCGGTCTCCGTCGCACCACGACTGCTCCTTCAGCCACGCACAGATGGATTCCACATCGCGAGTTTCTTCGACGCCCAGCTTTCGATAAGCCAGCCACGCATGTTTCGCGCTGATGCCGCTGGCGGATCGTGGGTCAAACCGAATGACGACGATTCCCAGCGATGCCAGCATCTGTTCCTGAAGGCGACTTTTCCACGCATCTCGGATGCCGGGAAAATGAGGACCGCCGTACGACATCAGCCATACGGGATGCTTCTTTGAAGAATCGAAGTCAGGTGGCCAGACGACGATCCCTGTCGTTTGACTTCCGTCCGCCATCGGAAGTTTCAGAAGTTCCGTTTTTCCCCACTGGTATTTCGACGGCAGTTCGGTGCTGCCCTGATGCAGCTGGCGCAACTCGTGGCCGTTTGAGTTCCGAATCGAGACACTGGTGCGTCGGTGAAGACTGCTCCACGAATCAATCAGCAGTTCTCCGTGTGGACTCGCTTTGACCTGATGATGACCATCTTCCGGTGTCAGTCGCATCGGCGAAGCCTCGGGATCAGTCAGACTGACCCGATACGCGTTTTCGGCAATGGGAGAATCCAGAGTTCCCGAAACGATGACGCTTTGTTCGTCGGACGATACAGCCAGCAGACTGCGAGCTTCCCATTCGCCTTTGGTAACGGCCGTGCGAACGCCTTCGAGTGAAACGCGATACAGATGATTCCAGCCGCTGGATTCGCTGAAAACCAGAAACGAACCGTCAGAAAGGAAACGCAGTTCTTCCGGCACATGGACCCATGCTTCCGTGGAATCCTGAAACACTACGGTGGTGAGTCCGTCCTGTGGATTGATTCTGACGACGGCCAGTTTTGTCTGCCGACGATCCTGAACGTAACAGTAGGCTGCACTGCTGTCCGGAAGCCAGTTGATGTGCGTCACCAGACGATCATCGGCGGCGAATGCAGACAGGTCCGCCCAGACGGTTTCTCCGCCCGCAACCGGCACGATTCCGACTTGTACAACCGGGTTGGCTTCTCCGGCTTTGGGGAAGTGTTCGACTTCGATCTGCTGCTGAATTTTTCTGTGATCCACAACGCCGAATGTCGGAACGTGAGTGTCGTCGAACTGCAGATAAACGAGGTGGGTTCCGGCCGGGCTGAAACGAAACGCTTTCCACGAACGTTGAAACACTTCTTCGAAATAGACCCAGTCAGCTTTGCCGTTGCGGACGTCTTTGGTGGCGCCCGTCGTGAGCTTTCGCAGAGCGTTTGCTTCGAAGTCGGCAACCCAGAGTTCGTTTTGACTGACGAAGGCGGCCGCATTGCCAGCGGGGCTCAGCGTGAGCAGCTCAATATTGCCGGGGATGTTCTGAACTCGACCGACCTTCTGACCATCCAGGCTGGCTCGAATCAGATTTGATCCATCGCGCGCCAGAATTGTGCCGGACCGCGCATCCATCACGTTCCAGCCACCTTCAGCGATCTGCTTCGATTTCTCTGTCTCACAAACGCCGTTCAATGCGGTGGCCAGCACTGACTTGTCGTAAAGTGGTCGCGACTGATTCGTGGTTCCATTGACGACCTGCCAGCCGTCGGACGTTTGCTGAACGTATTCGGAATCATTCATCCATTCGAAGTTGCGAGGTGCAGGGTCACTGATGGAGATTTTCTTCAGGCCATACACATGGTCCCAGGTGATGGTTTCCGGTGGCTGAGCATTCGCGTAAAGGCCGAATGCCGTCACGAGAAAATATACGGCTGCGGCAATTGTCGTTCGAGCATTGCTGCGGCCGTGAGGTGGTGGTGAGGTTCTGAAAGTTGCTGATGCAGTCATGCTTGTTACTTCATTCGTGACCGATCGCTGCAGCCGGATCATTGTCGATGTCGCGATCTCATCCGGAAACTTCAGTGACTCGTACCAATCAGCAGTCAGAACGATGCAACTCGGATCGGCTGAAGTACGGTCAACATCTGCCGGTCAATCTACTTGTCGCTGGCTGTTGTTGCCATCAACATCGACATCCGTGGCGGGACGTTCGATGGAAGTTGTTGCCGGGATTTCGCTGCCGTGCGGATCGGTGCTGGGAGATTCTGTTTCGATATCCAGGCGGCCCAGAAGGTCGTTGTCGGTGAAGTGTTCCAGCCGTTCAGCGGTGGCGTGAATTCGGTCGGCCGAAAGTCCTGCCTGAGAGACCAGATAGTGTTCCCAGAGTCGATGCGACCGCACAAGTTCGGTCGCACGGATTCGTCCGGCATCCGTCAACGCGTAGGCTGTATCATGGAAAGCGATCTCCCCCATTCTTTGCAGCCACTGCAGAACCAGTTTCAGTGAAAATCTGTCGGCGATCAGAATTTCGGAAAGACTGCCCATCGTCGCTGCCTGCCTGTTTCCTCGTTCTTCAAAGCGATACAGAAGAGAAACCACATCGTCAGACAGAATGCGAAACGACAGAAGCCGCTGTCGAAAAAAACGAACGACAAATCCGTGACGAGGCCCAAACATCGACGCCATCAGGAACAACATTCCGGCGCAGACAGCCATCATTCCTGCCGTTGTGGTGCTCTGAAAACCAAACAACGGCGGAATGGCCAGTGCGGTGATGTGACCCGTGACGGCTGCGACGGCAGCGATGATCATACTGAGAACAATCATCGTACTCAGACGGTCCGTCAGCATGTAGGCGGCCGCCGGCGGAACCACAAACATGGCCACCACAAGAATATTCCCGACACTTTCAAAGCTGGCTACGGCAGTCACGGCCACCAGAGTCATCAGCAAATAATGCATTCGTCGAGCACTGAAACCAACGGTGGTTGCCAGAGCAGGATCGAAACTGGAAATCTTCAGTTCCTTCAGAAAGATCGTGACAAATCCAATGTTGATCACGGCGATCACAAACAGAGTCACGACCGCTCGGGGAATTCTCACGTCGCCCGGCAATGTGATTTTATCCAAAGGTGTGAGTTCGATGGCTCCATACAGCACGCAGCCGGGATCCAGATCGACATGATCAGCGGCCTGAACCACCATCACCAGCCCCAGCGCGAAAAGTGTTGTGAAGACGACTCCCATCGATGCACCTTCATCGACGTCGCCGACACCGCGAATCCATTCCGTGAAGTAGGCCGTCAAAATTCCCACCACCACCGCGCCAATGAACATCGGCACACTGCTGCGACTTTCGCTGATGAAAAAGGCCACCGCAAGCCCGGGCAGGACGGCGTGAGTAATCGCGTCACCCAGCATGCTCATCCGGCGCAGGACCAGAAAATTACCCAGAACAGCCGATGAAACCGCGCACAGAATCCCGGCGGCTACAATCCAGCCGTCGGGATCCCATGACCACTGTGAAAGCAGACCGTTCATGTTCTGCCTCCGCCTGCGGTGACAGTGCTGCCTTCTGTCAGGTTGAGCGAATGCGGGCTGGAGACAATCTCTGAGTGTTCGTGGTCCAGCAGAGCTTCCAGTTCGCGAACGACTTCCGGTTCCAGAACGTGTTCGATGGCATCCGCGTCCTGATCGACACGCCCCGGTGCGACGTCAGCATGCGTGATCAGGTACAGTTCCCAGAGACGATGCTGATGGGTCAGTCGTTTTGCTTCTGCAAGACCGGTTTCCGTGAACAGGATGTTCTGATCCGACTGCCGAATCAGTCCTTGGGAAAACGCTCGCTGGATCTGTCGACTTAACCTTCGCGGAGACCAGCTGCGCATGGTCAGCAGGTCGGAGAACGTCACTGACCTGTTGAGCAGATCTGCTTCGACGCCGGAGGAGTCCATGGCGGCTTGTGACTCAGACAGGGCATCTTCCAGCAGTTCGTAGATGGCGCGCAGCAGGTGCTGATGATCCATTGACTGACGAACCGAAGAACGCCGCAGCCACCGAATCAGTATGCCACGTCGTGTCCCCAGCAGCATGCTCAGCACGAAACAGCCGGCACACACCAGAACAATCATGGCTCCGGAAGGGAGTCGGGAAAACAACGCACTGACCGCGGCACCGATGAAGCCGCCAACGGCTCCAATGCCGGATGAAATGATGGCCATGCGCCCCATTGATTCTGTCCAGAACCGCGCCGCCGCTGCGGGAATCACCAGAAGTGCAATCACCAGAACCAGTCCCACGGCCTGCAGACCAACAATGGATGTCAGTACCACAGTGCTCATCAGAATCAGGTCCAGCAGCAGCACAGGGTATCCTTCGGCCCCCGCAAAGCCTTCGTCGAAACACAGCAACCGAAATTCCTTGAACAGCAGCAGGCAGAGCAGTCCCACAATTCCCGAAACCACGGCAATCAAAGTGGCATCCTGAGAATTCATCGAAGCCGTCTTGCCGTAGATGAAGGCCTCCAGTCCGGCCGCGTGTCCGGTTTTCATTTGTTGGACCAGCCCCAGCAGTGCCACGCCGGCGCCGAAGAACACGCTTAGCACGATGCTGAGTGCCGCATCTTCTTTGAGTCGTGTGAGCTTTCGAATGGCAAGAATGGAGCCAACGCCGGCCAGCCCGCTGATGGTTGCTCCCGTCAGAAGTGCCGACATGGACTTGCCGTCACGGCCCGCGGCGGTCACCAGCATGAAAGCCAGCGCAATTCCCGGCAGCGTGGCATGGCTGAGTGCATCGCCCATCAGCGCTCGGCGACGAAGCAATGTGAAGCTTCCCACAAGTCCTGCTGAACAGCCCAGCAGCGAAACTCCCAGAATCACAATTCGAGTGTTGTAGTCGCGCAGCAGGAAGACGCGTGTCAGCTGTTCGGCATCGGGCCACTGCAGCCCCTGATCTGCGAGCGACTTTCGATAGGGTGACTCCCCGGCGGCGGTTTGTTGGCCGTACAGCATTCCGCATACAATGACCAGCAGAATTGTCGCGCAACGCCGCCACATCACAATGACCTTTCGCGCCGTCGCATGGCTTCGGTGACTTCGTCAAGAAGTGTCAGTCGGCCGCCATAGGTCTTCTGAAGGTTTTCCGAGGTGAACACGTCGTCAACCGGACCAGCGGCCACGACTCGCATGTTCAGCAGGATGACGTAGTCGAAGTATTCGGGGACGGTCTGCAGATCGTGATGAATGACGACGGCCGTGCGCCCATCCTGCTTCATACCTCGCAGGATCTCGACGATTGCGCGTTCGGTGGACGCATCGACAGCGGCGAAGGGTTCGTCCATCAGGTACAGGTCCGCTTCCTGCACCAGCGCGCGAGCCAGAAACGTGCGTTGCTGCTGACCTCCGGACAACTGACTGATCTGTCGGCCCGCCAGTTCGGCCATCCCCACTCGTTCCAGAGCCGCCATGGCCAGCTTTTTATGTTTTGCTCTGACCGGCAGACACCAGCCAATGCGGCTGTAAAGCCCCATGGTGACGACATCCAGCACGTCGACAGGAAAATCCCAGTCCACACTTTCACGCTGAGGCACATAACCGACTCGACGACGATTCTGGCGATAAGGGGCTCCGAATACTCGAATCCGTCCGGACGCTCGCGGAGTCAAATCCATGATTGCCTTCAGCAGAGTGCTTTTCCCGGCACCGTTGGGACCTACGACGCCGACCAGCGATCCGGCAGGGATATCAAAACTGACATCCCAGACGACTGGTTTGCGATGATAGGCCACAGTCAGGTCGTAGACTGACAGCGGCACGTTGGCATTCTTCGGTTGCAATGCCGAAACACTGCTGCTGACCGACGGTTGGTCATCTGGCGCCGCGGTCACGGGGATGCTCCGCCGGGGCTGTGTTGTGAGATGATGCTCAGCTGGCCATGCAGCCCACGTTCCGGTGCGTTACCTCCCAGTGCTCGAGTCACGCAGGTGATGTTGTGGTCCAGCATTCCAACGTACGTACCTTCGTAGGTGTCAGGTTCGCCCATGGCATCGGAAAACAATTCGGCTCCCACCGACACCGAATGCCCCCGCGCCTGGGCACCTTCGACCAGCGCCTGAATATTCTTCTTCGGAACGCTGCTTTCGACAAAGACAGATTTGACTCGACGAGTTACCAGCAGATCGACCAGTTCGTTGATCTGTTGCAGGCCCGCTTCTGATTCCGTCGACAACCCCTGCACTCCGTGCACTTCCAGACCGTAGGCTCGTCCGAAATAGTTGAACGCGTCGTGGGAAGTGATCAGCAGCCGCTCTGATTCCGGGATTGTGGCGATGGATGTCACACCATATTCATGAAGTTTTGTCAGCTCCTGCTGGTACCGTTGAGCGTTCGTTTGGAAATCGTTCGCGTGGTCGGGAAAGCTGCGGCACAGTTCATCGCAGACCACGGTCAAACATCTCTGCCATGCGGATACGTCCATCCAGACATGAGGGTCAACGTGTCCGGCCGAGCCATCCGGCTGCAGCAGGTTGTCTGTGCTGAGTTGCTCTGTCACGGCGATGACGGGTTTACTGTCGGAAATCCTGGCCAGAATGTCGGCCATTTTGCCTTCCAGCATCAGGCCGGAGTAGAACACGATGTCGCAGGTCATAATTTGCCGAACGTCGTCCCGTGTGGCCCGATACAGATGCGGATCGACCCCGGAACCGCAGATTTGAGTGACGGTGACGTGGTGCTGCCCGACATTCTTCACCAGATCCGCCACCATACCGACGGTCGCGACGACCTGAATACGATCCGAACTGTTGCTGGCAGAACTGTCGGCTGTTGGGTTCGCACAACCCGAGAGACAGAGAGCGAAGAGTGCCGGCAGGACAAAAATCCGCTGTCCCGGCAGGAAAGTCGACGACAGGAATCGCTGGGCTGGGGATCGGTTGTGCATGGGACTTTAGGTGCGAACGCAGTTGGAGAGTCGTGTCGGACCGAGTGAAGTAGTTGGTGCGTTTCCGTCGGTTGGGCGGGAGTGCGGTCGACAGAACTGTCTTTCGTCAACGTCGCTGAAAAGAACAAAACAAGATTTGTAGCATCTGCTACAAATTTAATTTCCGTGATTGTACCTGTTGCTACATTTGTGTCAATCTGGTATTCGTTATGACCGAAAGTCGGGAGACGGCCCAGGCACGTTGACTTTGTTCTTCAATTGTCGGTGCCGGATGTCTTGCGGTCATCAGAGTACTTTTGATGTCGGAATCTGGAAAGATTGGCCGCAGGTTTTGGGTTGCTGTTCTGTTGGCGGATTCCTGTTGTGCGTGGGTAGACCGTGCTTCGTTGAGCGAACATCGAAGACAGGTCGTTCATTCGAGGCGGTGTGTCACGCCTCATCGCCGATGACACCTGTTGCGGTCGGGGGCGATGGCCTTGTGAGGAGTTATTGGTGGCGAGATCGCTTCATGTTTCGAAGTCACATCAGAGAACGCGTCGCGATCATGCTACGGAAACGGCGGAAGATTACGTCGAGGCGGTGGCGGAGATTCTTTCTCAGAACGGTGTCTGCCGAGTGACTGATCTGGCGAAGCGATTCGGTGTGACTCATGTGACGGTCACCAGAATTGTTTCGCGACTACAGTCCGAAGACCTGCTTCACACGGAACCTTACCGTCCGATCACTTTGACGGCACGAGGACGCCGACTGGCGACGCAGTCACGACAGCGACATGAAATAGTTTATCAGTTTCTGCTGGCGATCGGGATTGATGAACGAACGGCTGCGATTGACGCGGAAGGTATTGAGCATCACGTCAGTCCGCAGACACTGGATCGCTTTCGTCAGTTGGCCGAGTCCGGGCTGAACGAATGACGCGGACCGTCATGAACGTTGCCGCCCGTCAGAACTCCTCCGTTGTGGCGTCCGACGGGCGATCGGTGGGCGTTCCGTGGTGTGCGGACTGAACGACCGCGCGGAGCAGCCTTCGCTTGAATGACTTTCCGAGTACCGCAATAGTGCAGCAGTTGTCGCCGGAACGCAGACTGCAGACGGTTCGGCAGAAGTGAGCGGAACCGCAGCTTTGTCGCGGTCAGCGATGGCGTTCGGGCATGGTTGTTGGCAGAGTCTGCTGTCCGGGCGGTCAATCAGCGATCGACACGGTGTTGTTGGAACTTTCAATTGAAACTCAATGGGCGAGGTAATTTATGAGACTCTTGTTTGTGCTGATCATGTTGAGCGTTCCCGGGATTTGTCAGGCGGAATTGAAAATGTCTTCCGTCTTTGGCGATCACATGGTGCTGCAGCAGAAGGCTCCCGTCAGAATCTGGGGGTGGACGAAGCCGGGGCAGAGTGTTTCCGTTTCGCTGGCGGACAAGTCCGGTGTCACGACCGCAGATGGCGATGGTCGATTCGAGCTGTCTCTGGAACCCGTTGAGGTCGGTGGTCCATATACTCTGGCTGTGAAGGCGGATGAGACCAGAGAGTTTCAGGACGTGTTGGTCGGTGAAGTGTGGTTGTGTTCCGGGCAGTCCAACATGCAGTGGCCGGTCGCGTCGTCAAACGATGCCGATCTGGAAATCCTGACGGCCAACTATCCGCAGATTCGTTTAATCACCGTTCCTCAGGTGGGAACTCAGGAACCGCAGAACGACTTCAACGGTGCCTGGGCCGCGTGTACTCCGGAAACCGTTCGAGATTTCTCGGCCGTCGGTTACTACTTCGGACGTCAGCTTCATCAGACGCTTAATGTTCCCATCGGGCTGATCGATAACTCGTGGGGCGGTTCGGCGTGTGAGGCGTGGGTTCGTCGTGATCTGCTGGAAAAAGATGAAAAGTACGCTCCTCTGCTGGAACGCTGGGCTCAGATTGAACGGACATCAGATTACGAAGCTGATCTGGCCGCGTATCGAAAACGTCTGGAACAGTGGAACGTGGATAAGAAGGGGAACCGCCCTGCACCGCCCCGCGATCAGTTGAAGGGACAGCATCGGCCCGCGAATCTGTACAATGGCGTGCTGAAACCCATTCTTGGTTACACAATCCAGGGGGCGATCTGGTACCAGGGTGAATCCAACGCCGGTCGAGCGTATCAGTACCGTGATCTGTTTCCGCTGATGATTCAAAGCTGGCGTGACGAGTGGCGTCAGGGGGATTTTCCGTTCTACTGGGTTCAGCTGGCAGATTTTAAGTCGGAAACTGATACCCCGGGAGACAGCGACTGGGCAGAACTGCGGGAAGCTCAGACAATGACAATGTCTCGATTGCCCAACACCGGTGAAGCGGTCATTCTGAACCTGGGTGAAGCGGCCGACATTCATCCCATGAACAAGCAGGATGTTGCTCTGCGATTGTCCCGCTGGGCTCTTGCCAACGAATACGATCTGTCACTCGTCTTCCGCAGCCCGCTCTACCGAGAAATGAAGGTGGCGGATGGCCGTGTGCTCCTGGATTTCGATCACGTTGGCGGTGGACTGGACACATTTGATGTTCGGGAGCCTCTTGGTTTTGCCATTGCCGGTGAAGATCAGAAGTTTGTTACGGCCGAGGCAAGGATCGTGGACAACGATACGATCGAAGTCTGGTCGAAAGATGTCGCTGCCCCTGTGGCCGTTCGATATGCATGGGCGGACAATCCCGTGTGCAATGTACAGAACAGGAACGGCCTTCCGCTCACGCCATTTCGTACGGACGACTGGCCGGGAGTGACTGCCGAAGCGAAATGACCATTGGTTTGCAGGCGGTCGTGTTCGGTCAGACGGACGTGGCCACCTGTTTGATTTCCGATTTCTTGTCCGAATGGCTGCTGACGAATCAGCCGCAGTGATTTCGTTGGCGGTCATCGGGCCTTCGTATCAGACTCTGATTCTTCGATTGTTGACTCAGCGTCTTTCGTGGAAACGGTGGCTCTGTCCCACTATTTCTGAACAATCTTTGCAGCCGGAATGTTGACTGTTGTCCGGAAAACGTAACAAGTCGAAGTCTCAGTTGAGCAAGCCGAAGCCGTCGGCAGGTCCTTCGGTGCGGACGGAAGATGATTCTCTGTTCGATCAGTTGACGGCCAATCGTTTTGGCTATCGAGGATTTCAGCTGAGCCTGGCTCAATTGGTGGTGCATGGAATCTGGATTGCATTCGTCAGCTGGTTGACTGCCAGCGGTCAGGCGGCCGGTCTGGAAGCGGATTCGTGGCAACTGTGGCTGGTCACTCTTTTGATTCTGGCCGGAGCATCTCTGACCATGATTTCATTATTCGTCTGTCTGCGAGGCATTCTGGCTGGCCCGCCACGAGTCCTGGCTCTGCTTGGATTCAGTCTGTCTTTCTTTCTGGGCGCTTTTACGACGTTCGCGCTGTTGCTGAATGCCCTGGCGAAACACTGAACATTCCGGACAGAGTGATTGCCGTGTTATTATCCATGAAACAGCAGACAAAAACGGAGACTTTTCGCTGATCGCCACCGACCTTGCGTCGGTGGAATCACGACTGCTCGGCTAGAATGCATTTTCCCGGGTACCTTCTGTTTTCTGCGGCCCGAGCGAAGCCTA
>JAGQPY010000173.1 GCA_020426485.1 Planctomycetaceae bacterium
TCGTTTCGGATCCACCGAACATGGTCGAGGAAACTTCGCCGACGGTTGTGGCTCAGCAATTTGCGACGCTCACGAAACTGGAGAATCCGGTCTGGGAACGAGAAGACACAATCGGGGCTCGTCTGGGGGATGATGTCGTCCGGCTGTTCGGCGGTACGATGGAACTGACCTTCGATGACGGTGCCGTCGTAACAGTAGAGGGGCCGGTCGAGTTTCAGCCTCGTGCTGTTGGCCTCATCGACCTGCGTCGAGGCCGGCTTTCGGCCACGATTCCGAGACCGGCGATTGGTTTCACCGTCTTGACTCCCACCTCTGAAGTTGTTGATCTTGGCACTGAGTTCGACGTTTCTGTGAAGGATTCCGGCGCGTCAGATGTCGTAATTCGGAAGGGTGAAGTTGAAGTTGCGCCGGGCGGGCGAGACGGCAGAAACATTCAGAAATGGAAGCTGGTCCCCGGCAGGCTGAACCACGCCACGTTTTATGCCCGACCAGACAATGGCAGACCGGGCCCCATCGTCGCCAAAGTCCAGGGAGCCCGTGGACAGTTTCACGGAATCATTTCCATGGACGGTAAGACGGCGAACTTTCGTTCGGAAGATACCTTCAACAACGTGCATGAGCGTGTGATGACTCAGCTGAAGACTTCTGAGAACGACATTCAGCGCCAGTGGCAGGATTTCGTTGACTCCATGCAGGAGAACATGAGAGGCACAATGAACCTGAACGGTCGGCAGATCCCGTTCAGCAACCTCGATGAAGTCATGCGTCTGCACAGTCAACTCGGGAATCAGCTCAACGTTGACGCTGGAACGGCCTTTAACGGTTCAATCAACATCAACGGCAAAGTCATTCAGTTTAAGACTCTGGAAGAGTTCGAATCAGCTCGGCGCGCAGCATTTGGCCCGGCCGCAAATTTCGGTGCGGGCGATCTTCTGGACATGCAACGCGGACCACGATGAAGAATGTAAACGCCAAAGGAGCACCGATGAGAGACGAAGCGGCGTAAGTCCAACACACCTGCAGATTCGCCTCGACCCACAGGATGTCAGGTACACCCCCACATCTGCGGTCAATACGACGATGGCGACGCGCAGCATTCAACCTTCGAAACTCATGAGGGCGTGTCATCGCGCAGCGAAGGCAGGATGGGGGATGTTGTCTTTTACGATTGTCGCATGCGCATTTTTCCTGTGCCTAAATGGACAGCGTCACTTTGGAGTGCGGCGACTTGTCGCCGCTTTGGATTTTGCTGAGAGATGATCGCCGAAAACGAACTCAGCGGCCCGACTCGTGATTGCCTTGTCCATCGACGTATTCCGGTTGTCGCATCGCTTGCCGAAGAGGCTGCGGCCCGAGTAGAAGACGTCAGATTTCAACAACGCACCGTCGACTGGCAAATGAAACTCGACGACGCCCACTGCAGACTCAAGGCACTCTCCCCGAAAATCCAAGCGGACCAATCCATTCGGGCTGTCCAGTCAAAACGGTGTCCGCCTGAAATCAAAATTCCTCGGCGATGACCGCGGCATTCTACGGACCCGAATCCAACGCTCTGTCTACTCATTGACTTTCCATCATGACCATATCTGTCACCATCTATCACAACCCTCGCTGCACCAAAAGCCGACAGACTCTGGAACTGCTCAGGCAGCACAACGTGGAACCGCAGGTCGTTCAGTACCTGGAAACACCACTTTCGGCAACGGAACTCAAACGACTGGTCCGAATGCTGGGTATCGACGCTGCCGAACTTCTGCGGACCAAAGAGAAACTGTTTCGGGAAGTCTTTCCGGAAGGCACGCCCTCTGATGCTCAGGCGATTTCACTGATGGCCGAACATCCTCGCCTGATGGAACGCCCCATTGTCGTCGTGGGCGACAAAGCCGCCATCGGCCGTCCTCCGGAAAACATTCTCCCGCTGCTGCAGTCGCAGTAAGGCGTCCTGATGCCTGCGCGGCAACCGTGTTCGTAAGGATTTTTCCGTCTCAGAGGAACGAGTTTTCTTCAGAGTTTCTCCTTCGCTGGGCCGTCTATAACCGCACGCGAATGGTTTCGTCCGGCAGAGTCGGGCCAATGTCCGTGTCACGCGAGTTGCCCCATAAGCACCAGACGATTCCGCACCGTTGTTTTCGTTCGATAGGACTTGCGGTCGGTTCCTGGTAGCATTCAGGGGCCGTTGGCTGCCGTCCACCGCGGCACCGACCGCAGGAATTCCGGATAAATCACGTAACGCCCGGCATTCTGCGGATGGCAACTGGTGACGAAGGTTTTTTCCGGCCTCAATGAATCGAATGATGATGGGAAATACTGAGACGATGAAACGACGGGTTTGGATGGCGATGTTGTCACTGGTTTGCGGCGTCGCAATGATGTCTGAATGTCGGGCGGATGATGAGCTGCAGCCGTTGTCTTACAACAATCCCGGACTCGTGGTGGATCTGGGTGTCGGGCTGTGGGCATGGCCGGTGCCATGTGACGCAGACGGAGACGGGGACTTTGACCTGATTGTCTCCTGTCCGGACAAACCGTCCAACGGCATTTGGTTTTTCGAAAATACCACCGGCGACACGTCCGGGAATAAGTTTCCGGTATTTCGAGCCGCCCGAAAGCTCAGTTCCACCGTGCATTATGTCATGCCGTCGTATGTCGACGGTGGCATGCGCGTTCTGACGCCGGGGTTCGAGTATTCCGATTTCGTTCAAACGGGTCTGGAAAAACGAACGGCTCTGCCCGTCAGTGCGAAGTTCTACAAACCGGAGGGGACTCAACCCAAAGGGCCGAAAGTCCGTCACAATCAATGGCGCTATACCGACTTTGATGGCGACGGTGCTCTGGATCTGGTCGTTGGCATTGAAGACTGGAGCTACTACGGCTGGGATGACGCGTGGAATGAAAACGGCGAATGGACCAACGGCCCGTTGCACGGTTTTGTGATTCTGTTTCACAATGATGGTTCAAGCGACAAACCAAAGTACGCGGATCCCGTCAAAGTCTCTACAGCAGATGGCAGTCCGGTTGACGTTTACGGTTGCCCGTCGCCGAATTTTGAAGACTTCGATGGCGATGGAGATCTGGATCTGTTGTGCGGTGAGTTTCTGGATGGTTTCACGTACTTCGAAAACACGGGGACTCGCCGGAAACCTGCGTATGCGGCTGGTCGCCGCCTGACGCTGACCGATGGAAGCCGTCTGACGATGGATCTGGAAATGATCGTTCCCGTCGCTTTCGACTGGGACCGTGACGGCGACTTCGATCTGGTGGTCGGCGACGAAGATGGTCGAGTCGCCCTGGTCGAAAACACCGGGCGATTCACCCCGGACCACGCCCCCGTTTTCAATGCGCCGAAGTACTTTCAGCAGGAAGCGGACACCTTGAAGTGCGGAGCTTTGGCGACGCCTGTCGGCTTTGACTGGGACGGTGATGGCGACACAGACATTGTCTCAGGCAACACCGCTGGCTACGTTGAGTTCTTTGAAAACCTGAGCGGTCCCGGAGTTGAGTTTCCTGCCTGGGCTGCGCCGGTGCGGCTGAAAGCCGGCGGCGAAGTCTTCCGCGTGATGGCCGGGCCGAATGGCAGCATTCAGGGACCTGCAGAAGCCAAATGGGGTTATACGACGTTAAGCATTGCCGACTGGGACGGCGACGGCCTACCCGACATTCTGACCAATGGAATCCGCGGCGCTGTTCAATGGCTGAAAAACATCGGCACCAGACACCAGCCTGAACTGGCAGAACCGCAGCCCGTGACCGTCGACTGGGACGGTGACGTTCCCAGGCCTTCGTGGGTCTGGTGGACACCTTCTGAAAATCAGCTGGTGACTCAATGGCGAACAACACCGAACGCCGTTGACTGGAACAATGATGGCCTGATGGATCTGGTCATGCTGGATCATGAAGGGTATCTGTGTCTGTTTCAGAGAGTTCGAGATGACGGGACTCTCAAACTGCGGCCGCCACAGCGACTGTTCCACGGTGTCAACGTTTCGGAAACCGACAGCAAACACGGGATCAGTAACAGGACGCCGGGGCCGCTTCGTCTGAACCGAAGTTCAGCCGGAGGAAGTGGACGTCGCAAGATCTGGATTACGGACTGGAACGGCGACGGACGAAGCGATCTGCTGGTCAACTCCACCAACGCAAATCTGCTGCTGCAGGTCGGTGATTCCCGACAGGCACCGTGGGAGTTTGAAGACAAAGGTCCTCTGGTGAAGCAGAATATCCAGGGGCACACCACCAGTCCCACAACGGTGGACTTTAACGGCGATGGGATTCCCGATTTCATTGGCGGGGCGGAAAACGGACGGTTTTACTACTTCCGAAATCCACGGACTGAGGCTAAGCCGGCGACAACAGCAAACGTTCAGTACGAATTCATCTACGAGACAGCTCCGTTTCCGCAGTGCCATGCCTCAACCATCGCGGAAACATCTGAGGGACTGGTTGCCGCATGGTTCGGCGGGACACGCGAAAAGAATCCCGACGTTGGTATCTGGGTGTCGCAAAAACGGAACGGCCAATGGACTGTTCCTGTCGAAGTCGCCAACGGAATTCAGTACTCGGACGGTGACGGAAAGATTCACCGGCATCCATGCTGGAACCCCGTTTTGTTTCAGCCAGCCACTGGTCCGTTGATGTTGTTCTACAAGGCAGGTCCCAGCCCGCAGCAGTGGTGGGGCATGCTGACAACATCGGTTGACAGCGGACAAACCTGGTCGGAACCGCGACGTCTGCCGGAGAACATCCTGGGACCGGTGAAAAACAAACCCGTTCAACTGGCTGACGGAACCATCGTATGTCCAACGAGCACCGAAACGGATGAAGACAAAAGCAAGTGGCAGGTCCATTTCGAAGTGACCCGGGATCTGGGCCGAACGTGGACTCGGATTGGACCAGTGAACGACGGCATCGAAGTACAGGCCATTCAGCCCAGCATTCTGTTCGCCGGACCCGGAAAAATGCTGGCCATCGGGCGTTCTCGACAAAATCGAATCTTCCGAGTCGCGTCAGACGACGGTGGAAAGACCTGGGGACCACTGACACTGGGTACTCTTCCAAACCCGAATTCCGGGACGGATGCTGTCACGCTGAAAGATGGGCGTCACTTAATTGTGTACAATCACGTCCCCGGAGACCCGAAACGCTGGGGAGGAAAGCGAACGCCGCTGAACGTGGCCGTGAGTGAAGATGGAACCTCCTGGAACGCAGCATTGGTGCTGGAAGACGAACCCGGAGAATACAGCTACCCGGCCTGCATTCAGACAACCGATGGTTTGGTGCATATCACCTACACATGGAAACGCCAACGCGTCCGACATGCGGTGATTGATCCGTCAAAACTTTCGCTGCAACCGATCGTGGACGGTGAATGGCCGGCAACGGTTGTGAAGCAGTGATTGAATTCGGCCGCAGTCGGCACAAAACAGACGCGCAGTACAGACATCATCAGAGAGCCGTCACAAATTCAAACAATGATACGACACCATGAGTGAAGTCCGGTTCAAACATGTCGTGCTGCTGGAACACATTCATGTGAATTCGGTGGCCTACCAGTCAGCGTCCGGTTCACTCCGGCGCGAAGGCCGACACATGCTGCGCGGACTGATGGCTGATCTCAGCAATGTGCCTGACTGCGAACTTCGAGTCGCTCTGTGTCCTCAGGCCGCTGCCGATCTGCAGCCGGAAGCAGCCGTCATCAATGTCCCGGAGACTGCGGCCGGTTGCGACGATCTGGCAGACCTGCTGTTAAGCCAGACGTCCGAGCCGGTCGCCGTGATCCTGATCGCGCCGGAAATCGGGATGGCTCTGCCAAAGCTGGTTCGATGCCTTCGACGGCGGGGTATCGCTGTGCTGGCTCCACGGACGGAAGTAGTGGAAGCGTGTTCCGACAAGTGGCAGACACACGAACTGCTGCAGCGAAGCGGGCTTCCGACGATTGCCACGGAACGGCTGGAAACCATCTCCCGGCTGGGCCTTGCTGAAGACGAAAAATGCATCATCAAGCCGAGAGACGGTGCTGGGTGTGAAGGTGTATTCACGACAACACCGCGGGAAATTGCACGTCGTCAGGTTCCCGGAGCCGGATCATCGCCGGGACGAATTGTCCAGCCGTTGATTGAGGGACAGTCGCTGTCCGTCGGCCTGATCGGACAGGGGCAGGGCCACAGTCCGTTGTTTCTGCCGGTTGCTGAACAAAACATTCAATGGGCCGGCGGGCGCCCTCGATATCGTGGTGGCCGAGTACCAGCGCGGCTTTCCGCATCTCTGAAGTCCGACATCACAGACTTATGCCATCGCATTGCATGGACGCTGCAACTGGAAGACGGTTACGTCGGTGTGGACCTGATTCTGCCATCTGCAGCATCCAGCGTGATCATCACCGAAATCAATCCTCGACTGTGCAGCAGTTATCTGGGTTATCGTCTGGCCACGCCTGACAACCTTGCGACGTGGGTCCTGCAGCGACGTATCGGAGCGAGCGTCAGGTGGGCAGATGACACCATCGAATTTGATGTGGAAAAGAGCTGACGCTGAAGCAGTTCGCTTGAACCCTGTGCCCGCATCGAACGATGGTCGGCAGTGAATACGTTCAGTCCCGCGAGGCAGTGTACGGATACATTTTTGAAAAATATCCCGGTCAGGTGGTTACCGCTTCATCGGCGGTCGCAATCAGCGGTTTTTCGTAACCAAAACGATCGAACGCAGGTTTCAGTTCGTCATAGACGCGGTTGACCCAGTACGAATCGTGATGGAACTGATTCTTTTTGTAGCTGCGGTGAGACTCCATTTCCGGCAGCAGTTCCTGTCGCAGTTCTTCGAATCCGGACAGTCCCAGTGCTGAATACGCCTTCCCCAGTTCAGTGATCGGATCTTCGGCCAGGCGTTCGTAACAGATTTCGTGCAGGCTGCCTTCCGGAAGCAGATGGCGGTCGCGTTCGTACACCTCAAACCCGAATTTGTAACTCCGGATGACTTCTTCTTCGCTTCCTTCAAACTGGTTTTTGCCCAGTGTGTTCTCGTCGATCATCCGATGGCGCAGATGAACGGTCGAACGAAAGACGTCGTAAGGATTTCGGTGGATGTAGATGAACTTTGCCCCGGGAAACATCTCGGCCAGCAGCGGAGCGTGATAGGTGTGAAATGGTGACTTCATCATGATCCGCTTTGGACATGAATAGGTCATCTTTTTCACGATCAGGTGCAGGCTGTCCTTCCAGCGTTTCAGTTCCTTCGGTGGAAGGCTGTCAAAATCCAGTGAACGCCAGAAGTATGAAAAATCGTTGGGATGAGCCAGCAGCATGCAGGGAGACACCTGGCTCATAATGCACAAAGCCACGTCATCTTCCTGTGGGGAATCCCAGGAAACACTGACGTTGTCCATGGGACGAGCTTTGGGAACAAACGCAGCCGTCAGCCTGGTCACAACACGCTCTGTCAGCAGAAAATGCCATGGAAACAGGGCTCGGTACAATGCCAGATGCTGAAACTGCGGATCACGACTCAACAGGTTCTGCAGCATGGTTGTCCCGCTGCGCCAGTAACCGAGCACAAACAGCGGTGGCTCTTCGACCTTCGTGTTTCTGACAGCCGATCCGTAAACCAGAGACTCCAGTCGATGCATGACGGAATTATAAAGCCCGGCCGGCGGAAGACTGAGAACTCGATGCAGCCGCTTCCAGTGAATCGGGGGACGCTCGCTCAGCAGTCGCCAGACCCCCGACAATGTCATACCGTGCCACAGCAGCAGACCGCCCTGAGAATGGTTGACGGGGCGGTTTGTGTTCTTCTTTTCACTCATGGTTAATGTTCAGCCGTCTGAGGTCCACGGCTTCCTGAAGATGCGTACGTTCACGGCAGACGAAACGTCGCACCACCACAAACTGTAGATTGAAAAACACGGCCCATTCTGTTTCGACAAATTGAAGGCAGCGCCGGTTCTGCTGAATGACGCCGCCATGCAAAGCCCCGCGGATTACTCGTCCGTGACGCACCCTTCCGATGCGGACTTCACTGTCTTGATATACTTGTACAGTGTTCCGCGAGTCGCCTTGAACGGTGGTGCCGTCCATTCGGATTTCCGGGCAGTCAGTTCTTCTTCGGAAACCTGCACGTTGATTTCATTGGATTCCGCGTCAATTGTGATCTGATCGCCGTTCCGGATCAGCGCAATCGGGCCACCGACCTGAGCTTCCGGCGTGATGTGCCCCACAATGAATCCGTGCGAGCCCCCGCTGAATCGACCATCCGTCATGAGAGCCACATCAGATCCCAGCCCCGCTCCCATGATGGCAGACGTTGGCGTCAGCATTTCCGGCATTCCGGGGCCCCCCTGAGGACCTTCGAAGCGAATGATGACCACGTCACCTTTTTGGATTTCGTTGTTCTCCAGCCCCTTCAGCATGTCTTCTTCAGAATCGTAACACCGAGCCGGGCCACTGAATTTCAGACCTTCTTTGCCCGTGATTTTGGCGACAGCTCCCTCGGGAGCCACGTTGCCCCGCAGAATTCGCAGATGCCCCGTTGCCTTGATCGGCTTTTCCACCGGCTGAATGATTTCCTGGCCTTCTTTCAGTCCGGGCAGATCGGCAAGGTTTTCCGCCAGAGTCCTGCCGGTCACCGTCAGACAGCTGCCATCCAGGAAGCCCTTTTCCAGAAGGTATTTCAGCACGGCCGGCGTTCCGCCAACGGTGTGAAGATCTTCCATCACGAATCGGCCGCTGGGTTTAAGGTCCGCAATGTATGGCACTCGATCGCTGACTTTCTGGAAGTCGTCAATCGTCAGGTCCACGTCCACTGCACGAGCCATTGCGATCAGATGCAGAACGGCGTTGGTGGAGCCGCCCAGTGCCATGACGATCACCATCGCGTTTTCAAACGCAGCACGAGTCATGATGTCCCGAGGTTTGATGTCTCGTTCCAGCAGCGTTCGAATGGCTTCGCCGGATTTGAGACATTCTTCCAGCTTGGCCGGATCTTCCGCCGGAATGGATGAACTGTAGGGCAGACTCATCCCCAGCGCTTCGATGGCCGAAGCCATCGTGTTGGCGGTATACATACCGCCGCAGGCACCTGCCCCGGGACAGCTCTTGCGAACAATATCCTGCCGCTCATCATCGCTGATGGAATGCGCCAGGTACTGACCGTACGACTGAAAGGCGGACACGATGTCCAGCTTTTCGCCCTTCGCGCTGCAACCGGCTCGAATGGTGCCGCCGTAAATCATCAGTGAAGGACGATTCAAACGTCCCATGGCGATGATGCAGCCCGGCATATTTTTGTCGCAGCCTGGCAGCGAAATATTGGCGTCGTACCACTGTCCGCCCATCACTGTTTCGATACTGTCGGCGATCAGATCGCGAGACTGCAGCGAATAGGACATACCGTCCGTACCCATGGAAATCCCGTCGCTGACTCCGATCGTGTTGAACCGAAGTCCGACCAGACCTGCCGCCTGCACACCTTCTTTGACCTTCTCGGCCAGGCTCAGCAGATGCATGTTGCAGCTGTTACCCTCGTACCAGACACTGGCAATGCCCACCTGCGGCTTGTTCATGTCGTCCGGCGTCATTCCGGTCGCATAAAGCATCGCCTGAGAAGCGCCCTGAGATCGTGGCTGGGTAATTCGACGGCTGTATTTGTTCAATTCGGTCATCGTGAATGATTACTTCCCTGAGGGATAGGGGGCTGAAGACGTCGGGGATTCGGTCGCGTCACTTCACACGCCGCGACAAAAGACGGCCAAACGGCGTGACCCTGCGGAATAGCAGGGTCAGTCAGCTGGAGGCACTCGTGAATCGCTGTCTTAAAGCTGTCACAACGCCTGCCGTCCGGACGTGGCGGATCGTTCGAGAGCATACCGCCGAAATTGGAGGTTCTCGACTAATTTGCCTGAGAAAATGCAGCTTGCCGATGTTTCCCGGCACCCGCTGATTGAAAATCTTCCCTACTCGTCATCATCCGCTTCTGTCAGACGCGGTGGAGCCTTGTGTGCGTCAAGTCCATATTGCAAAAGAACTTCCATCGAGATGTGTTCGATCGCGGACATGTGCGTGGCTTCCAGAACCAGTTTCGGGGCCAGACCGGCTTCCAGAGCTTCGACCCAGCGAGGCAGACAGATACACCACCGATCTCCCGGCTGCAGACCCGGAAACTGAAATTCCGGTCGCGGAGTGGAAAGGTCATTTCCGGCGGTTTTTGAGAACTTCAGGAACTCCGCTGTCATCACAGCACAGACAGTGTGCATCCCGACGTCATCGCCGCAGGTATCACATTTTCCTGTGCGAAAAAAACCGGTCATGGGGCTGGTTGAGCAGGCAATCAGATCACCACCGAATACGTTCTTTGCCATTTGTTCACCCCGGTTACTGAATCACCCGACATCCCAAAGTCGGTCGCCGATCAGAGATTTTGAATTCTGGACAAGTAAGATGCCTGCGTTCTCTGTGACACTCTCCTGCTTTGCAAAAGAGCGGTGCCGAAAGATACCAAAACGGGCATCACTCAACTTAACTGTATCAGTCGCGAACCTTCTGAACAGGCTGGAAATGGGAGAGACTCCCGGATGATCTCGGGAATTGGAATGCGGGGCCTCCGTTCCCGGAACCGCATCAAACCCATCAATGACGAACTCGCGGTAAGTTATACCCCACGCGGCATAGATTGAGTCGTTTAACCCGACTCGTAGAGGAGGTCGACTGCAATGG
>JAGQPY010000174.1 GCA_020426485.1 Planctomycetaceae bacterium
GAAGGTCGAGACGTTCTGGCTCAGTCGCAGACCGGAACCGGCAAGACCGCCGCCTTCGCTCTGCCGATTCTGACTCGACTGGATCCCGAACAGCGTGAACCGCAGGTGCTGGTCCTTGCCCCCACCCGCGAACTGGCCATTCAGGTGGCTCGATCGTTCAAAACATATGCTCGCTGTCTGCCCGATTTCCACGTCACGGCCATTTATGGCGGATCCGATTATGAACCACAATTGCGAGCCCTGAAACGCGGCGTGCAGGTGGTGGTGGGAACTCCGGGCCGAGTGATCGACCATATCAAACGCGGTACTCTGGACCTGAGCAGCATTCGTTGCCTGGTGCTGGATGAAGCCGACGAAATGCTGAACATGGGCTTTCTGGATGACGTTCGCTTCGTGCTGGAAAACGCTCCGGAAGATCGGCAGATCGCATTGTTCTCCGCCACGCTGCCGGAACCCATTCGCGAAATCGCCGAAGAATATCTGAATAACCCGTCTCGAATTTCGATTCGCCGCAAGACGATGACGGCAGAATCCATTCGTCAGCGAGCCGTCTTTGTGGCTCCCCGCGACAAGATGGACGCTCTGCGGCGCTTTCTGGAACTGGAAGAAACCGACGGCGTGATCGTGTTCACTCGCACGCGCGAAGCGACCGCCGAAGTCGCCGAGCAACTGGTGCGCGAAGGTTTTTCCGCCGTTGCTCTGAATGGCGACATGGCGCAGAAAGTTCGCGAACGCACGATCGAGCAACTCAAGTCCGGTCAGCTGGATATCCTTGTCGCCACCGACGTTGCCGCTCGTGGTCTGGACGTTTCGCGTGTCAGCCACGTCTTCAACTATGACCTGCCTCAGGATTCAGAGTCGTACATCCATCGCGTGGGCCGCACCGGGCGAGCCGGGCGAGCGGGTCAGGCCATCATCTTTCTGACGAACGGCCAGCGAGGCAAACTCAAAGCCATCGAACGCATGACGCGACAGACCATTGAAATTGTTCAGGTTCCTGATGCGGACGAAATCAACACGGCTCGCGTTCGCCGTTTCCGACAGCGGATTGCAGACACGGTGGCTCAGCAGGACATTTCGATGTTCCAGAAGCTCATTCATCAGTTTGCGGAAGAATCCGGCCTGGCCATGGAACAGATCGCCGCCGCACTGGCTCAGATCAGTCAGCGTGGCATGCCGTTCTTTCTGGAAGATCGTGGTCGATCTTTCAAACAGGACCGCAAACAACGCGATCGCGACCGTTCTGAACGCGACAACTTCAGCTCCGATCGGCCTCGTCGAGAACGCCGGGATCGATTCGAAGACAGCGGTCGTCAGGCACGAGGTGATCGCGACGGTGCTGACCGACGTCCGCGTGAACGCACCGTTGGCCCGGTCGAACCCGGCATGGATCGATACCGCATTGAAGTCGGCCGACGCGACGGCGTAAAGCCCGGCAACATTGTAGGAGCCATCGCTAACGAAGCCGGTCTGGATGGAGAAGACATCGGCCCCATCCGCATCCTGGACAACTTCAGCACCGTGGATCTGCCGGAAGGCATGCCACCAGAAGTCTTTGAAACTCTGCAGGATACGTGGGTGTCCGGTCGCCAGCTGCGGTTGAGCCTGATGGGGGAAGACGCTGATTCCGGTCGTCCTCGCCGACCACAGGGCCGACGGCCCGAACAACGGGGGCGAGCACCACGAGGCGGAGGTCAGAAATCATTCTCCGACCGACCTCGCAAACGTTTCGATCGCGATCAGAAAAACCGCTCCGACCGACCTCGCCGTACCCCTCGCTCACGACAATCCTGACAAGGGCTTCGCCCAATGGCGTGAAGAAATTCTGATCGCTGCTCCACAGACAGGAATGTCTGTGCCACCTGTCACTGATCGATCGCCAAAGCGCTGCGGGCATCTTCAAACCCTCAGCCTGCGGCGAAGTCTCTGTGAGTTGAACGGACGGCTGCGATGAGAGCCATTCACAGGAAACTTCTGAGAGATCTCTGGTTGCTGCGAGGTCAGGCGGTGGCCGTGGCGGCGGTGATTGCCTGTGGTGTGGCCATCAGCGTCATGTCGCTCAGCACGCTGGCGTCGCTGACGGCCACTCGCGATACGTATTATGCTCGATATTCCTTCGCGAATGTTTTCGCTTCGGTGCGGCGAGCCCCCCTGCATGTGGTGGGACAGCTGAAGCAGATCGATGATGTGGCTCAGGTGGATGCTCGCATCGTGCAGGACGTCACGATGATGGTGGAAGGACTGGCAGAACCCGCGGTTGCTCGACTGATTTCCATTCCGGACAACGATCCACCGCTGCTGAATCAGGTGTACCTGCGTCGAGGCCGAATGCCGGAAACAGGCCACACGCTGGAAGTTCTGGTCGGCGAAAGCTTTGCGGAAGAACACAACTTTCATCCGGGAGACTCAGTCGAAGCCATTCTGAATGGTCGCCTGCGTCGGCTGCTGATCACCGGAATCGCTCTGTCACCGGAGTATGTTCTGCAGGTGAAGGCCGGTGATATTCTGCCGGATACCAAACGCTTTGGAGTCTTCTGGGTCCCTCGAACGGCCATGGAAGCAGCCTTCGACATGAAAGGCGCGTTCAACAATGTGACGGCCACGTTGATGTTTGGTGCCGGGGAAAAGGAAGTCATTCGTCGCATGGATCTGGTTCTCGATCCATGGGGCAACGCCGGAAGCTACGGTCGCGACGAACAGGTGTCGGCTCGCTATCTGGACGACGAAATCAAACAACTGCGAGGCACCGGAATGATTGTTCCGATTGTCTTTCTCGGCGTGGCGGCCTTCCTGCTGAACATTGTTCTGTCACGACTGGTCAGTACTCAGCGAGAACAGATTGCTGCGTTGAAAGCATTCGGCTACGCCAATTACGAAGTCGGACTGCACTATCTGCAGATGATCGGCATTGTGGTGCTGGCGGGAATTGCAGCCGGTACCGCGTTTGGAGTCTGGATGGGGCACGGGCTGACGTCGATCTACACGCAGTTCTATCGTTTTCCCATCTTTCACTTCCTGATCGACTGGAATTCGACTGTTTCGGCGTCGGCCATCAGCATGCTGGCCGCGTCAATGGGCAGCTACAGCGCGGTGGCGGGTGCGGTTCGGCTGCCTCCGGCCGAAGCGATGCGTCCCGAAGCTCCGGCTCGATATCGCCCCACGTTCATTGAACGCCTGAACCTGCAGCATCTGTTCAGTCAGGCATCGCGAATGATCCTGCGGCAGCTGCAGCGACGTCCGTGGAAGTCCGCACTCAGCAGTCTGGGGATCGCGATGGCCACCGCCGTCATGATCGTTGGCAGTTTTGGCAGCGACGCTCTGGATTATCTGATTGACTTTCAGTTCCGTCTGTCACAGCGTGACGACGTGATGGTCACGTTTTACGAGGCATTACCTTCCACGGTTCTGCATGAACTGCAGCGACTGCCGGGGGTGCTGCGAGTAGAACCGTTTCGCAGTCTTCCGGCACGTTTGACGTTCGAACATCGCAGCCGTCGTCTGGCGCTGATGGGACTATCCGAACAACAGGAACTGTTCCGCCTGTTCGATGTCGATGTTCGGGAAATCACGGTTCCGGAATCCGGCATCCTGATGTCCGAAAAGCTGGCGGAGCTGCTGGGGGTTCAGATTGGCGAAAGAGTTTTCGTGGACGTCCTCGAAGGAACACGACCGAAGGTCCAGCTCATGGTGACCGGGCTGCTGAAGGATTTCAGTGGGACGAACGCTTATGTTCATCATCACGTAATTGACCGACTGATGTCTCAGGATCGCCTTGTCAGTGGTGCCTGGCTGGCCATCGACTCTTCACGCCAGGATGAACTCTACGGTTCCCTCAAACGCACACCGCACATTGCCGGCGTGTCCGTGAAACAGGCCTCCATTCAAAGCTTTCTGGACACCATCGCGCAGAATCAGCTGCAGATGCGACTGTTCAATATCATGTTTGCCTGCATTATCGCCTGCGGCGTCGTCTACAATACGGCTCGCATTGCCCTGGCCGAACGTTCTCGTGAACTGGCCACCCTGCGAGTCCTCGGCTTCACCACGGCCGAAGTGTCGGCGATTCTGCTGGGCGAACTGGCCGTGCTGACGGCGGTCGCCATTCCCACGGGACTGGCCATCGGAAGCTTTCTGGCCTGGCTGACCAGCCTTGCTCTGCAGACGGAAATGTACCGCATCCCGTTCGTCATTGGCCGGTCGACGTATTTGTTTTCCGCAGTCGTCGTCCTGCTTGCCACCATCGCGTCCGGGCTGCTTGTCCGCCGCCAGATCAGACACCTGGCCATCGTCGAAGTGCTCAAGAGTCGGGAATAACAGCTTCTCTGTCACCCGGAACGGCAACGCCGTGAAGCACTTCTGCAGCCGGATTCGTGAGAATTCGCACCAAAGGTTGGTGATCTCATTCGAACCTCCCTGCTCTTGTGCGCATGTCTTCAAAACACGCTGCGGCCCTGTGGATCGAAGTTATTCCGTGCCAACCGACGGCGTCCCGCCGGCCTGCGATCATTCCGTGACCAGAATCTCCGATGTGATGGTCCAGCCGTTGACCACGGGCAGATCATTTGCAAATCGAATCGCAGGACGATCTTTCCACGGATCACGAATGCCAAGCCCCAACCGGTATCGTCCGGGTGGAGCGTCAAATACAGCCTGGTCACGCTCTGAAAATCGTCCCGGCAACCACGTTCGAAGGTCCCACCTGGTCTTGTGAGTCAACACTGTCTTTCCTGCAGAATCCAACAGTCCCCATTCCACTGACCATGGGTAATAGAACGGGGCCACGCCCAGATTCCGGCCTTTCAGCGAAAGCCGAACGGTCTGTCCCGCTTTGATTTCGTCGGGATGGACGATCTCATCAATCTGAAACTCATACCCCATTCGGCGGATAAGTTGCTGACTGCGTTTCAGAAATCCCTCGTCGTCGAAATCGTCCAGCGCGGGGCAATAGGGACCAATCCAGGTGAAATGAGATTTTTGCAACGCCGTGGACGTAACGTCGAAATCTTTGCCCATCCATTTTGAGGCTTTGCCGGGCACCATTTCACCGCCCACCACAGCAGACTTCCAGTTATTCAGACGCCCCGCTGACTTCATTCCCGACAGGAAGCTCCAGTCGTGACCGTTGTCGGTGTCTTCCGGAAACATGTCGTCATGAAATCCGATCCATGACTGCTGACCAGCAAAGTCTCTCGCATAGCGAACCATCAGTGACTTGTCAGGAAACGCCTTCCGGTAGGCTTCCACAATGCGACGTTCGGTTTCGGGCGACGCATACAGTTTGGAAACCGGATACGTGTGCCATTCTCCCCAAAAGCCCAGCAGCCCCAACTGAATGAAGGCGATGCGAGGGTTCTGGTTGTATCGTCGGCCCAGAGCCGCAATCAGTCGCTCCATGCCGGCGACCATCCGTGGATCGTCATAGTCAGGAGATTTGCCGCCGCCGTAGTCATCATACGGCGTTTCTTTGACACCGGCATTCCGCAGCCACTCAGGCAATCCGGATGGCTGAGACGGATAGTCCACGAACACTCGAAAGATAACGTGCTTGTTGCGTCCGAGACCCGTATTCCACGACTTCTCCCAGTCATCAAAACGAAAATCATTTTCGACCGGTTCCAGTTCGCGCCAGGAAATGTACTGAAAGACCATCGAGTATGGCTGATGGATCGGGCCGGCGTTGGTGTAGGGACACCAGCCCTTCAATGGGTTATCCAACGGGCCGGCCGCTGGCAGAGGTCGAACGGTGACGTCATCGGCAATTGTGATGACCGGCGAAATCATCGCCCACAGGACGAAGAATGCCGATGAGGCTCCGCAGATGAGTGCCTGTCGAAAAATCATCGTTCAAGGGTGCTTTCCGCACGGAAAAAGGAATGAGCGACGTCCGGTTCAGCTTAGCTCAGTTCAGTCCATCGCCATTCGGGAATTAAGGCCCCGCACACAAATCAGTTACCGAATTCATCATCAGCCGCACGGAGTTCGCCGCGGTTTTCAAGGTACCGGACGCTCACGCGTTCCGGCTTACTCGGCAACTTATCTGCGGACGACTTCTAAGCCGTCCGCAATCACCGTTGTCAGGTTCAGTACGGATCGAATCTCGGCGGAGACATTCTCATGAGTTCAGTTGACCGCCGGGAAGGCAGCCGGATGGACATTCAACGGATTCGTCGCGACCGAACCGGCTCGCAGAAACTGACGTCCGCCCTCGCGACCGTTGATTTTATGCCAGTGGACACGTCCGTTTCCAGTTCCGGCGTTGTTCACGCCAAATGACCTGAACTGCAGCCGCCGATCGAAACGGAACAGCCCGGTCCGCTGTCAGTGGTTCCGGTGGTGATGACCACAGCCGGGGAGTCAGCGACGGGCGGCTTCAGGAACAACCGAGTGAATCAGTTGCAGAATGCTTTACACATCCGCGACAATTGGCGGTGGCAGCCGCAGCAGATCGGAAGCCTCAGATCGCCGTCCTGAACGACGACGTTCATCAGATTGGCGACCAAGTCCTTTGAAAAGGCCGAACGAATGGCAGAAATGACAATTCGCCTGGTGACTGATCCTCAAACGGGAAAGAAGGACATCATCGTCAGTTTGAAGTCCGACGAAGACATGCTGCCCCATGAACATGAACAACAACATCGCCGGCTCGTCGACAAACTGATCGAGGGCGGTCTTTTGAAAGCCAGTGAGGTCGGCAAGCTGGTTGTTGAACGAGAAGAATCCAAAGGAACATCGGCCGCGGAAACCTCCAGCCAGGACATTCGCGCTCAACAGTCAGAAGGTGCCTGAACCGGCCATTCAGGAAACGTCACCGGCCATTTTCACATGACCGTAATGGACAAGGCCACGATTCCTGAGCAACAAGAATTCGCGGCCGTATCCGCGACAGCGTGTTGATTCCATGGGACCTGACCTCATGAAATCGACCGTCCTTTCATCAGACGTCGCGCAACAAGATGTACTTACTTTACCCCGACTCTGAAACATTCCTCTTAAGCCTGACTGCGGGAATCATTCCGCACGCGGTTTCGTGTCGCCCTGTGAATTCCGGCTGGTCGGCCGATGGAGCGGTTTACGTGCAGATGGACGGCAAACTGCCTCGATCATCCGCCGTTCAGTTGCAGGACTGGGGCGTGAAAGCCGTGCGTACATGCAGCGACCCAACGGTGATCTTTCAGACGACACTGTGCTGGCCTTTGATCATTCCCCTGCAACGAATGGCCGATTTTCACGGCGTCACCGATCGAACAGCCGTTTTGTTTCTGGCGGAAGACCATCGGCAAGTTCCGGAACTGGTCAACGAAGTTCTGCGGCAGGGCAACGATCGCATTTCATTTCGTCGGTTTGACAAATCCGCCGCTGACCAGTTTCCCGACGACGACGGTGCGGCACGCGTAGGAACCGGATTCACGCTGATCCGGGTTATCGGCGCGCCGTTTTATTCGCTGCTGCGTTCACTGGAATCCCTGACGGGGCAGGCAAGAATTCCGGCCTTCGTGGAAGTCGGAAGTCGCGTCTGGGTGGAAGCAGGCTATCGTCATCCGATGGCCGACACCATTGAACCCGCTGCCGGACAACAGATCATCCTGAGATCAGAGCGACCGCCGCTGGTCATCGACGAACAACCCTTCACGGACGTGTATCAGTGCATGGAATTCGTCCTTCCCCAGGCGCCCTCCGTGGTTTCTTCATTGGCAGCAGTGGACAAACTGAATGTTCCACTGCGACTGGTCCGTGGCGGTGCGGATGAGCCACCGGAACTGTTTGTCCTGACGGGAAACGCGACGCAGCAGATCGACGATTTTGTCAGAAATGCAAGCGATGAGACTCTGCAGCGACTGGCGTTTGCCGTCGCGACCTCGACAGTCGGCGATGAAGCGGTCTCTGAACCGATGGTATTGATTCGAATTCGCCCCGGACGCACCGCAGCTCCGGTGGTTGTTCTGAATGCCGTGCCATGCCGAAGTTACCTTCGCATTCCCAACCTTTACGTTCCCACGGGGCAGCGACTGCATCCACCGCTGCGGCGAGATGCCATCAAATCACTGCTGGTGCCGAACGATTCCGTCATCGTCTGGCTTCATCCGGAACGAGACGGATTTCGTCCCTGTCAGATTCCTGATGACGCCTTTCAGCCACTGGAATCGTGGGTCGATTACGTGATTGATCAGGACCGCCGGATCATGCACGAATGGGTACAGCAGTGGACGTTTGATTTTGAGCCCTTTATCTGCCCGGATGACGCAGCTTCCCAACGCCGAAAACAGGAGAAATCGCCTCAGGAAGTCGTTCCCCGGGAACACATCGATCCATTACAACCGGTTGCGTCAAAGACAGAATCATCGTCGTCTAGGATTCTGAAGCGTCTGCGGGAAGCCACGCGGTTTCGCAGTCCGGAAAAAGTCTCTCAACAGGTGCAGGAGCTTCGACGCACGTTGACGGATCTGGAACAACAGTTCCGCACGCTGGACGTCCCCCTGAATGATCCTGCGCGCGACCTGCTTTTTGACAGGATGGCCGATATCAATGCGGAATTGGGAGTCTTCAGCGATTCTGTCATCTGCCGATTGCACCGCTTCTGGAATGCCGACGTCATTTCTGACAGCGATGCCGAACTGTGGCTTCACACCGCATCGGAACTCTGCCGACAGAACGGAATGACTTCCCTTCTGAACACACAGGGTCGTTTCAGTCGTCAACAGCTGGAACGATTGCTGACGGCTGAATCAGGCACACCGTCGGAAATCGCTCAGGTGGCTGCCTTTGTGGTATGGGCGGCCGTTTCAAAGGAACAGTCGGATCTGCTTCGACACCTGATGCCGCAGATTGTTCTTCGGCTGCAACAGCACGAATCCATGCTTTCCGTTCGAACCTGCTGGCTGGCATGGACGGCGATGGCACGATTCTCAGAAGATCCGCTGCTGCTGGCCCGCGCGCGGGATCGGTTGCTGGAACGGCTGTTTCAGCAGGGCATTTCGCCGGACCGCGACGTGCCTTCCTTTCTGCGAATCGGCGCCAATGGCGCTTCGGAACGGTTTCGAGTCGTGCGTCATCATGTGACAGAACTGATGGATCGCGTGTTGGTCTGGAGCAGCGCGAATATCGGTCTGGCCAGCCCCCGAACAACTCACTACGTTCAGCTGATTTTTGCCTTCACGCTGGCTCGAATGGGTGAATCCACCGGCGCGCAGCAGTTACTGCAGAAGGCCTCTGAAGGACTCACCGAGAAGTCGGATCCGATTCACCTCTGGCTGTACCGAGCCTATCGACATCGAATTCAGCAGGCTCTGTCCGGCGAAAATGTTGCCGCGGCGATGCCGGACCATCTGCTGCAGGAACTTGAATCGGTCAGCAAGCTGGACCGCTACAAGATCGACCGACTGCGAGAACACTCCGGCATTCTGGAACCGCACGAACGTCTGGATCCTTATCGCAACTGGGGAAAAGTCGACGCCGATGATCTGAATCATCAACTGACGGGTCTTTTCGACCTGCATGATCGTCAGCGACTGCGAACGGAAGTGGAGAGTATTCTCAAACGTCGTCTCAGCAAAGAAGAAGGCGTACAGGTTCTGATCACGGCTCTGGAACTGTCACCGCGGCTGGGAGAAGATTTTGCCGTTCAGATGCTGCGACGAGTGATGCCTTCCGTCACCGAGACATCCAACGAAGTCACTCAGGCAGAGCTGCTGGAAAAGGCTCTGCACATCGCAGCTCACTTTGATCAGCGAGATCGGATGGAAGAATTCCTCCACCAGCTGGACGTGATCCTGAAAGATGCACAGGCGGCAGATGTCAGAGTACTGCAGGCTCTGCAGAGTCTGCTGCAGCGATCATTTTCCGCGCTGCGACGACTGGGCATGCGCGATGAACTGGCAATGCTGTTTGAACGCATGTCAAAGGTGGTTCGTGTCGGGCTTAATCCTGATCATCCGGAAGTTGAACGGTGGTGCATTCTGATGGATCTTGCCGGCGGCTGGTTCTGGTTTGGACAGGATCGCGGCTGGCAGGACATCGACGACGCCCGCGACATCCTGTTCAGTGACGCACTGACTCGACAGGGCCACGTGGGTGCTCGACAGCAAACCATGCTGGCCGTGTCATACATCAACGCCGTCGGACACGCTCCCGTCGAAACCGCGATCGCACGACTGCACGAACTCTTTGACAATCTGATCGGCATCCACGACAGCGCCACAGTCAACACGCATTACTCACTGAAGCAGCTGGACATCGTCGAAGCGCTGGCACAGACCATCATCAGCGACACCTTCAGTACAGATCGCACCGTTCAGAAATGGCTGGACGAAGAAGAATTTCTGATTCGCCGCCGCATTCACCACGACACTCGCACCACGGCCTCTTTCCTGGAACCGATGTCTTCATAAACCGGATCAGTCCGGCGGCGGAACGGCGACAGCCTGCAGCCTCAGCCGCAACCCCGAGATCACCAAAGCCCAAACGACCGAAAAGTCCCGAAAGGCAACACTGTGAAGCATTCCCTGACGGAGAAAACCCTGCTCAAGGCGATCTGGAAACAGAGGTCTGACCTCCATAGTGTAGTGTCTCTCAAGTCCCTTCGTTTAACCCCAATACCGTT
>JAGQPY010000175.1 GCA_020426485.1 Planctomycetaceae bacterium
GCCTGGAACTTTCCACGCCAATCGAATTTCGACGCCATTGGGTCAGGGGCGAAGCCCTTGTTAGGTTAATCTCCGGTCAAGCCACCAGAGAAGACACGGTCAGCCAGCGAGCCGTCACAAGCACCAGAATGAGACACGTCCACCAGGAAGCCAACTGCGCTGTTCGATGGCGCCGCGAAGAGTAGAGAATCAGCAGCGCGGCGGCCGTCAGCCCAATCTTGAACAGAATCAGCAGTTCCGGATTGCCAATCAGTTCATTGCCAATGGGATTGACTTCGGTCATTGCTCCAGCCTGATGGGCCAGCAGTGTCCAGACGAGATCCAGTCCCGACATCCCGGCAATCAGAGCAACCGACTTTCCAATCGTCGAATTGATGAGCTGATCGTTTTCCGAATCACCATGATGATCAGCAAGCACCGGCTTTGATGAAAGCAGGTGCCCCATTCCCAGCACAACCGACAACATCCCAAGAATGCTGAGCGGATAATTCCAGGCAGCCAGTCGCTGTGTCGCCCTGATCGCCGCCATGTTCTGTGCCTCAATCTGGTCCCGATACGTCAGCGCGGACTCTGCAGACTTCCGCAGGTCAATTGGTGGAACATACGCCTCAAGCCAGTCAAGCACGACGACCGGAACGTCATCCATCGCCAGCATCGTTGGAATCCGAGCGCGCTTCTCTTCGACGGATTTGTCACGGACAATCAGCCAAAGGAATTCGTATGTCGACTGAGACGAAATCGTGACGACCGGCGCGTTGTCGAACAGCAGGACAACGCCTCCGCTTTCCAGTGTGTTCACGCACCGACGAACAAGCCGGGTATATCCGTCATCGTAATCCCTGCCCCCGACTTCCACCTGTCCCGGCAAAGATCGTCCTTCAGGCCGCTCTGATCGTCGACGTCCCATTCCATTGCTGCGTCGGTCGCCGGAATCAGATTCCTCTGTGAGCGATTCCTGCGTGAAATCTTCCGGCGGCTGTTCAGAACTTCGCCCTCGGAAACCTCGCTGGCCTTCCGGTCGAACGGGAAGCGTCACCATGACCAGACTGGAATTCACCAGGATGCCGCCTTCTGTCGGCGCAAACCTGGCTGCTGTACCCCAATACTCTCCATTCACAAACAGGAGACCATCAGACGAGGTGTCGATCAATTCGCGACTTCGCAATGTAGAAGCCTCCTGAATTGTGAAACGCTCCTGTGGCTCCGGACGAAGCCCTTGCAGCTCTGAATCCTGAGCGACAGCAGTAGTGCCAGGCAGGCCAACAGCGGAAATCAGATAAAGCCAGCCAACATTCAGCATGCGTTTCATGGGAATTCCTCTGACACAGGGTCAATGGCCATTCATTGACGTACTCGTGCAAAGGTAAACACGGAATATCAGCGAGGAGATTCGCGATATTTCTGAAAAGCTGCGGTCCCACGTTCCGGGAGAATCGCTGCGAATCAAAACCGCCGCTACGCCGGCATGTGACGTAAATGGGGCAGCCCCCTTCATGATATTGACGGGGTGAAATCAACAGCGTTTTCGGCTTCAGCGGCCTTGAGTGGAGGTGGCTTGCCGATTCAATCGACGGCCTCTAACGTGGCAGGGCAGGGCGGCGACGGGCCACCTGAAGTGTGGACAGGATCCTGGACGCTTCATCACCGAAAGCGTCCTTGTCCTTTTCGGAATGCGAAAACACAAGCGAAAACTGCTCTCCCGTCGATGCAGAACAAAGATAATAGTTCCATGTGATGCTGGTGCCGTCCGCGTCTCCCGCGGCCTGAACATGTCGGACTCGCCACTGCTCGTCGTCGCGGACCGTGTCCTCCGACACGACATCGCCCTTTCGTTCGGCGACGGCACTGCGAACGTCCGCAGCAAACTCCTTATCAGGGGTGTGTTGTCCCGGCGGAACAGTCACGGCACTGGAAATGTTGCACTGAGAAATCAGATTTCCGTTGCGAAGCTGCCGCAACATGATGACCGATGGTGTCTCATGGAACAGATGCCATTCCCGCGAATGAAGCAACTGCAGCCGAAGTGGTGTTTGCAGAAACAACAACCTGTTTTGTGCAGATGGAGCATCGATTTCTTCCGCGACAGGTGCCTGAGCATTTGCAGCCTCTGATACGGGAACCTGAGTCCACTCAATATGGGCCGTCACGTCGAGCCCCGGACTGACCGGGCCAGGACTGCGTTTTTCCCTTTGAATCGCCTTCAAAGATGCAATGATCCGGTGCCGTCGATCGAAGACCATTTCACCACTAAGTTCAATGTCGGCGGACGACCCGTTGACAGCTCCTTTGACAGTGCCGGTAAACCTAATGGTTGCGATTTTTGCATCAGCGGCGGTCAGTTCACATCGGATATTCTGTTCAACTCCCACATCAATCCCCGTCAGCATGGGCAGAACCCAGGGGTCCGCATTCCATTTTTCTGACAGCGCGACCTGAGTTCCCGGAAGCAGCATTCCGGATACCAGAACGTCACACGGCATTTGCAGCAGATCCAGCTGACGGCGAGGCAGCGGAAACTTTTGGTGATACTGAACCAATCCTTCGTCGGACGCGTCGATCGCGATCTGACGATAACTCACCGGCAGTTCGACATGAGTGTTGGTCTCTGCCACCCTGGTCCGGGTTTCTGCAACCTGGAAAATGCGAATCGCACGAAACCGGTTCGCATGATCAGGATCTGACGGAAGGCGACGCTGTTGAAATTCCATTTGGCCTTCAGAAGTCACCGGCCACGAACGGTTTCCTTCGGTCGAAGGAGTCACCATCGTACCATCAACTCTCAGGCGATAGGTGATCTCCGTGACAAGTGAATTCGCACTTGCCAACTCCAACCGCACGGTTTTCAAAGCTTCGTCAGCACCGCAGGTCCGGAACGAAGAAAACAAAAAACACGAGATAAGCAGTCCGGCAAGGATCAATCGATTGAGATTCACTGTTCCGCACCTTCTGTCACAGAATATCGCCGACCTTCGAATGCTGATTTGGAAACCTGCTGCCAAAGATATCTGGTCGACACCGGAAGGATAGGCAACAGCAGCAGCATACGTCGATGGCGAAATCTCAGCCGGTTCGAGGCGATTCGATGACAAATCCAATCGCGAAAACCAAAGCGGATACTGCCAACCGCCTTTGAACCACGCTGGGCGCCCTGCTGCAATATGGACATCCTGATGCAGGCCATGGCGACGGCAAATCACTGAATGGAATCAAAGCTTCACTCGTGATGGCCTTGCGAGAACCGATCTCAGAACCGCCGGGTCCGCTGGAAATGTCGTCCTTCAACGGTCGGAGCTGCCGAGGTTCTCGCGCCTCAGCGGCCTGCGACATTCTGGGTCTGGACGGTTTCGCAGGCATGATGTCCCGTCAACTGTCGAACGGCAGCACAGATGCCGTTACAGTCCAGACCAAGATCAGCCAGAAGTTCATCACGATCGCCGTGTTCGACAAAGCTGTCGGGGATCCCGAGAGTTCGAACGCGGTCGCTGGAAAGTCCCATGCGACAAACGGCTTCCAGAACAGCGCTTCCAAAGCCGCCCATCAGCGCGTTTTCCTCGATGGTGATCAGGAAGCCTGTGTTCACAGCTTCGCGAATGGCCGTTTCATCAACGGGCTTCACAAAGCGAGCATTAATCACGCCCACATCAATTCCCTCAGCCCGCAACATTTGCGCGGCTTCTACGGCAGCGAACAACTGAGTCCCGCAGACCATGATCGTTCCGTCATGGCCTCTGGAAAGCACTTCTGCCTTTCCCAGCCTGATCGGAGCGACCGTGCGCTGGACCTGCTGAACGTCGGTCTTGGGATATCGAATGGAACTTGGCGCATCCAGTGTGAGGGAGAACTCCAGCATGGGAGCCACATCCTGTTCGTCACCGGGGGCCATCACAACCATGTTCGGAAAAATCCGCATGTAGGAGTTGTCGAAGACTCCATGGTGAGTCGGACCGTCGGGGCCGCACAACCCCGCTCGATCCATGCAGAACACAACGGGAAGGTTCTGCAGAGCAACTTCCTGAAAGATCTGGTCAAAGCTTCTCTGCAGGAACGTGCTGTAGATATCGACAATGGGCTTCATGCCGGACTTCGCCATACCACCGGCAAACGCCACCGCGTGGCCTTCACAGATCCCGGTGTCGAAGAATCGGTCCGGGAATTCATTACGAATTCGATTCAATCCATTTCCCGCACACATGGCGGCCGTCAGCACACAGACCTTTTCGTCCTGCTGCATCGCCGCATGAATCGCCTCAGCGACGGTGTTGGTGTACGAACGTGACTTCTCCGGACTGACCGGGACAATTTCATTGTTTTCGTCTCGACAAAACGGTGCCGGTGTGTGGAACTTCACCGGATCTTTGAGTGCCGGTTCGAAGCCGTGTCCTTTATTGGTGAACACGTGCAGAAGAACCGGTCCGCGTACGTCTTTGACCATGGCCAGGTATCGCCGCAGCGAAGCGATGTCATGACCATCAACCGGACCGATGTAGCGAAACCCCATTTCCTCAAACAGCATTCCGCCGTGAAAAAATGTCTTCAAGGCCTCTTTGAACTGACCCAGCATGTGCTCAACGGATTCGCCAACGACCGGAACTTTATTGAGCAGCCACGAAACGTCTCGTTTAAGACCGTTATAAAAAGGCGCCACGCGAGCTTTATCCAGATAGCTGGCGACTCCACCCACGCGCGGACAAATGCCCATTTTATTGTCATTCAGCACGACCAGCAGATCCTTCTGCAACCCGGCCGCATTGTTCATGGCTTCGAACACAATTCCCGATGGCAAAGCACCGTCACCGATGACCGCCACGGACTTGCGGCCATCGCGAAACAAGAGGTCGTCGGCCGTCTTCAGTCCCAGAACGGTCGATACACTGCTGCCGGCATGGCCGGTGACGAACAGGTCGTAAGGACTTTCTTCCGGGTTGGGATATCCCATCAGTCCGCCACGACGACGGATTGTCTGAAACTGATGAAAGCGTCCGGTGACCAGCTTGTGTGGATAAACCTGATGACCGGTGTCCCAGATCAATCGATCCTTCGAAAAATCAAAGACCGAATGCAGCGCGATACACAGTTCGACGACTCCCAGATTGCTGGCAAAATGGGCGGATCGATCGGACACAATGGTCAACAGCGCATCGCGAATTTCTGCGGCCAGCTGGATCTGCTGAGCCGTCGAAAGTTCTTTCAGTTGAGCGGGCGATTCCAGTTCACTGAGAATCTCGAACGACATCAGTGATCTCTTTCCACAATAAACTCGGCCAGCTGTCGAAGGCGAAGGGCAGAACTGCCAAAGATTTCAAGGGATTGACAAGCCTGTTCAATCAGGGAACGGGCTTTTTGACGACTGCCTTCGATGCCAAGCAGTGACGGATAGGTGAGTTTTCCGAGCTCCATGTCTCGGCCGGTTTCCTTACCAAGTTTCTGATGATTGCCGGTGACATCCAGCAAATCATCGGCAATCTGAAACGCCAGACCAACGCAGTCGCCGAATTCCTGAAAGGCTGCCAGTTGATTCTGACCGGCACTCGCCACGACGGCCCCCATCTTCAGAGACGCCGTAATCAGAGCACCTGTCTTCATTCTATGAATCTTAACCAATTCTTCTACGCGGACCGCAGATCCTGTGCTGGTCAGATTTGAAGATTCTTCCATGGTGCATGACCGACCTTCGATCGATAACGCACCAGCTTCATCGTTCGCAGCTCCAATTCCGGATACGCCCATCTTCTTCTCTGCCTGAAGGTCCAGAATCTGACCTCCAACCATGCCGGAACCACCAGCGGCCCCCGCCAGAATTCTCACACACTGCAGAGCTGCCGCAGGTGAAATTCGTCCGTCCGTCAACGTCTCGAAGGCCGCTGTCAGCAGTGCATCGCCAGCGAGAATCGCAGTCGATTCGCCGTAGACAATGTGGTTTGTCGGGCGGCCTCGACGAAGATCATCGTCATCCATCGACGGCAGGTCGTCATGGATTAACGAATAGGTATGGACCATTTCCACAGCGATGCAGGCGGGAATTACCTGTTCGATTGCTCCCCCACAGACCTCACCGGCCATCATCACAAGGATGGGCCGCAGTCGTTTTCCGCCAGCCATCAGGCTGTACCGCACCGACTCCGCTAATTCTGATGGCCAATCCGGAAAACAGATCGCCTGCGTCAAAGCTTCGTCGACGTATCGCTTTCGATCGTCATAGTATTCGCGGAACGAGACGTCGGACATACGTGGCAGAACGATGAGAACTTCGGAGAGGGAACTGCCACGGATGGCAGAGCCATTAGAGTCAGATTCAGAAACTGCAGGCCTGTGAAGGGTCAAAGCAGCCTCTTGAAATGACTGAGACATTTGATGTGGCTGACAATGGTGACCAGATTTTCAGATGAAAACTACCGTTCGGCAGATTCCAGACTCGTGTTTTTCACGGATTCCGGACACCTTTCTGACGACTGGCTGTCTGACGGGGAGATCAACCCGTTGTGGATGCCAGAATGACGGCAATGCGGCAGGCATCCAGAAACTGCGGCACATTGAGTGTTTCATCCACGGTGTGAATTCCGTATTGCCCGCATCCCAGTGTTACTGCGGGAAACCCATGACGAGCCATCCAGTTGGCGTCGAGTCCCCCGTCACAATTCCGCACTTCGGGAGTCAGCCCCAGAGAACTGATGGCAGCTTCCGCGACCTGAATACAGGGAGAATGAGCGGGAATTCGGAAGGCTTCGTAACGAGTGTCTTCCTCGAAGCAGAGCTGTGCCTGACAGTTGCTGTCATTTGCGATCTGTCGAACGGCCCACTCAAATGCCCTTCGATACTCCCGAACAATTCGCTTTCTGAACGCAGGCTGATGGCTTCTGGCTTCCGCCTGCAGCTGAACCTCCGGCATCACGACATTTGTGGCCTCTCCACCACGAATCTCACCCAGGTTACTCGCACCGCGGTTTTTGCCCCTCAACACCAGCCCGTGCCAGCCTTCCTGCTGCAGGCGAGCCAGAGCCAACGCTGCGACAACTCCTGCATTGACGCCTCGTTCCGGGTGGGCTCCCGCGTGACTGGCGACGCCCTGAATCGTAATGGACAGATTGGTCGCACCGACAGCGGCATTGATCAGCCTTGCGGGGTCACTGCCATCCCAGTTGAAACACAGTTCCGGCTGCCCCAGTTTGCTGCTGTCCAGAAATCTGGCACCGCGCAGCCCGATCTCTTCCTGTACGGTAAACACCAGGGTCAGTGGAGGATGTGGAAGATTCCTTTGAAGAACCTCCCGAACGGCAGTCAACACAACCGCACAGCCCGCACGATTGTCGCCGCCCAAAGCCGTGCTGTGGCTCTTCGGCCGGATGATATCGCCTTCGCGCGCAGGAACACTGTTGACGGCCAGCGGCACCGTATCCATATGTGCCATCAATAAACGACCGGGGCCCTTCACACGACCTTTCAGGCGAACGATCAGATTTCCACAGTCCCCGCCAGCCGGGCTTTTTCGGTGAGCGTTGTCGAACCGAATCGCGTTGGAGGGCACGCCTGACTTTTCCAGCTGTTGCTTCAGATTGATGGCAACTCCGGACTCCGATCCACTGCCACCGGGAATGGCAATCAAATCCATCACGGTGCGAATCGCCGCCGATTCATTGATCTTGATTCTGGACTCGGGATTGCTCATGGTCAGAAACATCGTTCTGATGCGACCGAATTTGCGGCCAGCATCGTTTTTGGAGATCCGAAAAACCTCAGTGGTGTCAGACAGCCAAACCGCTATCATTCCGCGCTGAAAGAACCGGAATTTTCTGCTGATTCGTTCGCGTCGCGCTTCTGCCCGAAGTGTCTGACGGCAGAAGGATCAGAGTTGTGGTGACAGGAATTGTTTCATGCCAAGGCTCAGTCAGGCTGATCTGATCGATCTTAACCGAACATTCGAAGAAAGAACGCCTCAGGAACTGATTCAGTGGGCGAAAGCCACGTTCGGGAACCGAGTCGCAGCTCTGTCATCGATGCAGAAGTCCGGCAATGCCGTCTGCCACATGCTGCACTCAATTCCCGTGCAGATGCCCGTCCTGTTCGTCGACACCGGAGTGCTGTTTCCGGAAACACTCGAAACCCGTGACCGCCTGGCAGCGGAATACAGGATCGAGATTCGAACACTTTATCCTGAGAAGTCCATGGCGGAACAGACCGACGAACTCGGCGTCCTGTATCTGACTCCCGAGGGACAGAAACAGTGTTGTGAGTTGCGAAAATCTGCACCATTAGATGCCGTCGCCGACGATTTTGATGCATTGATCGGCAGTCTGAGACGATCCGATGGCGGTGCTCGGGGAGCATGCCCGATTCTGGCCGTTGATACTCGCCTTAACTGCCTGCGAGTCAATCCGTTGGTGAACTTCACGGATGACCAACTGCGAGACTACATTCGCGAAAACAATGTGATCACCAACCCGCTTCACCAGCAGGGCTACAGCACCATCGGCTGCAATCGATGCACAACACCCGTTCTGCCAAACGAACCGAAACGAGCAGGGCGCTGGCGACATCTGGGACCGTGGTCCGTCTACTGCGGGATTAATCCAACAGATCTGGACCCGGAACGCTCACCCGCCGTCGAACTTTCGCAGGATCTGATCGACCGAATTCTCGGCCGCACTACCGACTTCATGATCTGAAGTGTCAACAAATCTGAACATTTCGGGATAGGCAGAATCTGGTTTTTAGAGCGGATTTGCATGATAGTTAATTGATCCTGTTGCATCTTCCTCCTGAAGCAGGTCATCATGGCCAGCAGTCGCTGAATTGTTGATTCGGACGCATGGAAGCGTTTGCCGCTCTGCCTTTTTCCCTCAGGCATCCGGATGTACCCCGGCATACTTGCCTTCATTGCTGCATTCATTGCCGCCGCCTGCGCCGCACCAATCGTTGCTCGAAGCGCGCTGGCGCTGGGTATCGTTGACCAGCCCGATGGACATCGAAAGCTGCATGTTCGTCCGGTGCCCCTGGTCGGTGGCCCCACGATACTTCTATCCCTGTTCGTGGCCCTCGGCATCGCCCTGTGGTCATTCCCGGATGCTCTGCGTTCGACGGACAACGATCGCCAGTTCCTGATCTGCCTGACACTGGCATCCGTCGTGATTGTACTGATCGGTTTGATTGACGATCGGTTTGGAATCCGTGGTCGGCAGAAGCTCGCCGGGCAGTTTCTGGCTGCGATTCTGCTGCTGCCCTCGGGAATTGTGGTCCGCGAAACCTCGCTGTTTGGCACGACGTTCGTCTTCGGCGACCTGGCTCCAATCGTCACCGTTCTGTTCATCGTCGGCGCGATCAATGCATTGAATCTGATCGACGGCGTGGATGGTCTGGCCAGCACCACCGGAATCGTACTGAGCCTGTCCATCGCAGCCGTGACATGGATCTGTGGAGGTCGACCAGATGGCCTGATCATGTCGACCGCTCTGGCAGGCAGCCTTGCGGGGTTTCTGATTTATAACTTTCCGCCAGCTCGCATGTTTCTGGGAGACTCCGGAAGCATGCTCATCGGACTGATCCTTGGGGCTGTGGCACTGAAGTGTTCCATTCGCCAATACGCCGCGGCCACTCTGATCATGCCAACGGCTATCTGGGCCATCCCGATTTTCGATGTTGCCATGGCCATCGTGCGTCGAAAGCTGACCGGGCGCAGTATTTACGAAACAGATCACGGCCATCTGCACCACTGTCTGCAGAGAAAAGGCTATGTGGGCTGGCGACTTCTACTCTTGACCGGACTTCTGTGTGCCCTGACGGGTGTCGGTGCCGTCGCTGGTTCTGTCTGGAAGAACGACCTGATCGCCGTCGTTGGTGTGATGACGGCGTTGCTGCTGCTGATTCTCACTCGATCATTCGGCCACACCGAGATGATGATGTTGTCCAGTCGAGCTCGCAGGCTGGCGGGATCGCTCATTCGGCGTTCGTCACCAGCGGCAACAGTGCTGCATGACGAAAAGGTCCGACTGACAGGAGATCATGACTGGCAACAACTCTGGCAGACTCTCACAGCCTACGGCGAACGTTTCAGCCTCGACTCCATGGACCTGAATGTCAATCTTCCGATTGTCGGTGAAGGTTACCATGCCAGCTGGAAACGCAAGTCGGAAACAGAACGTCATCAGGAATGGCGATCCGAGATCCCCCTGACTGTTGACGGGCTTCGTATCGGCCATCTGCGAATCGTCGGAGCAGCAGGTGATGACTCCGTTTTTCGAGCCATGAGTGAACTGATTGGCGGTCTTCAGGCATTCGAAAATGAACTGGCTGACGTCGTTCGAGATATTCGCCGACGGCGTCTGGGTGTTGAGTCCGTAACGCCGATTTCGGAAGCCGAGTCTGCCGCCGATCTTTCAGACTCGCAGCAGTTTGTGCTGGGATAGCATCGGATTCGAGAATTCGTCAGAAGCCGGAATAAAACCGTCTTCGATCGACTGCCTTCGCGGGGCCATTTGATTCATGGTGCGTTTGCTGCAAAC
>JAGQPY010000176.1 GCA_020426485.1 Planctomycetaceae bacterium
AGCGAAATGACGTGGAAAGCTTCAACCGCCGAGACGCTCCCGTTGGTCGCTTGAACAAAGATGCGCGCACCTTGCGCGCATCCGACGCCATCGCAAAAGGTATGGCGGTGTTGCGCCGTGACTGACATCGCGTGTTCCACGTCTGCGAGGCGGAATGGCGGGAACGGTATCAGTCGGAGCGATTATGACCGATGGACCGGCGTTAGCGTACGGGTGATCTCCATTGGGCAGGGAAAGCAGGCATGGCGCGCCGTTTGGCCATCTGCAGGGCATGAAGTTGGAATTTTGTTCCGGAAGGCTGTCTCGGAAACTGCCTGGAATGCTGTACATTTCGGAAGAGAGCTATTTTAATGTGCGTAGCGAAGACGCTGAAAAGCGTTTTGTCCTGAGGCTTTCGATCGTTGACAACTTCTGCTGATTTGTCTGGCAGGAATCGCCAACACCGACGGCTTTCACAGGATAAGCTTGTTAGCCGCGCCGAATTCGGGCGTTCCACATTTGTAGCCAGTTTCTGCCGGGTTCGAGACCAGTCAGGCTTTTCGGATGCAGCCTCCCACCGTCGCCAATGAGTTCTTTCAGCTGGTCGTGAAAAGCCAATTGCTTTCCGACTTGCAGATGCGCAAGGCGATTGAGAAGTTCGAGCTGTCCGATGACCTTCCTCCGGAGACGGTCGCTCGCCGTCTGGTGCGCAATCGCATTCTGACTCCGTTTCAGGCGGAAAGGCTGCTGGAGGGGCGATATCGAGGCTTCGTGATCGACGGGTATCGCATTCGCGAAGTTCTGGGCGTGGGCGGAATGGGCTGCGTCTACATTGCCGAAGATCGTGATCAGAACCGCAAAGTCGCTCTGAAAGTCCTGTCGTCTCAACACGCGCTGGACGCCGGCATGCTGACCAGAATGAAGCTGGAGGCGCTGGCGGGGATGGAAGTCAAGCATCCCAATGTGATCGAAACCTACCGGATTTCCAGCACGGGAGCCGTTCACTACATGGTGATGGAACTGGTGCGCGGCATCAGTCTGCATGAGCTTGTGGCGTTAAGTGGCGCGGTGAAGTGGCCCATGGCGTGTGACATGTTTATGCAGGTGGCCGAAGGTCTGCAGGCAGCGCATGAGAAGGGCATTATTCATCGGGACATTAAGCCGGCGAACATTCTGATTGATGAAACAGGGACGGCAAAGCTGCTGGATTTTGGGCTGGCACGACTGGCCAACAAGGCGGGTGAAGAGTTTTCACTGTCGATGATCTTCGGTCATGACTGCCTTGGCACACCCGATTACATTGCTCCGGAGCAGGCCGTCGACAGTGCCACTGTCACTGCAGCCGCAGATGTTTACAGTCTGGGCTGCACGTTTTATGTGGCGTTGACCGGACGAGTCCCGTTTCCGGAGAAGCTGAATTCAGCAAAGATTGAAGCTCAGAAAAAGAAGACGGCAAAACCGATCCGCAGCATTAACCCTTCCGTTCCGGAGGAAGTTGCAGCGATCGTTGAAAAAATGATGCGGAAAGATGCCGCGGAGCGGTTTTCTTCTGCAGAAGAGGTCGCTGAGGCACTGAAGCCTTATGCCAGTCGACGTCCGGTGAAATTTGACTTCCGGCAGTTGGTAACGATTCGTGCCAAGCAGGCTCGCGATAAGGATGCGGTGATTCGAAAGGGCTCATCTAAAGCCGGGCCTCGTTCTTCGATCACTTCCGCATCGGGGTGGCTCAATAATTCCAGCCATCATCTTCAGGCGGAAATTGATACGTTCGCCAGCGAAGACACTCCGGCAATTCGCCAGCCGGCTCCACCGCGACCACGACGAGATTCTGAGACCAGCCCGGTGTCTTCATCACCGGCTCGAGTGTCCGTACAGAGTCGAGGAAATGTGCCGCGAGGATGGTTTATTCGACTGCTGAAGTCAAAGCGACAGATTGATGTTTCTCGCGTGAAGACTCGCATCGGCACGGCAGAAGAGTGCGAGATTCGTTTGGCGGATTCCGTGGCGGATGCTCGCCAGTGTTATATCGAGTATGCGGGATCTCGCTGGCAGTTACATCAGGAATCCCGATCGCAGCCAACGTTCGTCAACGGTCATCCCGAAATCTACATCGATCTGCGCCATCGGTCCAAAGTCACCTTCGCTGACGGAACCGGGTTTGAGTTTCTGAATGAAGAGGAGCTGGTGAAAGAACGAAGGCTCCGTCGAAACCTGCTGCTCCTGCTGCTGTCCGGGTTCGTGGTGGGCATGGCTGCTCTGGCTGTGATTCTGCTTCGTTGAGCCGGGCGTCTGCTGGTGGCTCGACTGATGTCGATATGGCAATGCCGCGAAGCGTCGGAAGTCATTCTTTTCTCCTGGCGATGAGATTCGGCTTGATCGCATTGACCTTTCGGAAGTGGCTGGGTTGGGCCAAGCTTGTCCTTCTCTGCACCTGAGAATTCGACGGTGGTCGTCGTCACGACCCGCAGATTCGTTACGAATTCTCTGAGCCGGAACCGCAAAAACCGGGGGAACTTCCGCCCGGGTGTGAAATCGTGACCAATGCTTTTCGGACGCCTTGCTTCCGCGTTTCAGCAGTTCACAAGCTGCTGACTCACGCTTCCATGTCGAAAATGTCAGAAGAGCCTTACAGATGTCTGCGGTCAAGAACAAGCGTAAAAAAGCAGTGGTGAATGCTCAGGTTCAGTGGACGCTGGCCTATCGAGTGGTCCTGCATTTCTTCGTCTTTATCTGCGCCGGTGCTATCTTCGGTCTGATCAATCAGTTCTTGATGGACCCATTCGGGGGTGTATCGAAGAACCTGTCAAGTTTCTGGCGACACAGTGGTCCAATGCTGTTCGCGTTGCTGTGTTTGATGCCGATCTTCATTCGCGACACGCTGACTTTGAGTAACCGTATGGCAGGCCCGATTTGCCGCCTTCAGGATACGGTCAAGCGGATTGCGAATGGTGAAGAGGTTCCTCCATTGTCGTTCCGCAAGAGTGATATGTGGCAGGACCTTCCTGCTCAGTTCAACGCCATGACAGAGCAACTGCGAAAAGGTGCGGGCGGACACGTGCAAAAGCTTCCGGAAGAACTGGCCGAATCCATCGGTCGGTCGGATGCCGGCGAATTCGTGAACGTTTGAACGCCGTGCAGCGTCCGTGTGACTGAACTCGTCGCACCACTGAAAACACTTACTCGCCTTTATCGGGCAGATTTGTCATGAGAGCATTTGGAACGAATCGACAACAGCGACCTCGGCGTCGAGGTACAGCGGCGACGGAATTCGCCGTCTGTTTGCCAATCCTGCTGACATTGGTGATTGGTACGATTGAAGCCTGCACCATGATCTATTTGAAGCAGTCGCTCAGTATCGCAGCCTATGAGGGAATCCGGGCTGCCGTTCAGCCGAACGCAACTTCGATTTCGGTTCAGGCTGCCTGCAATCAGATTCTGACATCCAGATCCGTCCAGGGGGCGACCATCACGATCAGCCCCAACAATTTTACGGGGCAACCCGTTGAGACATTGATTACAGTTCGCGTCGCCGCCCCGGCAGCATCCAATTCCATGTTTTCCGGCTGGTTCTATGACACGATGGTTATCGACGGCCAGGCAACGATGATGAAGGAGTTCTAGGGGCATGGTTAAGAAGTCATTGCTTTCCCTGCGCCACGATCGACGTGGTGCGATGTTGATTCTGATCGTTCTGTGCCTGCCGGTCGTTCTTGCCTTCACTGCCTTCGCGATCAATGTGGCGTGGATGCAGTTGACTCGGACGGAACTTCGCACGGCGACGGATGCGTCCGCAAGGGCGGCCAGTCGTATGCTCAGTCGAACGCAGGACCCCGACGCGGCTCGAGCCAAGGCAATTGCCGTGGCCGGACAGAACACAGTCGCGGGTGCTCCACTGTTGTTGAACAACGCCGATGTCATGTTTGGTAACTCGACTCCGGATCCAACGACCGGTGCCTGGGTTTTCACAACACAGGCAGACACAGCTTCATCACTGAACGGCGTTCGCATCAATGGCAGTCGGACGGCGGGGTCGGCATCCGGACCGATTCCACTGTTATTTGCGGGTGTCTTCAGCACGGGGACCTTTCAGCCGTCGAAAACGGCCGTTGCTTCGCACATGGACCGAGACGTGTTCCTGGTGCTTGACCGATCGGGGTCGATGGCTACAGGAACACCCGGTGGAAATCGTTGGGTTGACCTGAAGAAAGCTGTTAAAGCGTTCCTTGATGCTCTGGGAACAACACCACAGGATGAACTGGTCGGATTGACGACCTATTCAACGGCCGCACAACTCGATCTGAATATGTCAACAGACTACAACCAGATTAACACGAAGGTTAACGGCAAGACCGTCACCGGAATGACGGCCATTGGTTTGGGACTACAGTCAGGACTCAATGGAGTTCTGGATACGACTTACGCTCGACCGAATGCTGCCAAGACGATTGTGCTGATGACCGACGGGATTCACAACACCGGTGTGGCCCCGGAAGGAATCGCCACGGCAGCTCATAATACGCACAACGTGACGGTGCATACCGTGACGTTCAGCAGCGGGGCGGATCAGACTCGCATGGCGACCGTCGCTGCCAATGGTGGCGGTCGTCACTGGCACGCCGATGATCAGGCTCAGCTCATCCAGGCGTTTGAAGAAATCGCAAATAATCTGCCGACACTGATTACGGAGTAATCCAGGTGAAGACGTTTCAGGGGAATGTCGGCCCGTCGCGGTCGATTGCTCATCAAAATCGGAAAGGTGCCACCATCGTGGAATTCGCGATGGTGGCTCCCATCTTCTTTCTGCTCGTCTTCGCCGGGCTGGAGTTTGCCGTGCTGGGCACCATTCGCAGTACGGCTCAAAATGCAGCTTACGAAGGTGCTCGAAAGCTGGTGATTCCCGGAGCGGTCGCTCAAACCGGCATCGACGAAGCGACTCGGATTATGTCCATCGTGGGTGTCGATACGTTGACCGTCACGGTGAATCCCACCGTCATCGATGACAATACAAAGCAGGTCACCGTAAATGTATCCGTGCCGTATGCCAGCAACGCGATCTTCACCCCGTTCTTCACGGGTTCCGTCACGGTGAATACCAGTGTCACCATGGCAACAGAACGATATTCCGGGATGGTGGCCAATCCATAGTTCCGTGTCTTCGGTAATGAACCGAAACATCGAGGAATCGGTGGATTTCCGGTTCCGCATCTGTGAACATTCCAAGCGAGTTTTCGGGCCGTGCTCGAAAACTCGCTTTTTCGTTTTTTGTTCACGGAGCTTTCATCGTGCGAACGATCTTTTTTACTCACCTTGTGACGTTTGTGGTTGTCACATCTGTTTCCGCGTTCGAAACGGCTCGGCCGATTGTTCAGTCCGACGTGATCACCGTGAACACGCCCGGACACGCGACTTCACTGCAGGCGGACATTGGCGGAGCGAAAGATCTGTACCTGGTGGTGACCGACGGTGGAAATGGTTTCTCCTGTGACTGGGCCGACTGGATTGAACCGCGGGTCTCCGGGCCTGGTGGCGATCTGCTGCTGACGAAACTGAAGTGGGAATCGGCCGACAGTCAGTGGGGACAGGTTCGGATCGGTCGGAATGCTGAAGGCGGACCGCTTCGGGTTGCCGGACAGGATGTGGTCAACGGCATCGGTACTCACGCGAATTCAGTGATTCACTTTCGTCTTCCGGAAGGTTTCACCACATTTACTTCACGTGTGGGTCTTGATGAAGGCGGGACTCGACAGGGAGCACTGCCCAGTGTGCAGTTTGCTGTTTACGTTCAGAAGCCACCCAAAGTCATGAACGGTGGTGGTGGCGGGAGTCACGATCCGGAAGATGCAGTGGCCGGACTGAATGTTGCCGAGGGGCTGGAGGCGAAACTGTTTGCCGCGGAACCGGCGATGCTGAGTCCGTCGAATATCGACGTCGATCATCTGGGACGGATCTGGGTGTGCGAAGTTGTCAACTATCGGCACTTCGCGAACAAGGACAATCCGGCTCGTGAGGAAGGTGATCGAATTCTGGTGCTGGAAGATACCGACGGCGATCTGGTGGCTGATCGTCAGACGACATTCTATCAGGGGCGCGATATCGATTCGGCTCACGGCGTGTGTGTGCTGGGGAATCGAGTGATTGTTTCCGCGGGAGAGAATGTCTTCCGTTTTTATGATGACGACGGTGACCTGAAGGCTGATCGCAAGGAGGTCATGTTCACCGGTATCAAAGGCGTCCAGCACGACCACGGCATTCACAGTTTCACGTTTGGTCCGGATGGGCGTCTGTATTTCAACTTCGGCAACAACGGTGAGGAACTTCACAACGCTGATGGTTCGATCGTGGTCGATTTGGCCGGAAATGAGGTTCGACACGTCCGCAAACCGTATCAGGAAGGGATGGCGTTTCGCTGTGAATTAGATGGTTCAAAGGTCGACACCATCGGCTGGAATTTTCGAAACAACTGGGAGTTGTGCGTCGACAGCTTTGGCACGGTCTGGCAGTCCGACAACGACGATGACGGCAACCGCGGAGTGCGAATCAATTATGTGATGGAATACGGGAACTACGGATACAAGGATGAGTTCACAGGAGCTGGCTGGCGAGAACCGCGAACCGGATGGGAAGAAGACATTCCATTGCGTCACTGGCACCTGAACGATCCCGGCGTGGTCCCCAATCTGCTGCAGACCGGTGCGGGGTCGCCGACGGGCATTTTGTGTTACGAAGGTAACCTGCTGCCGGATCGCTTTCGCAATCAGCTGATTCATTGCGACGCTGGACCGAATGTGGTTCGCAGCTATTCGATTTCTCATGACGGTGCCGGCTATAAAGCAGAGATCAACAACATTCTGGAAGGGACACGTGACAACTGGTTCCGCCCGTCCGATGTCTGTGTTGCTCCCGATGGATCGCTGTTCGTTGCCGACTGGTACGATCCGGGGGTGGGAGGTCATCGTCAGGGAGACATTGAACGCGGGCGACTGTTCCGTGTTGCTCCACCGGGAGCAACGTACGACTTTCAGAAGCCGGACTTCTCGACGGTTGAAGGAGCGGTCAAGGCACTGCTCAGCCCGAACGTGGCGACGCGATATCTCGCGTACCAGAAGCTTCGAGCCGAAGGTTCTGCTGCGGAATCTGCATTGGCAGAAGTGTTTCAGACCAATCCCAACCCACGCTTTCGTGCGCGAGCACTGTGGTTGCTGGGTCAGATTCCGGAACGCGGATCTCGATATGTTCAGGCCGCCATCAAGGACGCCGATTCCGATCTTCGCATTACCGGAATCCGTGTTGCTCGGCGCGTCGGGCTGGACGTCGCTGAAATTGTTGATCAACTGGCTTCAGACTCTTCGGTTCAGGTTCGCCGGGAATGTGTCATTGCGTTGCGTGCCTGTCAATCGGACCGAAAGCCCGAGCTATGGGCTCGACTGGCTGGTCAGTTGCCCATTGCAGACCGCTGGTATCTGGAAGCTTTGGGAATTGCCGCCGAAGGCTGGTGGGACGCCTGTCTGGCCGCTTACGAAAAGGCAGCCAGCGGGTTTTCCGGGGATCAGGCGGCCGTAGCGGACCGACTTGCCTGGCGCAGTCGCGGGTCAGATTCCGCTGACGTAGCTGTGCAGCATATTCAGGCACTGGCAAAGGATTCGTCGAGTGAACCATCGACGCAGAAGAAGATCCAGGCCTGGTTTCGAGCGATCGATTTTCAGCCGTCGCAGCGAACATCATCGGCTGTGGCGAAGCTTGTTTCCACAAGTTCCGTTGCCTCAATCAACGAACAATTCGCACCCATGGTGATTGCCGAAGCCCTGCAGCGACTTGGTAGATCAGCTCTGGACGCGACTCCCGATGCGCAGGCGGCTCTGCAGGTTGCTCTCAATGGTTTGCGAGGCACCGTTCAGTTTGTGCAGTTGATCGAACGATTTGAGCTGTCCGATCGCTATCCGGAGCTGTTGTCGCTGGCACAGGAGCATGCGGATGATGAGATCGGTGTGGAGGCGGTTCGAACTTTGCTGCGAAAACGACAATGGAATCTGTTTTCGCAGTCACTTCGAGACAACGAGTCTGCGAAGGCAGTTCTGACGGCACGGGCAATGGGCAATTCGATGGATGGAGCAATTGCCGGGCCGCTCGCCGGAGTCGTCCGCGACGAAAATGTCCAAATCGACGTTCGGCGCGAGGCTGTCCGGGCATTGTCGCGCGTTCAGAATGGTGCGGGTCAGCTGGCAGAAATGGTTGAACAAAAGACGCTGGATACAGAACTGCTTCCCGCAGTTGCCGCAGCGTTGCACAGTGCTCCGTCGCGTGCATCTCGCGAAATCGCAGAGCGACTGTTTCCCTCTCCACCTGGCAAAGAAGGAGCGCCGTTGCCTCCGCTGTCGCAGTTGGTGGATATGAAAGGTGACGTCAGCAACGGTCGACTTGTCTTCAACACAACCGGGACATGCCACAAGTGTCACATCGTGAATAAGATTGGCAGGGAAGTCGGTCCGGATCTTTCGGAGATTGGCAGCAAGCTCAGCCGACAGGCTTTGTTCGAATCGATCCTCTATCCGAGTGCTGGTATCAGTCACAACTACGAAGCGTACACTCTGCTGCTGACATCCGGCACCACAGTGACCGGTTTGATCACCAGTGAAACAGACGATTCTGTCAGCATCAAAGCTGATGACGGAATTGTGCGAACCTTCCGCACGGCAGAAGTGGAAGAGAAGGTCCGCCAGAAGATTTCATTAATGCCTGCGGATCTGCAGAAGGTGATGACGGTTCAGGAAATCGTGGACGTGGTGGACTACCTGCAGACTCTTCGAAAGCAATAGACTGAAATCCTGTCGTCAGTCAGGTTGAAGATTTTTGTTCTGCGGTGATGAGAGTGATTCAGGACTTCGACGGCTCATCGACAGTCACCGTGGAAAACTGTTGCGATTGGCCCAGGCACCGTACTTCCTGCCGTAGAGCCTGTGGAAGCGTAGATTGGCTTTGTGCCTCGGGAGTGGCGGATTCGAATGGAACACGACGTATTTCAGCGAGGAGTTTCTGCTTCGGGGCTGCTGGTCATGGTGGCTCTGGCGTGGCTGATGAGCTCCAACCGAAGAATGTTTCCATGGCGAGTTGTCATTGGCGGACTGTTGCTGCAGATGTCTCTGGTGGCCGTCATTCTCGGGACACAGTCGGGGAAAGATGTTTTCACACGCTTCGGTGATGCATTCACCCGGTTGCTCGGGTTTGTGGACGAAGGCTGCGAACTGGTGTTCGGTGAGAACTTTCGGGAATACTATTTTGCGTTTCGAGTTTTACCGACGATCATCTTTTTTTCTGCTCTGATGTCGGTCCTGTACCACCTTGGCGTGATGCAGTTTGTCGTTCGAATTCTGGGAAGGATTCTTCAGCACACTCTGAAGACTTCCGGTGCGGAGAGTCTCTCGGCAGCGGCCAACATCTTTGTCGGCCAAACCGAAGCACCGTTGGTTGTGAAACCCTACATCCCCGGGATGACGAAGTCCGAGCTGATGGCCGTGATGACAGGCGGCTTTGCCACCGTCGCTGGTGGTGTGATGGCGTTGTACGTCGGCTGGGGGATTGACGCCGGTCATCTGATCACGGCCTCGTTTATTTCTGCACCCGCCAGTTTGTTGATCGCCAAAGTGATCTATCCGGAAACCGAGGTGCCTCAGACAGCTGGCAGCGCGGGCGCAGAGATTCCTGTGGAAACTTCCAACCTGATTGAAGCGGCGACTCATGGTGCTTCAGAGGGTTTGAAGCTGGCGCTAAACGTGGCGGCCATGCTGATCGCCTTCACCGGACTGATCGCGCTGTTCGATGCAATTCTGAGTGGTAGTTCTCTGTGGCTGATGACGAATGTCTTCGGCATGGAAACGGACCGGGGAATCACACTGTCATTGATCAGCGGATATCTTTTTGCTCCTTTGGCCTGGATCATGGGAATCGAATGGAAGGACTGCTTTCAGGCAGGACAGCTGCTGGGATTTAAGATGGTGGCCAATGAACTGATTGCCTACGACATGATGCGGGAGATGCTTCCAACGGAAACAGGGCCCGGAACGATCTCTGAGCGAACGGTGGTCATCATGACTTATGCATTATCCGGGTTCTCCAGCTTTGCTTCGATTGGGATTCAGGTTGGTGGCATCGGCGGACTTTGCCCGGAACGACGCAAAGATTTGGCAGCACTTGGTTTGCGCGCGATGCTCGGCGGCACACTGGCCTGCTGCATGACCGCCTGTGTCGCCGGGGTCGCGATCAGGTAGGGGGCTCAGGTGGGGGCGCTTGGCTCTGAATCCGACACTTCTCACTGATCGCCACCGACCTTGCGTCGGTGGAATCACGACTGCTCGGCTGGAAAGG
>JAGQPY010000177.1 GCA_020426485.1 Planctomycetaceae bacterium
TAAAGTACACCATTCTTCTAAAGTCCACGCCATTGGACACAAGGTCGGTGGTGACAGCCCATAGTTCGTTCAGTGCTTTCAATACAAACTGAGTTGTTTTGAGAAATGGCGGTAGTTCCATCGGTCTGAGGCACCGCCTCGCCGGAATCTTACGGAGTAAGTGCGCGCATCTTTTTTCAAGCGACCAACGGGAGCGTCTCGGCGCTTGAAACATTCCACGTCATCGGGTCAAGAGGCACCGCCCTTGTGACATTAAAGCAGGCGCAGCAGAAAAGGAACTTCAGCCAGCACGTGCAGCGTTGCCACCATAAAATAGATGTCTCGTGTCGTGGAGTAGTCGGCCGCAAAGGCCAGCCACAACAGCACAACGATGCCCGCTGACAACATCAGACCAATACGAATGGAACGCGTCAACAGCGATGAACTTCTCATCAGCGGAATCTGATCGAACGCCGAAAAGAAGACTCGCCCGCTGGCCAGCGGCACCGCCACAATCCAGACGCCATAGTGCAGCAGTTCCAGGAACGCATGAGTTGTAATCATCCGCCGCCCCATTGTGGCTGAGAACCATCCGGTTCCAGCATGCTGACGAATTTGCTGCCGAATCCCTTCGGAAAAAGCGTCACTGCCGAACGGGTCTGCAGCAATCTGCCACAGCAGCAGGACCAGGGCAGGCAGCAACAGCAGGAAAGCTCGAAAGCCACGCTGCCATTCCCGACGACGTTGAGCAATCTCGCGATCCAGCACCCAGAATCCAATCAGCGGATGCAGATACACCAGTACCAGAGGTAATACCAAAGGCTGCAGCCAGCTTACGCCGATTAACGCGAGTCCTGTCGGCCATGCATAATCCCATGCTCGTCGCGGCGGCTGCTGTGCCCGCATACTGACAAGAATGGTGCCCCACAGAATCAAGCCGGTATTCCAGGCTCCCACCGTCCATAAGACGGTTTCCGGAGACCAGCCTGCCCAGACAGGCATGCGTATCAGCAGCGGCAACGCAGTCGTGAGCGTGACAATACCGGCGGCAGAGAACAGGAAGAAGTTTTTCAACTTCCCCATGCGGGCAGGAAGACGAGTCAGAAAATATCGAGCTTCAACGTAGTTGTGCGGCCCGGCAAACAGCAACACGATCGCCACAGACATGCCCATCGGCAAAAGTGCAGTCAACACCATGGACACGCACGCGAACGTTGCCATACCGATGGCAAAGGCATGAGATCTGTTTGACTGATTCGTGATGGTTGATGACATGTGATACGGCTATGCAATGACCGAAAAATATGTGGACCGGAAAAGTAAGTGTCACGTCCGTGTCAGGTCCCTTTTGCCGGAACCTATGTCTGGTCGGTCCTGAACGGGCGGAATAATTCAGTTCTGACGGTCAGGTGCTTCCGTCAAACGGTCATTCGTATCGCTCGATTCCGACCGTCGTCGTTGATCGCGGCGACGTTTAACGTAACCGAACGATAAGACCGCGATGGCCATGATGACTCCGCCAGCAATCAGCAGTAACGTGCCGCCGACCAGCACAAAGGGCAGTGGCGATATGTCAGCCAACAGCAGAAACAAATTCATGCGATACTTTCAGGAAAAATCATTTCCGAAGGAGAGTCCGCAGGCGTCCGTTTTTTTCACCGTACATCCGCCTGCATTTCACTCAGAACCGTTGTAACCATTCTCCAGTACCAGCGTGACTTCGTGTCCGTCTTTTCGAATCTCGATGACGATCAGCCGCTGAGACGTTGATAGATCAGCTGCTGACGGTGCGGCGGGTGAGGTAAAGGAATTCACCAGCACGACACCTCCCGTCAAAACCGCAATGGCGATGACGCCCGCCACTGTTTTCTTCCAAAGCGAACTGTTCGTTTTGACGACCATCAGGCTGATCGCAGCAGCCGTCGTCAGCAATCCAGCGACAATCGTTCTCGCGGCAGAATCTTTTTGCGACGCTTGCTGACCGTACGTTGGTTCCTGCAAGTCGGGCAAAAGGCTGCCGGGGATCACGATCTTTGCTGCAACGTTCGAGCCCAGATGTTTGAGGCTCCCGTTATGAATCCGGACCGGTGCCAGCATGGGCGGCTTCGGCAGAGGATCTCGGCCCGGCGCAATATCGCCATAGGCCGTGTGGGCGACAGTGATCAGCAAGCCCAATGAAAACACCGATCGCCATTGTGACATAAGATCTTCTTCCGATCCGGTAAGACTACAGCCTGATTTTGATCAAAGCCGACCGGTGACTAATCGCATTGGCAATGACCGGACACTCATTTTCCTTGCGGGCTCTGGTAACTGCCATCGTTGATAACCGACAGGTACCGAAACAATACCGTCTCGATTTTCTGAGAAAGACATCGCACGGATCCATCGCCCAGGGCGAAGTTTGCCCCGCCTTCATGAAGGCTTCCAAACCCAGTCGTTTGTTCGCGAAATGGCATTCCGATGTTGATCCGCAAGCTGGCGTCGCCCAGCGACATCGCTAACCCTTGAGCGTTGGTGCAGTCCGGAACGCCAATCCACGTGCCGTATCCCGTAGCACTGGCGGTTGCATCGGCCGGGGAATATCGCTCACCGACGCTCAGCGTGTTGCTTGTTCCGTCGGTCACGTCCCGATATCTGACGTGGCTGTTCTGCCCAAAAAATCCGCGAAAGGACTTCTGATCGCAGTAGCGATACCGGGGAGACTGAACGACTCCGACATTTCCCAGACTGCCCGCATTCATCAGCGGTACGATCGACGTCGGTGTTGCGGCGGAATTGTACTGAATGCCACCGGCTTCCAGTTGCAAATATCCAGCGTTGCCGACGTAGCTGGACCGGGGAAGTCGCGATTGCCAGTTCTGTGTTCCCGCAGCAACCACACCATCGATCACTTTGCCGGTCACCACCATCGCGTGTGGAACCTTTTCGACATCTGTGTCCGACGGACAGCACAGTGATGACAGTTGTCTGTTCCAGTTTGGAACATCCTTCAGCCCGTGAATGCCATTCGCGAAATGAGGTTCGATCCTGTGGTAAACATCCGCAGCGTCCGAATACGGCAGGATTTTTAGATTCCACCCCCAACCCAGATAGTTCCCATTGGGATTGACCTCAAATCCTGATGGAAAAGCGGCGAAGTTGTCATGATAATTCGCCAGCGCCAGTCCGACTTGCTTAAGGTTGTTTTTGCATTCGGCTCGTCTTGCAGCGTCGCGAGAGCGGACAACAAACGGCAGAAAGATCGCGACGTTTAGGAACACGATGCTGAGCACAAGAAGGAACTCCAGTCGCGTCACCCCCCGAACAGCCGCCTTCACCGTTGGGAAACGTTTGTTGAGCCGACACTTGGCAGGTACCAGACACATCGGCCATCCCATAACTCGCGCTCGAACACCTTTATTCCACCGTTTGTCCGGGATCGCCGACTCAGAATCTTTTCTGTGTGTCGCGAAACTCGTCCGGGCGTTTGATGGCAGAGCTCCCGCGATTTGCCTGGCGAACCCTGAAAAAATACCGAGAATCCAAGAACGCCCATTTTCGATGTTCGAGTCACGCGGGATTTGGCAGGCCGCAAATCCCACAAACAAAGCAAACCGCGACGGTGGTAGTCGGTTTGGGGAGCACGCCGACAGCCAGTGAAGCAGACCGGATCAGAGACTGAACTCCGTTAATGTGGAGGATCAGGGCCATCCATTTTACAGATCAGTCTGTGGAGCTGAAATTTCCGGCAGTGGCGTTTTTTTGTTCTGCTTTGGAGTGAACGCGACTTACAAAGTGGATCGCCCCGGTTGCGATTTGGTTGCGTTTTAATCGCCGCAGCAATACCAGTGCCGTCAACGATTGAGTACTTCTCTTTTTGTGATCCTCGATCAGAATTATTGCAGCGATTGAAATTCAGCACTGGCGAAGATCTGCTGCAACGCATCGAGTTTTTCACTAATCTCAGACGCGAGCTGCTCCGCGGAAACGAGTTCCATCAATCGATGCAGTTCTCCCTTGGTCAGAAGCATGTGATCTCCGATTTCGGCGGCGAGTCGGCGAAAAAACTCTTCTGCGAAATCACTCAGCTTCAATTGTTGAGTACGAGATTCCCAGACAAGTCGTTTTGCCTCACCAGTGAGCTGTTCATATGTCGCACAGTCGGCTTCAGAGCCGGCAAACACCCGCTCGACGTTCAGCTGATGCAGGACGTCTTGAATCTCCTTCTGATGTCCGCCGAACAACGTCGCGTCCGCGTAGTGTCGCAGGGCAAATGCACGCAGAAGTTCCGGCGTTATGAAATAGTTCTCGGCCTCGTAGCGTTTCCAGTACATCGTTTGAAGGCCACCCTCATTGCTTGGCACACGGGTGCGGCCATCGTTATCCAGAATCGCCAGCCCCTTCAGCTCCGGAATCATACTTCTCAACTGGAAAAAGTGCTGCCGAGGCGTGATACCAAAGCCGCCTTCCACTCTTTCTAATTCACTCTCGACGGACTCTTCTGGATAATTATCCTGAACGTAGAACGAGTTGATTCTTTCATCCCATTCGGTCGCAACAGGGTGATTGATTTTTTCCGCGAAGGCTCGAAGCATGTCGATATCGGTCCCACCTTCGACATACAGGACGTAACCGCGTTCCCTTGCCCTGACGTAATGTTCCGCTCCAAAATGCTTCAGTGCATTTTTAATGCTGGATTTCTGGGCAAGGTTATCGGCCTTTGCGTCCAGCAGCAGAGTCAGGTTTTTATCCAGTGACTCTTCCAGAATGACTTCCGAATGAGTGACCAGAATGACCTGGCTTTTATTCTCGGATGCAATGTCCCGCAACAGGACATACACCTGCTTCTGTCGCAGGATCTCAAGGTGAGCATCCGGTTCGTCAATCAGTAGAACGCTGTTCTTGTGACTGAACAGATAGGCAAAAATCAGTAGCAGCTGTTGGAAGCCTCGACCAGCCAATGCGACCTCAAGGGGGTCCTTCATATCGGATTGTTCATACTTCAACTCAATGGCACCTCGGGCCGTCCTGATGGGAAGACCAAGTTCCACTGAGAACAATCGTTTCATAAGCTGCCGGATTCGCTGCCAGTCGTCTGCTGACTGCTCGTACACCATCAGGCAGAGGTTCCGAAGAACCTGGGCAGTTTGTCCCTGTCCCAGCAGAACATTGATTCGTCCGGGCTGAAGAATGGCTTCTTCGCTGTCCATTCCCGACATAGAGTACAGCAGCTCTATGTTGAGCCCTGCCGCATACTCGATTAAGTCAGTCTTGTCCAGGTCTTCCGCAACCGGGCCGCAATATACGATTTCGTCCCCCTGATTACGGAACTGCATCGATAGCGATTGCGTTTGACCTTTGAAGTTGATTCCCAAGGAAATCGTCAGCGAGACATTCTGCGTGCCCTGTCGAACTGCAGCGTTGTGCCAGAAGAACCTCGTACTTGGGACTGGCACAGCAACCAGAGCCAGTCGATTCAAAGCAATGGCCGTTCGTTCTTTCGCTTTCGACTCCTTTCGTGACTCATACCATGTGCGAACTGCCTGAGACCAAAGCGCGACGGCCTGAATGGTCGAGGTTTTGCCGCAATTGTTCGGTCCAATCAACACCGTCGGATGGTCAAGCTCGATCCGCTGAAGGTCAGCAAACCGTTTGAAATTTCGGATTTCAATGTAGTCGAGTAGACGCACGGGGATTTCAGTCGTAAGGAAAACGCCCAAAGTGACTTTTGGGATGACATGGTCGCCACGAACAAGTCGTTCCACCTTGGATCTTAGATGGCTTTTCGTACTAATCGTATCCTCAGGTCCTCATTTTCCAGAGGTGAGTAAGAAGCTGTGGCCGAAAAAGACTGGGCCCGTGGAGACAACTGGGTCTCTGGACAACATGCCGGATATGCCTTGATAGCGGGAGCCAAAGGGTTTCGTATGATCAGCTTTCACCCCGCTTGCACAGGATGCACAGACTCCTGACGCAATACCGGCGAGTTATTGACAGAAGTCATGTTCTGGAGGAGTGGGAAAAGCTGCTATGGGGCGTATCCTGCTGATGATTTCAGACTTCAGCGGCCCGACGCGAGCGACGACGGAGGCTGTCCATTCTTGAAATGTCGTCATGTCGATGTGCTGCGACGACGTAATTCGGTCCAGTCCGGTCAGCTCAAAGATCCGGAGGGTGTCGGGCCGCCGTTTGCGGCGGTCTTCAGCCGAGAATGGGAATAATGGGGGCCATCCATTTTACAGACCAGTCTGTGGGGCTGAAGTTTCCGGCAGTGGCGTTTTTTCTGCTTTGGAGTGAACGCGACTTAAAAAGTGGATCGCCCCGGTTGCGGATGCCAGTTGCGTTTTCCGGTTGCTTTTTCAATCTGGTTTACAGATGAGTTTCTTCACGGCTGTTCGATTCACCGAAGGTTAACTTCAGCCACGCATTCAGGTGTTCAGAGAGGCTCTCTCCTGCCTGTTGTTCGTCGCCGGTGATAACATCTGCCCCGGCAATCACAAAGTCATCTCGAAAGGCTTCATAACGAACTCGCACCACCGTATGGATATGCGGTGCATGGCTGCGAATGTGGTTCAATACGGCCAGTGCTGATTTGTGGTGCGGAATCGTGATGACGACAACCCGGGATTTCGCCACCTGAGCATTTTCGAGTACTTCGTGCTGTGTCGCATCGCCCACTTCTGCCCGTAATCCCCATTGCTGTGCTTTGCCAATGCTGGCATGGTTGAGATCAAGTACCATGACCTGCAGATTTCGATCCATCAGATTTCCGGCGACAATCTGTCCGGCAGGACCGAATCCGATGATGACGACATCGGGCGGGCACTGTCTCGATTCATCTGTTTCGGCCTGACTCACCCCCCTGCCAAACAGGCGTGCAGCCCAATCACCAATGCGTACAGCGCGCGGAACCAGAATCGCACTCAGAAAAAACGAAACAATGGCGGACGACACAATCAGAGCATAGGTTGCTTCTGTCACGACCGAACCGGCTCTTCCAATGCTTCCCAGCACAAACGCAAATTCACCAATCTGCGCCAGGCAGACTCCGGTCGCAACAGCGATTCGAACGGATTGGCCAAGCGCGACAAAAATGCCCCAGATGATGACAAGCTTCCCCAAAAGAATCATCGCAACCACCGCGGCGACCAAATGCAGGTTGGTGATGATCCAGATTGGGTCTGCCACCATTCCGGCGGCACCAAAGAACAGTGTCAAAAGGACAACCTGCAGCGGAGCAACGTCGGCACGGATCTGAGTCGCAAACGGAGAACTGCCCAACAGCATGCCGGCCACAAATGCGCCCAGTGCCGGCGAAACCCCCACGGCATGCGAAGCCCATGCCGCACCAAGACCGGTGAACACAGCAAAGATGACCGTCAACTCTCGATTCCGATGAAGTGTCAGAGTTCCGAGAGCGGAAACGGCGATCCTGTTCAACACAACAAACGCGGCCACCAGTCCGCCAGCCATCGCGACCAGCCTGAAGATATTCCACACGATTTCACCGCGCTGCCCGTCACCTCCCAAAACGGTCATCAATAATGCCAAAGGCACAACCGCCATGTCCTGAGTCAGCAGTACACCCAGCGAATTGTTGCCATGCGGCATTTCCATTTCGCTGCGTTCCATCAGGATCCTCAGCACCACAGCCGTGCTGCTGAGCGAAACCATCGCGCCAATTGCAATCGCTTCACGCAGTGGCAGGCCACAGAGTGTTGCTCCGATCAAACCTGCGGCAATGGTTGCGCAGACCTGCGAAACACCGCCGATGAGTGGTTTTGCTCCGAGTCTCTTCAGACGCGAAATGGAAAATTCCAGTCCCAGGCTGAACAGCAGCAGCGCCACGCCCAGCTCGGAAATCGCTTCGATTTCCCGAGCCGAATCAACCGCATGCAGACTGCCTGGACCGCCCAGCAGCATACCCGCCAAAAGGTACCCCACGATGGGGCTCTGACGGAATCTCGCAAAGAGACCACCGACCAGCAGTGACGCGCCCAGCAAGACAACGATGTCGCGAAGAATTGTCCACAGATCCACTGGAGCTCACTCCACAAAATTGAATAAAGAATCAATATCTCGGCGACCGTCGGGGCCCTTCGACGACGGAGAAGGGCCATCCGGCGACGGGAGCTACCCACTTCAGAAATGTAGTCATGTCGATGTGCTGCGACCACGTAATTCGGTCCGGTCCGGTCAGCTCAAAGATCCGGCGGGTGTCAGGCCGCCGTTTGCGGCGGTCTGCTTTTTGATGGGAGTCACTGACTGGACCTGGCGACGGGGGCCGAACTTTCCGAGCGAATGCATCCAGGCTTCTGCGGAACTGCCCAGCGTTGAATCACCGGCGGTAAGTCTTTCGGAATCGTGATGATTAAAGTGGAGGGCCGGGTTCACGGGCACGTTTGCGGTCAAAGAGGAATTCGACGTCGCCGCCCCTGAGTCATCTGCTGCATATTACTGAACGCGGTGGATGTGGAGACTGGGAAGGCACGGCAGTGACGCGTATGAACTCTGACGAAGTCGGCTGCCGTTCCCGCTTCGATGGGAACAGTTCCGCGCGAACGGTTGAATGACCGAAGACGCGTTGGAAAGTACGGGGGCTACTCGGCGGCAGAGCAGGGCCGTGAAGAGTGGACAGATACCGCCTTCCCCATGCTTTGACGAGTGCTCGGAACTTTCGTCAAACCTTAGAACTCCTGAGGTTTTTTGATTCCCCGGTATCGCACTGATCCGTGCGAGTTTAAACTTCACAAGACAGGCCCTTCCGACGTCATCGGGCGAATGGCACAATCAGGAGGGACTTCAGGAGCACGGCGAGATCTGAGAGTTCCCCGGCACTCGGAGCTGGAACACTGGATGGAAAAACGTGTCTGCGCTGAACTGTCACCCGCCCGAAATGACCTGATCTCAGTTGAAATCGGGCGATTGGATGGTTGTTCAGCGGAGCTGCGGTTCGGCCTTCCGGCTTTCGCGGTCAACAGGGATTGTTTGCAACTTGACGAAGTAAATGGGTCAGGCCGTCCATGGCATCGGAAGAAGGACCAATCAGCGGCATCATCGGCACCAGTCCGCAGATGCAGGAAGTCTATCGGATTACTCGAAAGGTGGCGGCCAGTACCGCCACCGTGCTGCTGACCGGTGAAACCGGGACAGGAAAAGAACTCATCGCGCGAGCTTTGCATGAGCTGAGCCCGCGAGCGACCGGCCCGTTTGTGCGAGTGAACTGCGGTGCGCTGTCCGAAAGTCTGCTGGAGAGCGAACTTTTCGGGCACATCAAAGGAGCATTCACCAGTGCATTTGAAACGCGGACCGGGCGTTTCGAGGCAGCTCATGGTGGGACGATTTTTCTGGACGAAATCGGTGACCTCAGCCTCTCCGGCCAAGCCAAGCTGCTGCGAGTGCTGGAAGAAAAAGTCGTTGTCCGCGTGGGTGGATCGCTGCCGATTGCCATCGATACCCGCGTGATCGCCGCGACCAATCAGGATCTGGCCGCCATGGTCAGCGCACGACGATTTCGGGAGGACCTGTACTTCCGCTTGAATGTCGTGACCGTCGAGATGCCGCCGCTGCGTGAACGCGTAGACGACATCGTCTTGCTGGCCGAACACTTCCTGCACGACTTCGCCGCCCGGGCGCGGCGCAAGCCCCCCTCACTGACGCCGGCGGCCATGAAGCGGCTGCGCCAGCACCACTGGCCAGGGAACGTGCGAGAGCTGCGAAATCTGATGGAACGCCTGGCCTACCTCAGTGCCGGCGATGTGATCGATGTCGACGAGCTGGCGTTTATTATTTCGCCGCGAAAAGAGGACCTGACTGCCATCTCGATGGATATGACGCTGGCCGAAGCGACGCGGCACTTTCAGATCGAATACATCCGCAAACATATTGGCGCGGCTGATGGCAATATGACCGATGCCGCGAAACAGTTGGGCGTGCATCGCTCGAACCTCTACCGCAAAATGCATCAATTGGAGATGCCTGTCGGGGATGAGGACGAGGAACAGGACCGGGACCGCGACGAGTGAACCTGGGCCGGCCTCGCACCCACGTGGCCCTCTCGCGAGGAGGGTCACAGCGGGTGCATGTCAGGGTTTGCCGGCCCTTGAACCAATCGCAGCACATCAAGAGACGATCCCCAGCAGAAATGACAAGCTGGAGGGGATGGAAGCCCTGCTCAAGTTACGTTCTCCGTTCCCTTTTTTTCGCGCCACGAGCGCCAGGATCGCCAAGTGTAGTGCTGCTACCAAACAAAGGACTCGGCACGCGGGACGCCTTGGCGATCTTTGCGTTCTTGGCGAGAGAC
>JAGQPY010000178.1 GCA_020426485.1 Planctomycetaceae bacterium
GTCTCTGCCGCAGCGGATTCGTTCTGGAAGATCTGCGTGAACCAGTGCGGGCCAACTACAACGTTGATGTGTCTCACTACGGCTATCGAGGCCGCTTTGTACCGCCCTATCTTCGCATGAAGGCTCGCCGGTTACCTCGAACGAACGCCATCGAAAAGTCCAGCACCATCTGGACTCCGTAGCCGCCTGTATTTCCGGACGCTCCTTTTTCTCCCCGAACTGCATCCGCCGTTCGTTCGTCATTCTGCGTTTTCGTTTCGGTGATGTTGTCACCAGACCCGGAGGCTCCATGGAACGGCAGCTTCCGGCCTCAGTTGTACCACCTTGAGCACATTCCGCTCGTTTGAGGAAGTTGCGGAACAGGTTGTGATGATTGTTCCGGAATTGCCGATGAAGAAGGGTTGTAGTGACTTCATCACATGTTCCGTTCGTCCCGCTGGAACTGTTGCGGCGAATTCAGCAGGACAGATGGACCGGTGAAGTTGGGAAGACAGCACAGACGAAATAAACCTTGCGTGAAATGTCTCTCAGCCAGGCAGGACGCCTGCGTTGATTTGAAAAAGGACTCAGATCAAAAGGTTTATGGCAATGAAAACGTTCGTTCTAAGCGCCTTTGCAGCACTGACGATGCTGTTGAACGGCGGACTCGCAACGGCGGGGCTCTGTGGAGTCGGGGGATTCTCCGGATGTCCGACAGACGCCTGCAATGAATGTGGTGACTTCGCTTCGGCGAAGTGCGGATGCGGTGTGCAGTATCGCACCGTGCGAAAACTCATCTGGGATCGCGAACAGTACACCTGCATGCGTACCGTTTTCGATCGATGTACAGAAACGATTCCGGTTTCGTGCACTCGCAACGTCTACGAAACCTGCTACCGCGACGAATGCTACACGGTTTGCAAACCGGTTTATCAGACACACTATCGATGCGTTCAGCAGCGAGTCTGTCGTCCGGTGACGGAAACCTGCTGGCGAACAGTGACCTGTAATGTTCGCAAGCCGGTCTACAAGACCTGCTACCGAGACGTGTGTTACAACGTCTGCAAGCCGTGCTACAAGACCTGCTACCGAACGGTGTGCTACAACGTCTGCAAGCCATGTTACCAGACCTGCTACCGCGATGTCTGCTGTACAAGCTACCGAACGGAAACTCAGACCTGCTACCGAGACGAATGTTACACCGTTTGTCGACCGGTCACGACCACCAAAACCGTTGACGTCTGTGGCGGACGCTGGGAAACCTACACAAAGCACATTCCCGGTCCGGTTGTCAAACGCTGCGTTCAGGATCCATGCAATCCGTGTTGCAGCAAGACTGTCTGTGAACAGTGTCCGGGACGCACCATCTGCTGCCGCCGGTGGGTGCCTTGTGTAACTCAGAAACAGGTTTGCTGCACAACCATGGTTCCGGAAATCTGCCACAAGAAGGTTCCGTACACCGTCTGCCGTCAGGTTCCTGTGACCTGCACAAAGAAGGTTCCGTACACGACCTGCACCTTCACTCACGAAACACGAACCCGACAGGTTCCTTACACTGTCTGCTCGATGACTCATCAGACATGCACCAAGCGAATTCCATACGTGACCTGCACCTGGACAAATCACTGCGTGACGAAACAGATTCCGTACACCAGGTGTCGCATGGAAAGCCACTGCATCACTCGTCGCATTCCTTACACCACCTGTCACACGGTATCACAGACGTGCACTCGCAAAGTGCCGTACACGGTCTGCCGTCAGGTCTGCGAAACTCGAATGATCACCAAGACCAAATGCGTTCCTCGACAGGTTCCCGTCTGTCGCACTCGCTGTGTCCCTCGATTCGTGTGCGAACAGGTTCCTGTTTGCTGCGGTGGGTGTGAAACATCCTGCTGCGATGGCGGCTGTTCTCCAACCTGCTCTGCCCCGGGCGGATGCAACTGATTGAACGAACGAATTTGCCGCAAGCACGATCAGGGAAGATCGTCAGGCCCAGCCTGAACCGATTTTGATCACGCACCAGGGGAGTCGGCCATTTGGCTGACTCCCTTTCTTGTTTATTCAGCCGCCACAGAACCTGCCGCCACGCGGCTCCCGTCCGGCTTCTGTGTCAGCACATTGATAGTGGGAGCAGGCCCCGCGGCGTCCGTCACTACTTTCCAGTCGCGCACGGTGGTCAGTGGCGTGACCGGGGGAAGCGGAAGAATAAAGTCGCTTCGTTGCCTTCAATGCCGTTGAAAATGCCGGCTCAGCAGCGTCTGGAAAAGCTGGAACCGGCAACTGCTGAACCCGCACGCGGTCAACGGGAAATGCTGACGCAAAAAAGACTTGATGAGCCGTGCGGTGTGGTCGCGGTGGGCGGCTTCTGAAGGCGCGATCGTTCAATCCGGAGGGCCGACACAATCACGTTTCTGGCGAGCAGCTGGTTTCAGGCGGCGGCAGGATTCGAATTCTCTGAGACCGGCAATCCTGACACAATCGAGGTGATTGGCCACTGCCGGCGACGTGCCGACTGCGGGGACGTCCTTACAGCACCAGATTCGGAATTTTGCCGGTCCGTTCCATTTCACGAGCTTCTTCGGCGATTTCCTGAAATCCTTCGTGAATGGTTTCGAGCAGCTTCACACTGGTTTGCCAGTTCTCAACGCTGTCGCTGTTGATCTGATCCAGAATGAACACGCAGATATTCATGATATGCACAGCCGTTGGATCCGTATCAATGGCCAAGCCGTCGGTGATCAGCAGGATCTTCCGTTGAGCGTCAATGCGAGCCATCGGCATCTCAGCCGTCTGGCCGGTCTGCAGCAGGTGAACGCCTCTGTCCAGAGACTCAATCGCGCTTTCGTAAATCAGCAGCAACATATCGATGCGCGTCCACGACAGCAGCTTTGATTCACGGTATTTCGTTCGAGGGTCCATGTGGCGGATTCTGTTACCTGACTGAAGGTTTCATGAAGGGTGAATTCGATTCCTGCCTGAGGCCGGTTTAGTTCCTGTTGCTTGAAAACTGCGACCGAAGCGCTGTCAGCTGACTGGTGATAAAGTCACCGCTGCTTTGCAGTTCCGATAATGATGATTCCAGCGAAACAAACTGTTCGATGAGACTTTGCTGTTGAGCATCAAACAGCGATTTCTGACGATCGAACGATGTCTGAATGCTGTCCAGCTGATCGTCGAACCGGTCATCGATGGACTTCAGCGTCCCATCCACGGGGTCCAGAATATCGCTGAGAATCTGATCCAGTCCGGCTGCCAGGCCGCGTGTGACGTCCAGATCGGCTTCAGGTCCCGAGACGATATCTGCTTCCCCCAGCAGAATTCGAAGCTGCAGGTCGGCCGTGTGTTCGTTGTCGGGATTTCCCGACAGCAGCTGGCCTCGCCCGGTCGCGGATTCCGACTGGCCATCGACGATAAACGTTCCTGCCACGTCCGTTCCGGTTCCCACCGTACCGGCGGTGAATCCCAGCGCGGCCAGACCGGTGCCGCCGTTGATCTTCACCGTGGAACTTCGGCCGTATGAATCCGAGGTGATGTTCAGTGTGCCGGAACTCAGCCCTACGCTCACCGAACGCGAATTCAGATCAGAAGCACCGTTGATCACGGATTCCAGATGATCGGCCAGTTCCTGCTGAGTGTACGTGCCTTCGTTCAGTGTGACGGTGGTTTCGACTCCGTCAACTTCGATCTCCAGCGTCCGATTGGACGAATCGATGACGGTCGAAGCCGCCAGTGCCGTGCCGGCGGAAACAGTTGCTCGCTTCGCGGCCTGTGTCAGATCCAGTTGATAGGTGGAACCGGACGAAGGCTCTGTGCGGGAACTTCCCAGCACGAAGTTAATGCCCGAACGCGAACTTTTTACGTCCAGAGAGAACAGCCGTTTCAGATCCGACCGGGAAATGTTCTGATCGCCGCCATTCAGGATGCCCTGCAACGTGCTTTTGTTCAGCTCCAGCCGCCCGTTATCCGTCACACTGATCCCAATGGCCGACAGCCGATTGGCTTTGTTGTTGACTCCCGGAACAACCGTCACCAGAGCGCTGCGAATTTTCTGCTGAATGTTCAGGACGGAACGGTTTCCCTGCAGCGGCCCGCCTTCATCGGTGATCGCATCGTAGCGGGTCTGCTGGTCGATGAAGTCCATCAATGAGTTGTAAGAGTCAACGAAGTCTTCCACTGCCGAAACGGCGGTTTCCGTATCCTGCGACACGGTGACCGTCAGTTCCTGACCGGCAGAATGATTCAGCACGTTCAGCGAGACACCCGAAATCAGATCATCAAAGCGGTTGTTGGAACTCTCAACCGTAATCGCACCGGCTCCGCTGCCCAGAGTGATGCTGGCGTCTTCGGCAGCCTGAACGGGGTTGCCGAAATCGAATTCCGGTCGAACGGCATCTCCGGCCGATGCGGCCAGATTGTTGGTGATGGAAATCGCCTTGTCCGTGCCGGTGGCCGATGATGTCAGCAGAAGGCGATAAGGAGATGAGCCACCGGAAGCGTCTTTCACGACCGAAGCCGTCACGCCTGCTCCGGAAGAATTGATGCTGTCCGCAAGTCCGGAGAGTGAATTGTTGGTGCTGTCCACGGTGATCGTGGTCACGTCGCCGGAACCCAGCCGGATTTCCAGCGTTCCCTGACTGACTTCGGCTTCCGTATCCGTGAAGCCCTGAGTGGCAACCTGATGAGCCTTCGCGACGGAGTTCACCGTCAGCCGGTAGATCCCGCTGGCGGCGTTTTGGGAAGCGGTTGCCGAGAGAACGTCTTCGTTGCTGACAGAAACGCTTTGCTTAGTGAACGGGCTGTTCTGGACACGGGCCAGTGATGCCAGACTGCTGCGAAACGTCACCAGTTGAGCCTGAAGTGTGTTGAACGCCGTCTTTTCAGCAAGGACGTCAGATCGCTTCAGCTGGATGCGATCCAGCTGAGTCTGCTGAATTTCCAGCAGACCATTTACGATTGATTCGGTATCAAGTCCCGAAACAAGTCCGTCAATCGTAACTGCCATGTCTGCCCCCGAAATCACACGGTTCTGAACTGTGTCAGAACTGAATTCTGTCTGAAGATTCCCGACTGCCGTATGTTGTTGAACTTACAAGACCAGTACGGTCCGACGATCATTGTGACCGTTCGCTGGTTGAGACCGTCCCTGGACATGAAAAGGCCCGGTCGAGCTCTCAGAACTTTGAGCTGCGACCGGACCTCGGTTTTCTCCTTCGAATCCACCAGAAGATTACTGCAGCAGAGACAGAACCTGCTGAGGAATCTGGTTGGCGTTTCCGAGAACTGACGTACCTGCCTGAACAAGTACCTGCCCCTTGGTGAAGTTGGCAATTTCTTCCGCAAAGTCCGTGTCACGAATGACAGACTCCGCGTTCACCGTATTCTCCAGAGTGGCTCGCAGGTTGTTGGCCGTGGATTCCAGAGTGTTGGCCTGGAACGCACCCAACGTACCTCGCAGGTTGGTCACGTCGTCAATCGCCGCGTCAATCACGCCCAGAGTGTCCTGAGCCTTCGTGGCAGACGTGACGTCAATTTCGTTCAGGTTGCTGAACTGATTACCAACCACACCGAATCCCAGAGCCACCGGGTTTACCTTGTCGATGGCGATCTTGGCGGTCTGATTCTGGTTTGGTCCGATCTGGAACTGCAGAGCGTTGTCGGTGATGGAGATCGTGGCCGTCACAGCGGTTCCGGTTGTGGTGGCGTCTCCACCGGTTGCTGCGACCTGCACCGCCAGCCCTTTGGCGTTGCCGGAATCCGCCGACAGAATATTGCCGCTTCCCGTGAACGCTGTGCCGCCGATCGTTCCCTGAATGTCAATTCCGGTATCGGTCTGCAGTGTTGTCCCGAAGCCGCTGCTGTTGGTCGCAGCTGCAACGTTGGAAACCACTTTCACTTCGGCATCAGAACCGAATGCCTGAGAGTACAGGCGAGTTGCACCGCTGGCGGTGTCAGCGATCACACCAGTCTGAGATGTGAATTCGTTGATGCGGTCAACGACCTGTGCCTGAGTCAGTCCGGCGGTCAGCGTGATACTGACGTCGTTGACGGTCAGAACTTCGTCCTGAGCCAGAGCAAGGGTCTGGTTGGTGCCGGCCGATTCCGTGGCACGCTCACCTGCTGTCGTCACCGTGACGGCATAAGATCCCGCAGTCGTATCCGACGTGCCTTTCAGGAAGGACACAGCAGCGGCACTGGAAGTGCCGTTGACACCGGCAGAGCCGTCCAGCAGCTTCTTTGTGCCGAACTGGGTGTTGTTTGCGATACGGTTGATCGTATCCAAAGCGTTGTCGATTTCCGCCTGGTTGGCTGCCAGAGCATCGGCGTCATTCACGCCGGAGTTTGCGGAATCGATGGCAAGGCTTCGAACCTTGATCAACAGTGAGTTGATTTCACTCAGCGCGCCTTCGGCTGTCTGAACCAAAGAAACGGCCTTCTCTGAGTTATCAATAGCCGCACGCAGACCAGCAATCTGAGCTCGCTGCTTTTCCGAAATGACCAAAGCCGCAGGGCCGTCAGCTCCTCGGTTGACCTTCAGTCCGGATGACAGTCGCTCCACTGACTTAGCAACGCCGCTGGACGCTCGCGTCAGATTGTGCTGCGCCGTCAGAGACGACACGTTGTTTGCGATTGTGAGTGCCATTTGCTTAGACCTCTAATAACGATTCTTGAAACTTCGCCCCCTCCGCGCGATTCACGCGCGAAGTACAAAAAGAGCGTTCCGTCTAAGCGTCCCTGCCCTCGACTGATCCGTCGGCCGAATTCTCCTTGTACATGCTCAGTTCCCACGCCCTACGCCTCAATGCGTGGCTCTGCGTTGTGCTCTTGTCGAACGATCACCCCCTGACGCATGACTCCTGTTTGGCCTTCACAGAAGCGGGTCGGGTTTTTACGAATGGACCTATCTGGACCACAACGAAAAGCCGGGAGAACCGCACCGCCTATCGATGAATTTCAGACTCACTTGCTGCCAAAAAACGACTCATTTCGAAAACCTTCACGGTCGATGAATCTGTAGCAATTGTGACGATCGTAGGGCACTCTGCGCTGTGAGTAAGGACTGGACCTCGTGGCCGACTCTGAGCCAACAACCCCCAAAAAACAACACCTGCACACCGCAGCGCTGGTGATTGCCGGCGCGCTGATGTGCGCAGTGGGCGTTGGCGTGGGCCGAATGCTGACGGCGCCGGCATCCCTCAATGGTGAGGAGAAACCCTCAACTGCGAAGAATATCACTCAGACAGAACGTTCTCCTGCCGTCGATTCTCCGTTCGACGTCGCAACAACCAGCCTCGACTCCGAAACCGTTTCGGCGGAAGGAACACCCACCGGAGTCGCCGCGCTGTTTGGCCTGGATCCGGACGCTCCGTTACCGAACTCCGAACCCGGCGAAACGGCCGTCGATGGCGTGATGGCTCACGTCGCTCAGGCCGACGAAGAACTTCGAGCCGGCAGTTACGCTCGAGCCCTGCGAATCTACGAATTCGCATTGGAGAATGTCAGCGGCATCTCTGAGGCTGCCGTGCGTTATCGACTGGCTCTGTGCGCTGAAGCAAACGGAAAGTTTGCCGAAGCCATTCAGCAGTACCAGCAGGTCATTCGCCAGTTCCCGACGCTGCCGTGGGCCGGTGTCGCTCGCATCGGAGAAGCACGCTGTCTGGCAGCGGAACGTCGCATCGAAACTCTGACGGCCAATCTGATGAGAAACGTGGTGCTGGACGAAACCAGTTACTCGGTCGCCGTTCGAGGTGAGTTGCTGCACGTGCTGGGTCGAGGATGGTGCGAAACGTTTCTTTCTCACGACGTCCGTCATCTGCTGAAAGACGACGGCCTGACGCTGCCTCTGTGGATGACCGACCCAAACCGACAGCTGAATCTTCTGCCGGAGCTGCTGAATGACTCCGCACCGCCTGCGGCTGCGGCCGTTGCCTTTGAAATTGTCCAGAAGACGGATTCCCTGCCGGAAAGCATTTATCTGCGAGTTCACACGCCACCAGCGGAACTGAAGGCACTGGTCAAGGCAGTGATAACCCGCAGCGGATTTCAGGCCGACCTGTCAGAAGCCGCTCGAGTCATCATGGGTGGCCGAACTCAACAGCTTCACAACGAAGACATCAGTCTGGGAGCTTTGCTGGACGGCCTGTGTACTCCATTCGGACTGCTGTGGTCCGTCGATGACGAAACCATCAAAGTCGTGAGCGAATCGGAAGCCACCGCTGAACAATCGCGGGCATTCCGTCAGGCAGTAACTGTCCGACTGCTGAACAATGCTCTGCTGACCGCACCGGAATCACCATATGCCGGGTACAGTCGAGTCTCACTGGGCATTCTTCAGTTTCAGCAGAAGTCGTTTGTGGAATCGGCTCATGCATTTCAGTCACAACTTCAACTGGAACCGAGATCCGAAATCGAAGTCGAAACCGCATTGAATCTCGGTAAGGCATTCCTGGCACTGGGGCAGACCGAACAGGCTCGAACAGCGTTTCTTCGAGCCATCGATTCGCCAACATACCACCTTGACGCACGACTGGCAGGGTATCTGTACGTCGGCCGACTGCAGATCGAAGAAGGTTTGTTTCAGCCGGCCGTATCAACTCTGGTCCGAGCACTCGCCGTGTGCGGTGAATCGGACATGGAACACTCCGTCGCAGTCATGCTCAGCAGCGCCTATCTGATGGCCAACAGTCCTCAGGGTGCGAATACGATTCTGATGGAGCGGCGTGATCGACTGGATGAATCGTCCAGTGCGTCGGCAGCGGCATTCCTTTCATCGCTGGCTCGCTTCCGTTCGGCTGTTCTGCCCGACAAACGAGAGCGTGAAGGGCGATCATTGGTCACGGCACTGACGCGGTTCAATCCCCGAGAAGAATTCGGGGCTCACTGGAGCTACCTGCATGCCGAAGCCTGTTCCGAGGTCGGCCTGACGCCTCAGGCCATCGACAGCTATCTGAACACTCTGCAGCAATTGCCGGCCGCACCATTGCGAAGTCGAGCGATGCTGGCGGTGGCTCAACAGTATCGAGCTGACAATCGACTGGAAGATGCAGCGGCATTGTTGTCGGCCATCGATTCCGAAGAAGCCAATGTATTCCATCACCTGATTCGGCTTCAGTCGGCTCAGGTCGCCGTTCAGCAGGGCCGAGCGCAGGATGCACTGAAACTTTGCCGAATGGTGATTGAACAGTCTGAAGACGACGCGGCACGCCGGGAAGCTCTGCAGACGATGGGCCATGCGTACGAGCAACTCAAAGACTATCGATCCGCCGTGGATTGCTTTGCGGGCATGCTGCCCGGGGAAACTGCTCCCGGAAGTTTGCCGCCGCAGACTCAGCCTGAAGGCGCGTTGGAAGATCAGGTGCCGTTCAAAACGGATTCCACGCGGCGAACCTCCCAACCAGCAGTGATTCCGGTCTCCGGTGTCAGGAGGACACCGTGAATCCATCGCCATCCCATTCGAACTCGGCCATCGGACGGCGCAGATTGCCGGCCATTGTATGGCTGATTTTAACGGTGACCACATCGCCGGGACAATGTGCAGATGCTCCGCCTTTGGTTTCAGGACGTCCCGTGGCCCCGCCAGTGCTGAACGGTCGAGCACAACCGTTGCTTCCGGTCGGTGCGGCGGGGAGGCTCGCTGATGTGCCGCCGGAAGGTTCATTCAACCCCCTTCCACCGGGGCGCCCAACAGGCACTTCGACAAACAGACGACATGATTCGAACGAACAGATTCTGCGAACTTCAGCATCAGCCCCGGCGGTCGTTCGGTCTCCGGGACATAACAATGCTGTTCGCCTGATATCTGATCAGCGTTCGTCAACGGAGATCCCGTTTCGATTGGCGACTGCGACGGAATCCAGCGCGGGTGCCGACGATGGAACTTCGGCGGTCACCAATCCTCCGATTGATCACCTGCCGCCGGCAACGCTTCATCCGCCAGCTGTGCCGGTGCCGTCGACGTTCGAAGAACCGCCGTCGGTCCCCTTACCCTCACCGATCTACAATCGCAATCTGGACGAAGAGCTGGACCGCCGCCAGCGCGAGCGATTGGAAGGCTACCAGCGACTTCAGCAGCAGCTCGAACGATTGTCGAACACGCTGCATGCTCAGCGCGAAGCGGCCAGACTTGCTGCCGAACAGGCGGCTCAACAGAAGGCCGCTCAACAGAAAGCGGTTCCCCCGAAATCCGAACCACCGATTGAACCCGCGCCTCCGGAAGAAACGCCACCTCCCGTCGACGTCACGGAACCTGAAGCTACCGAACCGAATTCGGGAGACGTTCCCCCCG